>JAGKXA010000084.1 GCA_021151615.1 Cellvibrionaceae bacterium | reverse complement strand
AGCTGGCCCTTCTGCAGCATTATTTATGGTAAGTCCTATCCGTTGTTCTAGCAGTAGATCTATTAGCACCTCGTATTGTTCTTCATAAGTAACATCTGAATTCGCCAGCCTAAGCTCCTCTTGGGGTATTCAATTTATTATTTTGTTTAGAGCATCGAGGTTTATCATGGCTAGAAGTACTGGCACCGTTAAGTGGTTCAATGAGTCTAAAGGTTTCGGTTTCATCGCGAGCGAAGCAGGTCAAGACGTATTCGTTCACTACAGCGCTATCACTGGCTCAGGTTTCAAAACCCTGGCAGAAGGCCAAAAAGTAGAGTTCGACGTTAAGCCAGGCCAAAAAGGCCCGCAAGCTGAGAATGTTGTTGGTCTGTAATTACTAGCCATCCGTTCCGGATGCGATGACAAGAAAGCCGCCTCGAGTGATTGAGGCGGCTTTTTTATTGCCAGTCTATCGGCTTACCGAGGGCTTAAGCGGCCGGTATTTTTGCCTTAAATAATCGCTAAAAGGTCGATTTACTGTCACAAAAACATCATAATGCGCGCCCGTTGCGACGGGAAAAACCGGCGCACACGGGGTGGTAAAACCACAGGGAGAGGGTGGTATTCAGATCGATCTTCTCAGTCAAGCGGATAACCTATGTTAGAAATGTTCACCGGGCTCGGTTTTTTCATGGGGGCCAGTCTTTTTTTGGCGCTCGCCTTCGTTCTTGCCTACGAATTCATTAATGGCTTCCACGATACCGCCAACGCGGTAGCTACTGTCATCTACACCAAGGCAATGAGTCCTCATTTGGCAGTAATTGCTTCAGGTATTTTTAACTTTCTGGGTGTAATGCTCGGAGGATTGGGTGTCGCCTACGCAATAGTGCACCTGCTGCCGGTGGATATGTTGCTAAACATCACCTCGGTGCGCGGCATGGTGCTGGTGTTTTCCCTGTTGGCTGCTGCCATTGTGTGGAACCTGGGTACCTGGTATTTCGGCATTCCCGCGTCCAGTTCTCATACCCTGATTGGCTCCCTGCTGGGTGTGTGTCTGGCGAATGCACTGATTGCAGATATCCCAATCAGTGAAGGCGTTAATGTTAAAAAAGCTATCGATATTATGCTCTCCTTGCTGATCTCCCCGCTGGTGGGTTTTGGTGTGGCGGCGCTGGTATTACTGCTGTTGAAAAAAATCTTCACCGGTCCAAAAATTCATAAAACCCCACAAGAGCGCGAGCAAATTGATGGTAAAAAACACCCGCCATTCTGGACGCGGGTCACGCTGGTGGCGTCTGCCATGGGAGTAAGTTTTGTGCACGGTTCCAATGACGGCCAAAAAGGTATTGGCTTGATTATGTTGGTTCTGATTGGTTTGGCTCCTGCACAATTTGTATTGAACCTCGATAGCAGCAAATATCAGGTAGAGCGCACGCGCGATGCAGCAGCGCATTTGCAGGCTTTCTATAAAGAGCACGCAGTCAAGGTAAGCTCGGTGATCGATGTCAACGCTTCGGCCAATGGCGGCTTGCCAGAGACTTTTAAGTGTAATGCCAAAGAGAGCATGTTGGTGATTAACGCGCTAATCACTCAAATGCAGGGCATGACCCAATACCGCGATCTGGAATTGAGTGAGCGTCGCAATATTCGCCGTTTGTTGTTGTGTATTGATGATGCGGCGAAAAAAGTATCTAAGCTAGACGGTTTTAACAGCAAAGAAAAATCCGATTTGGATAGCTTGCGCAAAGATCTGACAGCAACCACCGAATACGCACCTTTCTGGGTAATTATTGCAGTTGCTCTGGCGTTGGGTTTGGGAACTATGATGGGCTGGAAGCGCATTGTGTTTACCGTGGGGGAGAAAATTGGTAAAAGCAGCATGACCTATTCGCAGGGTATGTCTGCACAAATTACCGCTGCAACGGCGATTGGTGTGGCGAGTGTAACGGGTATGCCGGTGTCTACCACGCATGTATTGTCCTCTGCTGTAGCCGGTACCATGGTGGCCAACAAATCCGGTTTGCAGTTCAGTACTGTGAAAACCATTTTGCTTGCATGGGTATTTACCTTGCCGGCGACGATTTGTTTGTCTGGTGGTTTGTTTTACCTCGGCACCTTGTTTATTGACTAACTTTTTCTGTTCGATATTTGCGCGCGTTATGTGAAATTCACATGGCGCGCCTCTCCTGAATCCTGCTTAAACCTTTCTCTTGTTCTGCATAAAAAATATTCTCCAGCGCTTGTCTCTTGCGCTGAATATTAATAGCCTAAGTCCGCCTATCGCTTAAGGGTTGAATCCAGGTTTTTATAACTCGCGTCAAACCGGTTTTACCTGGCAAGCTGTTTACTTATAAAGGACTCTATTTTGTATAAAAAGTTTGTCTCAGCCAAAGCCTCGCTCATTCTTATCAGTGTTTTGGTCATTGGGTTTAGTGCAGTTCGCGCGCTGGGTGTATTGGGGCCGTCTTCAATGCGCTGGGTATTGCCGCTCAGTTTTTGCCTTATGGCGATATTGCCCTGGGTGTTATTGACTGCTGATGGTCGTCGTCAAATTGGATTGCAACGACCAGATACCAACTCGCGCTACTTGCTCGCCATAACCACTGGGCTTGGTGCTGCGTTCTTTTGTTTTGTGCTGGGTTATTTGTTGTTTGGCATGGCGGTAGATAACTGGTTTGTAAATATCGGCAATAGCTATAAGGCAATGATGGATACCTCTGCCATGTCCTTCTGGATGCTCAGCCTGATTTTTACCATTCCAGCAATGCTGTTTAGTCCTGTTGGTGAAGAGATTTTTTATCGTGGCCAATTGCAAAAAACACTGGAACAACAATTCAGTATCAATACCAGTACGGTTATTGAGTGCACTCTCTTCGCCCTGATTCACCAGGTGCACCACGGCATTATAAAAACCGAAGCCGGTTTAGCCTATTTACCCTTGTCCGGCGCGCTCTGGTTTGTGTTGATGTTTCTGGTTGCCTGGATGTTCGCTTGGTTAAGGGCACGAATTGGCAGTATTTATATCGGCATTTTGTCGCATATGGTGTTTAATATTGCGATGAACACCTGCATCTTTTTATTCCTGTGGCAGTAAATTTTTTTGTGAGGCCTTGCGTTAATGAATTCGGAGATTGAGAAAAAATACCAGCGCTTACGCTCATTCTTTTTTGGCTTGTGTATCCTGGCATCGGGACTTTTCTTTTTGATTACCGGCAAGAATATCATCAAGACCCAGTCAGCTGAATATTGGCGGGTTTATTCAGGGATTATGGAAAGTGGTCAACAAGACCGGAGTGCCACATTATTTCGTACCAACTGGCTGAAATACACTTATGAAATAGATGGGAAAAAATATCAGGGGACTCGTATAGGTTACGGAATTAGTCGAACTGATGAGGTTAGGGTAGTCGATAATTCCGTTAAGGTTTATGTAAACCCGCAGGATTATACGGATTCAGTATTAGTAACCGGAGTGAAAAAATCCCACTATATAGGCTTGCTCTTTTCTGCTGGTTTTATGTGGCTAGGGTTTTATCTCTGGCAAAGAACTCGATAGTAAATGGTAATTAGATGTGCATTTCACCGCTTGGCACCTAGTTGCTAACAAGTTGAGGATGAGACGGTATGCCAAATTTATGGTCTGCTGATATTTATCAGCAAGCATGGGTGTTTGCTACTTACGAAGAGGTTTGTGAACTGTTTGGTAAAGCAGTCACTGACGGAGTGCAGGCTTTATCTAAAAATGAAAGCCTGCCCGACAAACAGACGCAAATGAAGGATTCTATTGCCCGGATAAAATTGCGGCCTAAAGAAATCTGGATGGTGAAGCTGGCAGACCGTATTACCAATCTTTATCACCCGCCATTTTATTGGAATGATGAAAAAATTCTTTCCTATCAAAAAGAAGCGCAATACATTCTGGATCAGCTGGGTGCAAGTAACGAGACGCTGGCGAATAGGCTGATGCAAAAGATTAATGCGTATCCTGCGTTTCTAAAAGGTACCGTTTAATCCATGAACTGGCTGGCGCACGCCTATTTATCCAAACCGAATATTGAGTTTCGAGTGGGTAATATATTGCCGGATCTGGTTTCAATTACTGAATTGAAAAAGTTTTCCTCTCCTTATCAGGAAGGTATCAGTTGCCACAAAGCAATCGATGCCTTTACCGATTCTCATCCCATCGTAAAAAACAGCATTAGCCGTATGCCTGCAAACTATCGGCGGTTCGGCGGTATTCTAACGGACGTTTTTTATGACCATTTTTTGGCAAAAAATTGGGCTAACTATTCCGCGCTCAGTTTGAGTGAATTTTCCAATGGCTTTTATTTAGACCTGTTAACCGTGCAGGGTAAAATCCCTGAAGAAATATTCTATAAATTTCAACGAATGTTTACCCACAAAATTTTTGAGACCTATAAGGATATTTCCGGTGTTGAAATTGCGTTGGGGCGCATTGACCTGCGTCTGAGACGCCCGGCTAACCTTGCGCAGGCGACAGAGATCCTGGAAAACCGGTACGCTCTTTATGAAACGGAATTTTTCGAATTCTTTGGTGAATTGGAGACGTATATGGCGCCATGTTTTATTGGAGATGGCATATCCTAAACGCCGTTAGTGATTGCCTATCCGCTTTTTAAATGCTGGTAAAGGGATGAAGCTCTGATTTTGCCTCCCACTTGGGGGATGAATATTTAACCTCCATTAGGTAGTTTTCTATTTGCTTTAAAGATTTCTTTAATGGCACATCGACGTTCCAGAACTGCCTCATTCGATTAATTCCAGGAGTGAATATGTCTTTCAAGAAGATTCGTTGGATTTATATATTGGATCATGATTATAGTTACGATATTAGTGATTTTTTGCCTTCGGGGTGGGCTAAAAACTATGTATTTTTCGACAAACACAACAATAAGTGGTTGGAGATAAAAAGTAATGGAATGGCCATTGTTTTTAAGGGGTATGCTTGGGATGGTTGTACTCCGAAGTGGTCTGTATTCGATATTCTTATAGGTACTCCGGATGGAGCGCCCAATCATGACACCAAAAAACCAAAAACTTACTATGCCTCATTAATACACGATGTACTTTGCCAGTTTTTAACTTTGAACCCTGATATTTCTCGTGTGCAAGCGGATAAAATTTTTCTGAAGATACTTGAAAGAGACGGGTTTTCACCAAGGCATCTTTATTTTATTGCAGTATTAATTTTCGGTAGGGCGAGTTTCTGGTTAAAGCGACGCGTGAGAAGTTATGATGGTAGACGTGACTCTGTCTGAGGCATTGCTGGAGCTGCCAGTAAGCACGATGAAGTAGATTGATTGTCGTTGAAATGGCATGCTGCTTCTGAATAGAGTTAGAAACGCTAATTTATTAGGGTAACTCTACTAATCTTCCGCAGCTAACAAAATATAAGGCTGTTTTAATCGGCAATGTTTCTGTTGTTGCGATAAGTTTTTTATAGCGCAGTAGCTGCCCCTTATAAGTTTCCATTTCGCGTGCGAAGAAGGCATCGAGTGTTTCTCCGGTTTCCGGTTCGCTGCTTTTGTAGTCCACAATCCAGCGGATTCCTTCGGCAATAAACGTGCGGTCGATAATGGATTCTTTGACATCCTGCTGGTCCTTTTGCATCAGCGATAACTCGCATGCACTTTGTGTGTGTTCACAGTTGAGTAACCAACGGCCCGTTTCACTGTTCAATGTGTTAGTAATAACTGTGCTGATTTTTTGTAGGGCATGTTGCAAGTGTTCACCGTTCCAACCCGGTTGTTGGAGTTGGATTTTCCAGAAGGCATATTGTTGATTAATAAAGCTATCTGCGGGCACGCATTCGGTTGCGGTCACTAATTTATTTTCCACAAGGGCTTGCAGGGCTGAGTGAATGATTGTGCCGGTATGGCGAGCGAGGCGTGCGGCAGTCGTTTCGAGTTCGGGCAGGTTGAGCGGATTTTGCGGGTGCTCTGTGAGCGACTCTTCGTTTGTACTCAAATCATATTCATGGCCGCGATATTTTTTTAATAGGGTGACTTCCTGCAATGCAGGTAATTGCCATTGCGGCGGCAAGCGCAAAATGTGTTGCAACCCGGGTTGGTCAGTGATGAATGAATTCCTCTCTGCGGTGGGTATGGATTTATTGCTGCCAGTAATAATATTGGCCTGCTCTTTAACCAGTGGCCAAATGCTATGCAGTAGCGAATTTTTCGCTGGTGCTTGCAGTTCTTCTTCTTTGTTATTAATACAGGCAATTAAATGCAATTGTTTAATCGCGCGGGTGCAACCGACATACAACAGTCGTGTGGATTCAAAGGCTTGTTGTTTTTCCTGTTCGCGCCGCATAAATGTGTAAAGGCTGTCTTCTTTACCTGTAGGTGCGAGTGACCCCAACAATAATTGTTTTTCCCCCTGATGATTGATCCGCTCCTGCCAGAGCAATAATTGTTTATCGTCTTTGCGAGCACTGCGATCCAGGCCGGGAATAATTACCGTATCAAATTCCAATCCTTTGGATTTGTGGATCGTCATGACTTGCAGGCGCGCATCGGCATCTGCCTGTGGGGCCGCAAATAAACGTTCAATAGCCTGATGGAAAGCTTGCCAGTCGCGAATGCTGCCACCTTGCTGGTGTTTGTCCAATAGCGCAAAAAAACTCTGGATATTATCGCGATCATCGTCATCCAATAATGTGGCTGGTCCGCCTAGTGCCAACCACAGGCCTTCAATCCATTGCCGCAAAGGTTTGCGGTAGCGCTCTGCCAGTGCTTTCTGCAATAGTGGAACAACCCGCGCGAGAATTTGTTGGCCAGCATGACTAATTCCGGAAATACTTGAATAGTGCTGGAGTTGCGGCCAGATGATTCCAAAGGCAGTTTCACTGGTGCGTGGATTTAGTTCGTTGAGCGGTGCAGTGGTAACGCGATGCAAATCATGGTTGTCCAGCCCGCACCAGGGGGCACGCAAAATTGCCAGCCAGGCGATGCGATCCGCCGGGTTTAAGAGTGCGCGCGTGAGCGACAATAAATCCATAATTGCCATGCGACTTGCGAGGCGATCAATTTCGGTGGCCTGATAACTTAACCCTGCTGCATTTAATGCAGGTAATATTTTTTGTAAGTGATTGCGTGTACGCACCAGTATAGCGATGCTGTCATCCGGATTTTTACGACGCGCTTCTTGCACAATATCGACCACTTTTTCTGCTTCCTGCCATTGCGCAATCTGTCGTGGGTTTGGCATTCGAGAAAAACTTTCTTCATCGTCACCATCATTTTTTTCTGATGACGGATCTTGTGATACATAGCTGCTGATATGAAACTGCACCGCATCACCGTGCCGTGCGCGATCCAATTCCGGTTTGAAGGCAACAGACGGAGAATAGCTGACAGCGCCGCGGCTAATGTCATCCTGGGTGGGGAATGCATTTTTAAATATGTCATTGACCCAGTTAACGACACCCGCTTGCGAGCGAAAGTTGACGCGCAGGTCGAGTGCTTTCAGTGCAACTGAACCAATGCCTTGCTGGCGCGCATCCAGAAATAAACCGACATTGGCATTGCGGAAGCCATAGCAGCTTTGCATGCCGTCACCCACAATAAGTAATGTGCGGCCATCATCGGCTTGCCAGCCACTGGTTAATTTTTTAAGCAGTTCCAACTGCGGGCTGGCGGTATCCTGGAATTCATCCACCAGAATATGGCGAATGCGATAATCCAGTTGCAGGGCCAGGTCACTCGGGGAATCTTCATCGCCCAGTGCAATGAGTGCGGCCTGGCTGATGGCGGTGTAGTCTGTGGCGCTGAGCTGTTTAAATACCAGCGTCAGTTGCGCCGCTAAAATCGGCAGGATACTGGTAAGGCTATCTAACAACTGCCATTGGTGTTCAGCATAATGTGGTGCGGGTAATGCACGTACTTCATGGAGGAATTGTTCTGTCTCGGGTGAGGTATCGGTAATTGCGGCAATCAAATCACTAAAACGATTTTTTAATTCCGCATTTTCTTTGCCGGCAGGAAAACCTTCTGCTTTGGTCAAGCGCGCGCGATAGGTGCCGCTGTTGGTTAGCAATAAATCGGCAAGGGCGAGCCACTCGGACATTGCTCCCGTTTCTGCCGCAGGTAGTCCGCGAATACCAAGCAATTCATGGATGCGATTTTTGCGATCACCTTCCTGTTGCAGATTGGTCGCCGCCGCATCGGCGATGCTGCAAATTTCGCTGCTGTGTAAGAGCAGCGCTGCTTCCAGTAATTCCAGGTGCTCGCGAATAACCAACTGTAAAACATTTTCCAGATAGCGGCGTGCATCCTCATGGCGGGCTTGCAAGAGAACCCCTAACCATTGCTCGCGTTTGGCAAGCAAGCTGGTTAATAAATTTTCTACGGCATTCAGATTGTTATCCATATGGCGCAGCAGGCGCGCTAAATCATCGCGGAAGGGCGAATCTTGCTCGAGCAATTTAAACAATTCGCGCACTGCCAATCGATAGGCTTGCTCGGGATCTTCCAATGTATCCGGTTGCGCACCAATTCCGCTGGCGAGTGGTAATTGTTTGGTAATGGAGCGACACAAACTATCGATAGTTTGCACGCGCAGGCGCTGCGGGCTTTGCAACAAATTCCATTGCAATTCGCGGTCGCGCTCCAGCACTTTTTGCGCGAGTTGCCAAGTGCGCAGGGCGTGCGGATCCTGCGGTTGGGGATTCTCCTCCGCTTGCCAAAGGGCATGGATAATCCGGTCTTGCATTTCGCCGGCCGCTTTGCGCGTAAAGGTAATTGCGAGAATTTCTTCCGGCTGTTCGCAATACGCGAGCAGTGTGAGCAAGCGCTGGGTTAATAATCCGGTTTTTCCCGAGCCGGCAGGTGCCGATACCGCAAAGGATTTGTGCGGGTTTAATGCTTCAAAACGAACCTGTTGGTCTATTGGTTGATGACTTGCGTGTTGATAACTTGCAGATTGATTGTCTGAGGATTGGCTACCTGTTGCTGTCGGCGAATGTTGGGCGGGTGATTCAAAGTCAAAACTTGATTGCGACATTAGTTGGCTCCCCCCTTAACCAGCAGGAAGTTTTCAATCGCATCCTGTTCCAGTAAGCGGTTGAGCGGTAATAAATCTTCAGCATATTGTGCTGCAGTTGAATTTTTCATGTCCACACGCGCATCGCCTTGAATAAATGCCTGGGCGAGTTGTTGTAAATCCTGTGTCCAGAGGTCCATTTGTTCTTGCCAGCTAATTTTTGCGGCATCGATACCCGGGTGCTGGATTTGCAATTCGCCGGTGCCTAGCCATGTCATCGCCCTGGCGTTAACCTGCGCAAAGCTGATAGCTGATACTGCGTTTTCGGCGGTGACGGCGTAAAGCGGCAATTGTGGTTCATCCATACGATTACCTTGCCAGCTTTTAACGCTGGGGCTACCGGTTTTGTAATCAATCAGGATTAGTTCACCGCTGTGTTCCAACTGGTCGATACGGTCAATGCGTAGTTTCAGCGGTAATCCGGCGAAACTGATTTCAACTTCCTTTTCAATTGCAATCACACTAAAAGCCGGGCGCGTTTTTTCCAGTGCGAGCCATTCCAGAATCAATTGTTGCAAACGCTCTTGTTCGAGCTGGGCGTAGACAACACCAATGCTGGCACCGCGTTTTTGTTTGACGGCATCGACAGCGGCTTGGGTCGTGTTATTTACCAGATTGGTGAGTGCGTCATCATCCAGTGCCAATAACCTTGCCTGGGTTTTTAATTCGCGCCAGATAACCGCCAATGCATCGTGCAATAAATTGCCGCGTTCAATGGGCGAGAAACCGGCAATGGGATCATCGATGCGTGTTGCGCCCAAACGCAGGCGCGCAAAGGCATTAAACGGGCAGGCGGCTTGTTCTTTAAATAAGTTCGCGCCGCCACGCACCGGTTCTTGTGCAATATTTAATGCGGGTGCCTGTGCGGTGTGAATGGTTTGCAGCGTTTGTTGTGCGGCTATCTGCTGGTAGTTAAGTGTGCTTGCAGTTTGATCATCGGTAATTAATTGCTGTACAGGCGTGAGCGGCCAGCTGCGTATTAAGGCACTGGGGCTAAGTTCGCTGTCTTCATCGTTGTGCGCCGAACTAAAAATAACTTGCGGCGCGCATTGGCGATAATGAGCCGTAAGCGCGCGCGCAAATTCCAGTTCGCGTTCTGCGCTGGCGTGCGGCATTTTATGGCTGCGCTGCAAATTGGTGGGCAACAACGGATTAGGTGCAGGCACTGGTGGCCATTGGCGGTGGTGCAAGCCCATCACCCAACAGTGGCTGAATTGCAATCCGGCGCCTTCCAGTGCACCGAGGATTTGAATCGGCGAATGGGGTGTTTGTGCCTGGAAGGGCGTTTTCCCTGCGATGGTGCGCAATTGTTGCACGGCGGCGAGATAGGAAAATTGAATGCCGGTGTTGTCCAACTGCACAAAATTTTCCAACAAACTGTTCCATTGGCTGAGTTGTTGGTGCTCCTGGCTATCCAGCCGGCGTGTACCAGGCCAGCCAAGCAAATTCAAATGGGTTTGGAAAAAATCAGTCCAGTAGTGTGCGCTGTGGTTGCCATAGGTTTGGCGGCGATAATTTTCCAATTGGATTAAGCGCGTGCTTAACCCCACATCGTTTCCGGCAATACCTAGCTGATCAGAAATTTTTTTACAGAAGTAGCGAATATCGCTCAGGCTAATTGTAAATTTTCCTTGCTTGCGCAGTGCAGTAACTAAATGAGTGCGCAATACCAACTCGTTATCGGCATCACCAAAAAACGGCGATAACAACAAGTGGCAAATGCTTTCCAGATCCCAACTGGATTTTTGCAATTCCAGTAAATCCAAAGTGGCAGCAATAATTGGTGTCGTACCCAGCGGTGTGCCAGCAGAAAAGTTAAACGGCAATGTGTAACGCGGTTGATCCGGTAAATATGCCAGTGGTTCGAAAACCTCGACAAAAATGCGTTCCACTTGATCACGGCATTGGCCGAGGTTAGGCACAATTATGCCGATCATTGCCTCCGGGTTTTGTTCCAGTTGCTGTTTACTCCAGAGCGCTGCACTGCGAATTTCCTGTTCATTGGTAGTGGTTTCAGTGCGTAGCAATTGCGCAGACCGGTTTTCCGTTTTGATGCTATTTAATCGCTGGCAGGCGCTGTTAATTAGATCCTGATGCAGCGGGGGAATATCATCGAAACCGGTGAGATGAATTGCCGTCTCTTGTGAAATTAAACCTTGTTTAAATGTATCGGCCAAAATGGTGATGGCATTTTCCTGGGTTATAAATCCCAGTGATGCAAGCGTCGCGCGAAATTCGCCCAGCCAGGTGAGCCAGCAATAACTATTGCTCGCCACATTTAATTGTGGCTCGGCAGTGCGCACATCCCCTTCTGTTAATTGCCACAACTCCAGGTTGTGCAAAGCGCTGTCTGCCGCTTGCGCCAGTGGCCCGGGTTGCAATAGGGCAGCAGCGAGCGAAGATTGGCTGATAATTTTTTCCCACAAGGCCTGGCGCTGCAGGTTATTAATAATTTGGCGCGCGGCTGGTGCATAGGCACGACGCTGCAACTGCGACCAATGAAACTCAATCCACTGGCTCAGCGAATAAATACGTGGGCTGACCCAGACATTTTGGGTTTGCTGTTTGCCGTAAGCGCGCAGCATGTGGTTGCGCAGGCGGTTGTTGGCGGTGATGATCAGTTCGCCATTATCAATGGCGGGCAGGTAAGGGGTTATATCGAAATAGGTATCGACCATGATTTTTTCTGGCGTTATTGGTGTGTGGTAATTATGCCCTTTATTTGAATCCCTCCCTAATTCTAAATCCCTCCCTTTTTCAAAGGGAGGGAGGAACTATTGTTGCAGCAACAATAGGTTTTCTGGTTATAAGTCAGTAGGTAAGTAGTTGTTGGATAAAGACTTTACAAATCTTGCGGCTTGTTTGGTGGAGGGAAACATGCTAATTTTCGCCCAATAATAAATAGTACCAAATACTTTAGCTGCAAATGCTTCATTGGTATCAATGCAGACACACCCCGGCACTTAAGGTCAATACAAACAGGTGAGTGTTTCGTTAGCCAACGTGACTTTTAACGATATTGCGCACGCGGCTATGATTCCCTTTGTATTCCATAACTATAAGCATGTGACCTTATGAACCAGCAAACCGCCCTTGGCCAACAGTCCGTTGGCAACTACCGTTGGACTATTTGTGGTCTGTTGTTTTTCGCTACCACGGTTAACTATCTCGATCGTCAGGTATTAAGCCTGCTGTCTCCCGAGTTGATGCAACTCTACCATTGGAATAACAACGACTACGGCAATATCACTGCCCTTTTTACCTTTGTTTATGCAATCTCCATGATTTTTGCCGGTCGTTTCATCGACAAGTTCGGCACCAAGAATGGTTACATCATCGCCATTGCCATTTGGTCTATAGGTGCGGCAATTCACGCATTTGCATACGACATGGGCGCCGGCTTTTATACCCTTTTGAGTTGGTTGGGATTAGCCGATATTGATGAGGCTGGCGGAACGGTTAATGGGGTAGCAGCTATTACTGCCTATTCGGTTGCCGGTTTTATGATTGCCCGTGCGGTGTTGGCCTTTGGCGAGGCAGGTAACTTTCCTGCGGCCATTAAAGCAACTGCCGAATACTTCCCCAAAAAAGAACGCTCCTTTGCCACAGGCATCTTTAACTCAGGTGCTAACGTAGGTGCCATCCTTGCGCCTTTGACGGTGCCGGTTATTGGTGTGATGTGGGGCTGGCAGTGGGCATTTATTATTGTCGGGGTTATCGGTCTCGCGTGGATTGTCTTCTGGTGGGTGTGGTACGACAAACCCAGTGAGCAAAAGCGTTTGAGTGATTCCGAGCGCGCTTATATCAACTCTGACGTTGCTGAAAGTGAAGCTGTGGAGGAGGAAGTAAAAACCTCCTGGTTTACCTTGCTCAGCTATCGTCAAACCTGGGCATTTGCCTTCGGTAAATTTATGACCGATGGTGTGTGGTGGTTCTTCCTGTTTTGGTTGCCTATTTATCTGGGTAAGCAGTATGGAATGGAAAAAACCGAAATTGCTTTACCTATCGCGCTTATTTACACACTAACCATGTTCGGCAGTATTGGTGGTGGGGCATTCCCTGGATACTTCATTAAAAAGGGCATGGACGCGTTTAATGCGCGCCGTACGGCGATGTTTGTGATTGCATTGTTCCCCTTGGTGGTGTTGTTGGCCCAACCTTTGGGGCACATTTCTGTGTGGATTCCAATCCTGCTGATTGCCGTGGGCGCATCAGCTCACCAAGCCTGGTCAGCCAATATTTTTACTACTGTGTCAGATATGTTTCCGAAAAAGGCAGTGGGTTCCGTCGTCGGGATTGGTGGTTTTGCCGGCGGTATGGGCGGTGTATTGCTGAATAAGTTGGGTGGTGGATTATTCGATCACTTTGAAAAAGTGGGCAATATTACCATGGGTTACACCATCATGTTTGCAATCTGCGCAACCGCCTACCTGATTGCCTGGTTTGTAATGCGATTGCTGGTACCTAGATACAAGCCAATTACTGACTTGTAATTGCCTCGTTGTTACACTGTTTGTTATCGATTTATTGATCGTTGAAAGCCGCCATCAGTTAACTGACGGCGGTTTTTTATTACTTTGGTTTTATTAATGATTATTTAATATCAAATAAATCTAAAAGTTGGGTAGCAATTAACACGCTTGGACACAACTAACCAGGATAAACGATCAATACTTATCTGGCGTTTCCCTTTTCAGCATGAAAAACCTGCACGAGGAACCTGATATGTCTGCGACCAATAATAACAGTGCTACTGCCAAGACCATTATGAGTAAAACCTTGCTAAGCGCCTATGAAGGCTGGACTATTCGTCGCCTGGCCGACTTTTTTATCAAGCACAGTATTTCCGGTGCACCGGTTATTGCGTCTGACCACGAATTGGTTGGCGTGGTAACCGTGTCGGATATTTTCAAATTCAGCAATATGGATGAAAGTCGCCGTCGCGAAGCCCTGCGCAATTATTATCGCGAAAGCTGCGAAATTGATCTGGATGAAACCAGTTTGCGTGAGTGGAGCGGCCGCGCCGAGCAAAACTGCACTGTGCATCAAATTATGCAAAAAGAAATTATTACTGTGCGGCAGGATGCCAGCGTAAGCGAAGTGGCGGCGGTAATGGTGCGTAATAATATTCACCGTGTGGTTGTCACCGAGCATAAAATCGCGGTGGGCGTTATTACCAGTATGGATATTTTGCGTCACCTGCAACCCGATGGTCATGAGCTGCGTTTGGTCAGCTAATACGTTGAGGCGATAAAAAATCCCCGTCGTTATCTGCGACGGGGATTTTTTTATGCGAGTTATTTAATAGCGAGTTGTTTAATGGCTAGTTGTTTAATCGGAGGTTATTTAAATCGTTAAATAACTCTGGTGGTAAATCCCAAAATTTTTTAACGCTGGTGCAAGTTGCTCAGCTTCTGCCGTTTTTTTGGTAAACACGGCAAGGTTCTGCAGTTGTTTTGCAGTATTTACCGTTCTACCTTGCAACAAGTACTCAACTCTTCGCGCTATAGCTTCGCCAGAATCAATCATTTGGACAGTCGCGGGTAGCTCTGCGGTTAATTCTTCCTTCAATAAGGGAAAGTGAGTGCAGGCCAAGACCAGTTTATCCATCTGTGCGTATTGCGTGTGGGTGACCAATGGTTGGAGTATTTGCGCAATCGCCGCGTGTTCAATCGGCTCGCCGCGTAATTTTTGCTCCGCAATTTGTACGAGTTCGCTGCTACCCAGGGAAATCACTTCACATCGAGGTGCATATTCACGAATCAGCTCGTGGGTATAAGGACGCGCAACAGTGGCGGGTGTGGCGAGTAGACCTATGACACCCGTTTGGGTCTGCTGAGCAGCGGGCTTAATGGCAGGAACAACTCCAACAATCGGCAGGCTCAATTGGCTGCGTAAATGGGGCAGGGTGAGGGTGCTCGCGGTATTACAGGCGATCACCAGAATATCGACCGGGTATTGCCGCAGCAGGGCATTAATAACCTTGTCCACCCGCGCAATCAACTCGGCTTCACCCTTGGTGCCATAGGGAAAAAAGCCATTATCTGAAGCATAAATCAGCGATAGGCCCGGCAAACGCCGCTGGATTTCACGGGTTACACTCAGGCCACCAACACCGGAATCGAACACCAAAACGCGTGCTTCGGGGTTTGAGGCGGTATGGGTATGAGTAGAGCTACTTAGGGAATCGGTCATGTGCGGACTAATCAAATCGCCTGAAGAGGGGCAAGTATTGCTAAAATGGCCGCCGATTTTAACGGCCGGGGCCAATAATGCCTAGCGGTGTTTGCATTTTGGAGTTTTCCTGTGAGTTCATCCCTTATTCTTCTTCTCTCAGCTTTGGCGGGATTGGTAACTGGTGCCGTGTTGGTCTATTGGCTGCTGGGGCGTCGCCAGGAGCAGGCGATACTGGCTAAAACCTTTGAGCTGGAGGCAGCCCAGCAGCAAGTGCAGCATACCCATGCCTTGCGTGAGGCCAGCTTGCAGCAAGAGTCTGCGCAGCTGAAACAGCAATTAATGGAACTGAAAGTCCAGTTTCAGGGGGCTCAGCAACAAGTGCAATTGCTGCAACAAGAGCTGGGTGATAGTCGCCAGGAGTCTGCAGCGTTGCGCGAAAAGACTCGCCACTTTGACCTGTTGCAACAGCAATCCCTGCGAAAAGATGAGCAATTGACGCTGTTGGAAAAAAATGCCACTGAGCTGCAAACTCGCCTTGAACAGGAGCGTAAGCATTTTGCCGAGCAGTTGACGCTGTTGCAAAACGCCAAGGCAGACCTGGCCAAGGAATTTGAAAACCTCGCCAATAAAATTTTTGATAATAAGCAACAACAATTCAGCAGTAATAGTAAGACGTTGTTGGATAGCACCCTGGACCCGCTGAAACTACAGCTCAGTGAGTTTCGCAAAAAAGTGGAAGACGTTTACGAAAAAGAAAATGCCGAGCGCAATCGCTTGGCTGGTCAGGTGGTCGAGCTACAGAAGCAGGCGCAAAAAATTGGTGAGGATGCCGTTAACCTCGCGCAAGCGCTAAAAGGCAATACCAAAGCCCAAGGCAACTGGGGGGAAGTTGTGCTGGAGCGTTTGCTGGAAGAGTCCGGCTTACAGAAAGGGCGCGAATACGATACACAGG
>JAGKXA010000315.1 GCA_021151615.1 Cellvibrionaceae bacterium | reverse complement strand
GGAGTGAATAGAGCACACATGTCCGCTTATTCCTTCTCTTCTAATTTAATAATTCTGGGACGTTCAACCCAACCGTTAGAGCCATCCGCAACAATTTCCATTACTTCAATTTGCGACGGAGCAGTTGAAATGATCTTCCCGTGATTCATCCCCAGATAATTTCCTATAGTTGCAGGCACAACACTGTTTTCGCCATTATCAATCAACGCCCAAAGCTGACCACTTTTGGTAATAGTACCCACCATTTTTAATGACGTGATATTAAACCCCTCAAGAAATTCTTTTTCTCGCGTCAAATCCGGCGCGACGGCGCGACCACCTTTCGCGGCAGACTCATCTACAGGAATAGGTTTTTCAAACGGGCTACGCAATGTCATCGCGCTATAAGCAAAAGGCTGATAAGGACTAAAAGTCGGCAGCGGCTCGATTTGTCCTTTGGGGCGACGCTTGGTCTCCTCCATAAAATCGATCAAATCTTGTTGTTGCGACTGACCACAGCCAACCAACCCCAACACACAAAACAAATAAAAAACTAAGAGCGACCATTTCATTTAGTGGCAGCCTCCTGAGATTTGTAGCGATATGTTTTGGCTGAGATTTTCATGTTTAAAGTACGGCTCTCTTTGGAAGCCACAATTGTAAAATCATGTAATGTAACGATACGCGGCATTCCTGCCACGCCGCTCACAAATCCACCCATATCGTGGTAGCCACCATCCACAGAGATACTGATAGGAACTTCAATGTAGTATTCAGCAACAACATCCGGCTGAAAATTAATATTGACATTAGTTAAGCCACTTTCATTTCCCCGAGTACCAATATCCTCCAAGAGACCCGGCACCTCAGTTTTCGCAGGCAATCGAGACAACAATGACTCGAAAGTTACTTTCATTTCTTCCATTTGTGCTTTGTATGCATCCAGGTTAGCTGCCTCAAAGCTGCGCTTTTCAAAAGTGGTTCGCAGTGACTGCTCTTTTGCAACAACAGATTCCAATTCCAAATTCAAATCGCTAATTTTCATGTAGTAAACTACAGCAAAAATCAGCGCCACTAAAAGCAAGCAAACAAATACTTTAGCTGGCCAAGGCCAAACACCAACCTTGTCAAAATCAATATTATTAACATCAAAATCCTTTAACTGTTCGAGAGAATCTTGAAATGACATTATTTCTTTCCTCCTGCTGTTTTGGCAGCTTCCGCAGCAGGATCAACAGGAGCAGAGGTTTCTACCGTCATTTTGAAAGTACTCGCATCCTCACCTTCTTCGGGAGCAGCCTGTACCGAAGACAGGTTTGGAGAGGCATACCAATCAGAAGACTCGAGATTGCGCATAAAACTAGCCACACGGTTATAGGACTCTGCCGTTCCCTGAATAGTTACCAAATTCCCCTTACGGTCGACCGAACTTACCCAAACACCATCAGGAATCGATCGTGCAAGTTCGTCAAAGTAACGTACAATCACCGGTCTGGTTCCCTCAAGATCAGTAATCACTTTGATTCGAGCCAACAAATCATCACGCACCTTTTTTATTTCGCTAATTTCTTTGACCTGTGCATCCAACTTGGCGATCTCTTGCGCAAGCATTTGATTCCTAGCATTCTGATTTTCAATTGCCGATTGCACACTGGACACCCAAAGATATGCACCGAACGCAGCCACCAAACCAACACCAAAAAAAATGCCTAAAAACTCGCGTTTCTTCTCTTCGCGATAGGCCTGACGCCAGGGCAATAAGTTAATTTTGGCCATTAGTCAAAACTCCTCATCGCCAAACCAGTAACGATCATCAATGCCGGAGCATCATTCGCCAAGGACACCGCGTTAACTCGAGAGGAAACAGACATACGCGCAAATGGATTTGCCACTACGGTTTGTGTTCCCAATTTTTCCTCAATTAAACCAACCAATCCTTCAAGTGACGCTACACCACCTGCAAGGATGATGTAATCGACGTCGTTGTACTGGCTTGCAGAGAAGAAAAACTGAAGTGAACGAGTAACTTGTTGTACTACGGCATCTTTGAAGGGGGTTAGAACTTCCATTTCATAATCGTCAGGCAGGCCACCTTGCTTTTTGGCCAAACCAGCTTCTTCACGCGATAATCCATAACGGCGCTGAATTTCTTCTGTCAGTTGGCGACCACCAAACAATTGCTCACGCGTGTAGACGGTTTTACCATCAACTAACACGCTCAGCGTAGTCATAGTGGCGCCGATATCGATAATTGCGACCACCTGCCCCTCCTGATCTTCCAACTGCTCGGCAATCAGCTCAAAAGCGCGCTCCATGCAGTAGGCTTCAATATCCACTTTTTCAGCAATCAGATCTGAATCAGCAAGTACCTGTTGTCGCACTTCAACGTTTTCACGACGGCATGCAGCTAACAAGACTTCTACCTGGTCGGGATTGCGCGGCGATATACCCTGAACTTCAAAATCCAGGGCCACCTCTTCAAGCGGGAAGGGAATATATTGATCAGCTTCTGCGGCGATTTGACTCTCCATTGCATCGTCATTCAAGTCAGCGGGCATATCGATCATTTTGGTGATCACCGCCGAACCCGCGACTGCAACCGCAGCGTGTTTCAACTTGGTTTTGGATTGTTTGACCATTGAGCGGACTACTTCAGCCACCGCCGCAGGATCTGCAATATTTTTTTCCACTACCGCGTTGGGCGGCAGGGCTTTTACGGTATAGGACTCAACGCGATAGCGATCGCCACTGCGACTGAGTTCAAGCAATTTGACCGAGGTTGAGCTGATATCCAACCCAATCACCGGCTTTGCCTTCTTTTCGAGGAAACTTAAAATGCCCATTTTTCTATCTATATCCGTAACTTAGACGTTGTTTATGTTATAGCACTTTAACTTAAGCCTGCAACAAACCGATGAATATGTAAACAGGCAAAAAGCCCGTATAATGCGCGCCTCTTCCTGCGAATTCGCTAACTCATTAATTCACATAGAAAAAATGTTCAGTAAAAAATCCTTGTTCGGCATTATTTTTTGGCTGTTACTGGCTGGTACCAGTGTTACCCTGGTGACGTTTGCAGGTCTCTATTTATATTTGAGCCCCAAACTACCTTCGGTTGAATCCTTGAGGGAGGTTAAATTACAGACCCCGTTACGGGTTTATTCAAGCGACGGTAAACTTATTGGTGAATTTGGCGAACAACGTCGCACTCCACTTACCTACAACCAGATACCGCCTCTTTATATAAAAGCACTCCTCTCCGCCGAAGATGCAGAGTTCTTCGAGCATCATGGGGTTTCTCTCAAAGGCATGTTGCGCGCCGCATCACAAATTCTAAAGTCCGGCGCCATCCAATCCGGCGGAAGTACTATTACTCAACAGTTGGCGCGTGATTTCTTTCTCACTCGCAAACAAATCTTCTCACGCAAGTTTAACGAAATCCTCTTATCCATTGAAATTGAACGAAAATTTACCAAGGAAGAAATCCTTGAATTGTTCAACAACAAAATGTTCTTTGGCAACCG
>JAGKXA010000314.1 GCA_021151615.1 Cellvibrionaceae bacterium | reverse complement strand
ATATATTCCAGGATGGCGGTGAAAGGCTCACCTTCCAATGCACCTACATCCAGCACCAGTTCCATACCTTCACGGATTTTACCCACTTCCGATTCATCCACCATTCCTTCAAAAATCATGTCATTCATGTCGGCCAAGGTTGCAATGGTTGTACCAGCACCGAAAGAGCTGGTCTCCACGATAAATGCACCTTCTTTAAACGGCAGATCCAACACCATACCAGTAACCGTCGCGGGAATCATGTTGGAAACTTTATCGGATTTTTTGGTGGCACCGGATTTCATCAACAGCAAATTGTTTTCCGCAGAAGTCACCGCCTCTTTTTGTAGATCGTAATTCAGCAGGAATTTGTTGTACTCCGAGGCTGAAATTAGTTTTTCAGCAAAGAGCTTTTTCTGGCGTTCAAATTCTACCGTGGCATTTTGCAAATTGAGTTTTGCCGTTTCCAATTGCGATTCCGCCTGGTTGAGCATCACCATGTTAGGTGCGAGGGTGATCTTGGCAATAATATCGCCCTTCTTCACACCTTGGCCTGCAGTTACGTAGAGTTTTTCCACCACACCGGATACTTGCGATTTAATTTCCACTTCGCGACGCGGAATGACTTTACCGACGGCCACCGTCTTTTTGACAATAGTCGTTTTAAACGCGGCATCCGAGGTATAGGTGACCGGCTTCTCCTGGGATTTGTTATACAAGAACACAGCTGTGCCAACAAACACAACAGCGATCAAACCCAAAACTGCGTACCAGATAAACTTTTTCATGGTGTCCTTCTTAACTATTACTGAGAAAATATTTGAGTTATTAAATGAGTTCTGTGAAGAACAGAGTTTGGTTTAAAACACGCCGTGAATACTTCCATGTAGGCTCAAATCGGCATCCCTGCCTCATATGGTTTTAAACCAAACTCTGTTCTTCACTTCGAGCCCAGTGCCACTTTCCTAAAACCTTATTCATCTTGCAAAGCGACTATCGGATTTACACTCGCGGCTTTTGCCGCTGGCATTAGCGACGCGAGCAAACCGGAAATCACCAATACGACCAGCGCGGCAAATGCGGTAGCAAAATCCACTTCCGGTTTACCGAAGAAGCCCGCCTTGCCGCCGCTGGCTTCAAGTAATTTGGCTACGCCTTCAAGAATTAATACACCAATCACCAATCCCAGATAACCCGCTACCGTAGTAATAAACACAGATTCCTGCACAATCATTCCCTTAATCGATGATGGTGTTGCCCCCAGGGCTTTACGCAAACCAATTTCGCGGGTGCGCTCTTTCACGACGATTAACATAATATTGCCTACACCAATCGCGCCGGCCATGATGGTGCCAATGGCCACTACCCAACTAAACACTGCAATGCCGGTAAACAGGCCTTCAATCTTGTCGAATTCGTTTTGCAAATTAAAACTGCCAAATACACCAGTGTCTTTTGGATCAACTTTTTTAAGTTCGGCCAGATATTTTTTTACATCCTCTTCCGCGACCCGCGCATGCAAACCCGGTTTGGGTTGAATCACAAAACTGCCAATCCAGCCCACCTGGTTAAACGCATAGCGCAGGGTGTCATTGGGAATATAAATTTTTTCCTCTTCCTGCTGCTGGTTGCCATTGGAGAGCGATTTAAATACACCCACTACTTTAAAGCTGATGCCGTTGATAGTGATGTCGGCGCCAATCGGATTTTCACCTTCTTTAAATAGTTGCGTGCGTACTCGTGTACCAATGATCACAGTTTTGCGTTTTTCGCGATCATCAAACTCATTAATACTGCGACCTTCGATCATTGCCAATGAATTGATGTTTTCCATTTGGGCGTGGATTCCCTCCACAAAGAATGTACCGTTTCTATCCTTGTGTACTGCATAAGGTGGCGTGCCGCTCCAGATACCCACGGAGTTTTGCCCGCGAACAAATCCAACACTGGGAACATTTTTTTCAATGGCGGCAACATCTTCCGGTTTTAATGAAATCTGACGGCCGATAGGCATACCCTGGTAGGGTAATTGCGTATTGCCCTGCACCCACACCCACACAATATTAGGCACGCGCGGGAAACCTTCATTGACGCCATTCTCCAGTCCCTTGCCGGCGCCGAGTAACAGGGTGAGCATAAATATGCCCCAGAAGACACCAAAGGCTGTCAAGGAGGTACGCAGTTTGTGTTGGCCGAGGGTTTTAAAAATCTCTTGCCACTTCTCAGTATCGATTATCATCAGTGGTTCCTGTTACTCCGCACGCATAGCTTCGATCGGCATAATTTTCGCCGCGCGCAGGGCCGGCACCAATCCCGCTACCGCGCCTATAATCACCAGCAATACCACCGAGGTAATTGCCGCCTGGAAATTAATTTCCGGATTTTTAAAAAAGGGCAACTGCGCGCCCACCGAGTTCAATGCAAAGGAAATCAATTCCCACAGGCCCACACCCACTACCAAACCGGCATAACCTGCTATGCCGGTCACTAATATGGATTCAAATAACAGTGTGCTCACTATACTGAACGGCGTTGCACCCAAGGCTTTGCGAATACCAATTTCGCGCGTACGCTCTTTTACAGTGATAATCATGATATTGCTCACGCCCACCACACCCGCCGTTAAGGTACCCAAGCCCACAAACCAGATAATGGCGTTAATACCAAAAAATAAACCATTAACCATTTTGGCGGGTTCAGCCATGTTAAATGAACGAATGGCGCGCTTGTCTTCAGGGGATACCGAATGACGCCGCTGCAATAATTCAATCACTTGTTTTTCTACTGCAAATCCATCCGTTCCCAACGTTGGGCGCAGCCAAATTGAATCCAATCCATTACTGTTGCCAAATATTTTTTGATGCGTGGTTTCGGGAATGTATATTCTCTCTGAATCGCGCCCACGATTACTTTTATCATAAAAGACGCCGACAATTTTCATCACCACGCCATTCACCCGAATATCCTTAGCAATCGGATCAACGTCCTTTCCAAATAATCGCTCTGCAACCACGGAGCCAATAACCGTCACTTTGCGTAATTCACGATCATCGAAAATGTTGGGTTTACGGCCCAGGTTAAATGGAATACTTTCTTTGATATCAAAATATTCATCGGGTACACCAAACACACCAAAGCTGGCACTTTTCTGTCCGTAGGAGATGGACACTCCATTTTGGGACCGTTGCGGAGCGATAAAACGCACGTTGGGGATTTGTTGTTTAATGGCAACCAGATCATCGTTGGTTAATTGAATATGTCGACCCAAGCCCATTCCTTTGTAGGCAACTGAGGTTGATTCTGTATACACAACAATGAAATCGAGCACGTCTGATCCAAAATCTTCATAGACGCCGTTTTGCATTCCGCGCCCGGCACCCAGTAACAGCATCAACATAAAAATACCCCAGAAGACGCCGAAGGCGGTGAGTCCGGTGCGCAATTTGTTTTGCCGTAGGGTGTAGAGAATTTCTTGCAAACTATCGAGCATAATAATTATCCAAGAATTTCTTCTTCATCCTGATCGGCAATTTCGTC
>JAGKXA010000313.1 GCA_021151615.1 Cellvibrionaceae bacterium | reverse complement strand
AAATAAAAAGCCCGATCAGCGTTTGCTGATCGGGCTTTTTCTTATGCCACCCCACGAATTTATTGTATCGACTCGCTGATGCCGCGCGCGATAAATACGGTTCAACGGCGCGATAAATAAAGGGGGCATTTTGTTGCCCCCTGTGAAAAGGATTTCCACTTTAGAGCCAGTATACCTCCCTTTGCCCCAACTCATGTGCGCCAGTCCAGATAAGGTTCCCCTCAAGGTCGTATAGCCACATGATTAGTATCATGCCATTCAGTCGTACGTTAAATTTCATATTGACTACTCCAATACGCCACCCCAATTGGCTGGCTATTGGAGTTTCGCGTCACGACGAATCTCTCCGCTAGAAAAGCCCAGCAGGCTCAGCCTGGGTATCCCAACTAAAGATCAGCACCTCCTTAGCATCACTACCTTTCCCTCCGCCAACGGTATATTTAATATCGGTGGTTTCAATATGGTAATCCTTGAAGCACTGACGGATGTCTGGGTGGTCGTTTAGGCTGATAATCGCCTTTCCTTGGATCTGTCCAATGAGCTTGGCCATCTCTTCATATTGCTCAAAACCAAACTCTACGCCGTAACCCTCAGTCTCCCAATAAGGCGGATCAAGATAGAAGAGGGTATGCGGGCGATCATAGCGCTCCATTACCTTCTGCCAGGTGGAGTGCTCGATATAGGTGTTAGCCAGCCTCAAATGGGCAGCACTGAGGCTTTCCTCAATCCGCAGCAGGTTTAAGCCTGGTGGCTGTGTTGTTGCAGTCCCATAGACTTGCCCCTCAACCTTGCCGCCAAATGCGCTCTGCTGTAGGTAGTAGAATCTGGCTGCGCGCTGGATATCGGTGAGGGTTTCCGGGCGCGTATCCTGAAGCCACTTAAACACCTGGCGCGAACTAAGCGCCCACTTGAACTGCCTTACAAACTCTTCCAGGTGATGCTGAACTACTCGGTAGAGATTGATTAAATCCCCATTGATATCGTTCAGTACCTCAACTTTTGCCGGTGCAGGGCGTAGGAAGAACAATGCCGCACCACCGGCAAACACTTCGACATAACAGTCGTGCTGCGGAAACAGCGGAAAGATTCGGTCAGCCAGCCTGCGCTTTCCGCCGATCCAGGGAATTATTGGTTGAGGTTGCATATTGCCTCCGGTCGATGGCGCTCGTTGGCGCTACAGGGAGGCTCTCGGCCTTCAGGTGATTTAACGTCCCGCATCGCGGGCACTTTATTTGAATTTCACTAAAGTTCGCCATCGCTAACTTACGATGACACTTGCCACATCTTATCTCTTGCATTGTGCGCAAACCTTTTTCACTTTTGCTAAGATGCCGCCGCCCACCGGTGGGCAGAGGGTCTTGGCTGGCTTGCAGCTCGCTCTGCGTGTCAGCGGCAGTGCCAGGTGTTCGTTGCACCGGGTGCTGTCGCCCTCTACTTCCTAAAAATACAACTTCTTCAAAATTCTTTGGTCGGCAGCCGCAACAGGCACTCGCAATAAAGTTTGCTTGAATGCTGCGTCGTAACCGGGGTAGTTGCGTACATCCAATTGATCCAGCGCTTGTCGAATATCAGCACGATTCAGGTCCAAATAGGGCCGAGAGCGCGCATCAGAAATAAACGCTTGCACCATCGCATCCTGATCCGCCAACACCAACCAACGTAATGCCCCCCAGCGATCAAACCAGGCATCAACATCAATGTATGAGGATATGTCTAAACCAGCAGGTGCTGGCGCAGCAATTGTGTCTATGATTTTGGTCATACTTTTACCCTCACATACGCCACAGGCGACGCTGTTGTTCCGGCCCCATCGGCGTAATAGGCATAGGGAATACCCACATATGACGCAACATTAAAATCAGCCGCATATAACGCGGACGCCACGGATATTGATGTTGCACCCGGATTACAAAACGGCACAAATATGCGGCCATCAATACAACCCCAGGATGCCGACAAATCATTTATGCCCTGGATTAAATAGCGCATCGCCCAGTTAATACCATCAATCGAGTATGCGACCCCCGGAAATCCATAGCTGCCTATATTGATTTTTATCGAGACATAAAAGCGCGACGCGTCCCCAGTCAGCCGCTGCGGAGCATGCGCAGTCTGATTGAATGGAAAATTTCGAATAGTGAAGAGCGTTAGGTCACTGCTGGTTACATATGCAACGTAAGGAGATGCCTGCCAAAATACCCACACGCCATTCGTAAAATGCACCTGACCAATAGGCAGCGGCAACGCAACTGTCGTCCAACTGCCAGCACCTGATGCCGAATGGTAGACTGTGCCGCTACCAGATGCAGAATAAAGAAGAAACTTCCCATCACCAACTACAAGGCCAGGATTACCAATAACAGCCGGCGCCGCAACCTGAGTAAGCGCAGTGCCGTTTGCAGTGGTAAATGCGGCATCCACATCGCCACCTGCGATAAACAATGCAACAGAGCCATTCCACGCGCCGCGAATGCTATTCGCTGTAGCACCACTAATATTTGCAGACAAAGTACCGCCTGCCGACCAGGTAGCTGCATCCGCTGAATATGCGACATAACATGTGGCGGCAGAATTTCCTGCAACCACAAATCTCGCCCCGGTATAAACCACTGCAACCGGCATAACACCATTAAGTTGCGAACTGAGGTTTACAACAACCCAGTTTTTACCCCAATCAGTAGTCACCAGCAGACTGGTACCCGATCCATGACAGACCACATAGGTTCCTGCGCCATTGGTAGCCCACTGGGTTACATTCACGAATGTGGGTATTGTTCCAGATGATAAGGAGCTAATAACTTTCAGGTGGTTATGTTTCGCCGCTCTAGGAAATTGCGATGCTGGCGCAACTACACCGGAGCGCATCAAAATTGATTTATCCGGCTCATTAATAAACGTTCCGCAATCAGGACGAAAATCAATATCACCAAGCTGCTTTGCTTGCGCAATTTTTTGCGGCAAGCCCGCATTAAATACTGACATAGACTCACCATTAATAACGCGCAACTTGCGCAGATACATTCATGTACGCAGGCAGCGCGGATAATGCACTGGTTGCAGCCACAGCCAATAAATCATTAGCGCCCAGCTTGCGCTCTGAACGCAGCAAACTGCCATCATTGTCATGATCAAGCAACGCAATAGATGTAGATGCTCCACTGGTACCGCTATTCCCCGGTATTGTCGCGCGCAAATCCAACGACATATTACAAATGCGCGAGCCGCTGGCCACGGAGCCGGCACCAAACGGCGCGCCATTAACTGTTAATGCACCAGCACTCACACCGGTAACAATTGCGAGCAAACCATCAAACGTGTTTGCCGCAACACCACGAGGCGCAAACATCATCACCAACGATCCGGGCACCCAACCGTCAGCGATAAACGAGCCGCTCGCGCGCGCAATTGTATTGGTCGTCGTAGTTACCGCTCCCGTTGCGCCCCCAACCGTCGTTGTAACTATCCCGTGATACAGGAGCAAATCTTTTGCCGCAGAGTCGGTACTGGTCGCCGTAATATCAATTACCGAGCAACCCCCATTAAAT
>JAGKXA010000312.1 GCA_021151615.1 Cellvibrionaceae bacterium | reverse complement strand
CTGCAGCACCGGCTGTAGTGGTTTCCCCGGAGCAGGCTGCGCCGCAGACTTCTGTCGCTGTACAGGCGGTGTCCCAGGTACAAGCGGTTGTTCCCGCACAAACCTTTGCCAGTTCCCTTGCTGCTGTTCAGGCGCCGATTGTTGCCGCTTCAAAGGCTTCCAGCTCTGTGCCGGCGGCAGTGGCAACCCGGTCTGCAGTTAATTCGTCCATCCAATCGACCCAACCCGAATTGCCGGTTGAGCCTGAAGAGCCGCGCCAACCGGTGGAGGATATTCCACTAATTACCACCGCCCCGGTCAATGCGCCGCGCTACCCCGCTGGCCATCCAGAAGCGTTTGTCGCTGAATTCGAGGATTATGTCGCCAAGAAGGTTGCGCCCTTTGTGCCGGGCGTTGCCATTGTGGTGGTTTCGGGCGGGCAGGTGAAATCCCTGCAAGGCTATGGGGTGCGCCGCGCGGGCACCCGCGAAAAGGTGACACCGGATACCGTATTCCGCCTCGCCTCCCTGTCCAAATCCTTCGCCGCGACAGCGGCAAGCGCCTTGGTCAACGAAGGCAAAATCAGCTGGGATACAACCGTCACTTCGCTGCTCCCTGATGTCGCTTTCAAAAATGCCCGTTATGGCAAACAGCTGACGTTCCGCAATATTTTGTCCCAGGCCTCTGGCTTGCCGCGTCACACCTATACCCATTTTATCGACGAAAACATGGGTTATGCCGAGATAGTCAAACGCTTGCGCTACGTGAATTTTGTCTGCCCGCCGGGCAAATGTTACGCCTACCAGAACGTCAGTTTCAGCCTGGCGGGTGAGATGATCAAAAAGAAGTCTGGTATGAGTTTTGAGAAATATGCAGCGCAGAGTATTTTTACTCCGCTGGGTATGCGCAGTGCCTCCTATGGTTTGGCCAGTTACAACGCTTCACCCAATCGCGCCGCGCCACATATCAACAACGGCAGCCGCTGGATTCCTACTTCAGTCACGGCCAACTGGTATCGGGTGGCGCCAGCGGCTGGCGTCAACGCCAGTATTACCGATATGTCCAAGTACCTGCTCGGTCAAATGGGCAAGCGCCCCGAGGCCTTGCCACTGGCGGTACTCAACCCTATCCAGTCGCGTATTACCAAAAATACGCCGGCGCAAAACTATTACGGCGTGCGCAAAGCGGTGGGTAATACTGCCTATGGTATGGGGTTGAGGGTCTTTGACTATGGTCGCTATAAGAATTTCATCCATCATGGCGGCCACGTAAAGGGCTTCCGCACCGAGATGGTGTTCAACCGCGACCTGCAAATCGGCATGGTGTTTTTAACCAATTCCGAAAGTCGTTTTGCCAAGGACATCATTTTCAAGTTCCTCGATATGTATGAGCGCAGCCATCGCCCGCAACCCAAAGCGAAGAAAAAATAGCCATGAAGCTTGCCGATTTGCATCCGCGCCAGATACTTGTCGCGCTCGATCAAATCGACGCTGCGGCTCCCTCCTGGCAGTTGTCGCGCCCGCAAGCGCTGCGGCGGGTAGTGGCCGTGTTGGCGACAGTGTCGGTGAGTTTGTTGATCCTCCACTACGCCAAATTTGCGACCAACCTGCACAGCCTGTTGCGGTGGCTGGGTGAGCTGTGCGGCAGGTCCTATGTGCAGCAACTGGAGGCTTCCGGCTGGCTGGAACTGGCGGGTTATCTCTGGTGGACTGGCTGCCACCTGCTCACTTTTATCTTGTTGCCCTGGTTGGTTATCCGCCTGGTGTTCAAGGCGCGAATGCGTGATTTCGGCTGGCGCTGGAATCAGGTCAGCGAACATTGGCGAGGCTATCTGCTTCTGCTCAGCCCCATACTGGTGTTTGTGGTGCTGGTCAGCCAAGGTGAGGATTTCGTCCATCACTATCCCTTTTACCGCAGCGCCGGGCGCAGTTGGCTGGATTTGCTGTTGTGGGAATTGCTCTACCTGAGCCAGTTTGTGTTTCTGGAGTTTTTCTTCCGCGGTTTTATGCTCAATGCCCTGCGTCCTGCGATTGGCGCCAATGCTATCTGGGTGATGTGCGTGCCCTATCTGATGATCCATTTCCCCAAGCTTTGGCTGGAGGCCACCGGGGCGATTTTGTTTGGCCTGTTCCTCGGTATACTGGCGCTTAAATCCCGATCTATCTGGGGCGGTATTTTGGTGCATGCGGGGGTTGCGCTGAGCATGGATGTGGCAGCCCTGCTGCAAAAAGGCCAGCTTCCAGGATCATTTTTTCCTTTCTAGAACCCTGTTTATATCCATCTGCTACATAGCGCACAGCAGCCCTTTTTCCGAGCCAATAAAATCAATACCTTGGCGCTTAAATAATCATTATTGAGTTGTTTGGCACCGAAATTGCCGAAAAAAAGAGACTTGCTTCACTCTTTTTCGCTGCTAGAGTCTTGTTACTAAACACCCGTATTTGTGGGGTAAAGGAAATGATTCACTCAGGTCTATGCGCAAACCTCAGGTTTGCGGTGGCAATTATTGCCCTGTTATTTGCGACAGCCAGCCAGGCAGCGCTAATGGATTGCGCTCAATTATTGGCAGCTGATGCCAGCCCGGACGCCAACTGCGCGGCCGATGAGTTGCTGCTAACAGGCCCTTCAGTGGGATTGGATGCAGTAGTGGAGGCAATGCCACCACAGGTGCTGGTGAAGTCGGGGTTTGAGCTTGGCGCCCAGGCAAGCAACTCCCTGCCTGGCGCAATACCACTGATGGTGTTGTTTGCAGCTTTGGTGGGGGTGTTGCTAACCCGCGCCAAGAGTTTTAACAGCAAATAGCTAGTAATCTCGCTTATTCGTGCAGTTGTTCCAGTGTTCAAAGGGATGATTGGCGCTCTCCAAAGGGCGGTGTAAAAAAGGAATTCGCCGTGCCGCCCCGCCCAGCTTGATCTGCTCGTAGATAAACTCATCATCAAACCCGGCTGCTGCTGCCTGCGCGCGGGTTGCAGCAAAGTAAACTGCTTTGGGCCTGGCCCAGAATATCGCCCCCAAACACAGAGGGCAGGGCTCGCAACTGGTGTAGATCTCGCAGTCATCCAACTGAAAACTGCCCAGTTTTTGGCAGGCATTGCGAATAGCGACTACCTCGGCATGGGCGCTGGGATCATTGGTGCTGGTTACCTTGTTACAGCCCTCGGCAATGATCTCCCCGTTTTTCACCACCAACGCGGCAAAGGGGCCGCCTTGCCCGCTATCAGCCTGGGCCTTGGCCAGTTCAATACAGCGCTCCAGCCAGGCCTTTTGTACATCGTTCATAACAATCTCCTCCAACAACAATGGCAGCATAGCGCCAATCTTGCTGCAGGGGGGTACTACGGGGCAAAAAACAAAAGTGGCTATATGTATATCTAGCCAGTAAAATCGCGCGCATTCCTGTTTGATGATTTTTTGCGGGCACCCGCCCCTCGGCCCAATGTTATGGATGTCTCCCTGCTACTCGATAACCTCAATGACGCCCAGCGCGCGGCAGTGTCTGCACCGGCGGCTAACCAACTGATTCTCGCCGGTGCCGGCAGCGGTAAAACGCGTGTACTGGTACACCGTATCGCCTGGCT
>JAGKXA010000083.1 GCA_021151615.1 Cellvibrionaceae bacterium | reverse complement strand
TGTAACGGATTACGCGACAAGAATAATGAATCAAAATGTAATCGGTTTCAATACAATTTTGTGACTGCCCAGATAGATATGGATTTCCTGGATCAGGCTAAAAAAGTAAGTTTAAATAGCCCAAAAAGCGTTTTTTATGCAAATTTATGCGATTAATTGCGATTAATGGCCAAAAATAAGAATTACTTTGTATAAAAAACTATTCTTGCGCAGATGGATGAAGGGGAGCAGGCAATGCTTATAAACTGATAAAATCCCCACAAAAAGATACCGTTTTCATTAAGACGGACAATTTCGTCCCAGAAACAGGCGAAAAAAAACCGGCCCATGAGACCGGTTGTTCTTCGTATCTTAACGGTAAAAGTATTACAGCTGTGCTTCTATCGCGGCAGCCAGCTTGGGTGAATCCGGCTTGGTCATACTGCCGAAATACTCGACCAGCTTGCCATCCTTACCGACCAGGTATTTATTAAAGTTCCACTTGGGTTCTTTCGCTTGCTTGGCCAAGGCTTTGAACACTGGGTTGGCTTGTTCACCCGTTACATGGGTTGGCGCCAGCATGGTGAAGGTTACGCCGTAATTGAGGTAACAGATCTCCGCTGCTTTTTCCTCGTCGGCATCCTCCTGCTTAAAGTCATCGCTGGCAAAACCCACAACGACCAATCCCTTATCCTTGTACTTTTTGTGCAGGGCTTCCAGTTCTTTGAACTGGGAAGTAAACCCGCAATGGCTGGCCGTGTTAACCACCAAGACGGTTTTGTTTTCCATCAACTCACAAATATTGACTGAATCCTTTGAGTGCAACTTGCGATACTCGCCTTGCAGATAGTCCGGGCACGCAAATGCCGATGTGGTCACCATTGTCATCACCAAACCTAATAAGCTTTTCAGTTTCACAGTAAATTCCTCGGTTTAAAAAACTTGCCAGATCAATGGCTGGTTACGCAGTCTAAGTCTTTTTAGATGCTCGATTAAATCAGCATTCACCGAATTAACGAATAATTACTTAAAAAAAGCAGCGGGACGAATAAAAAAGCGGATCTACAGGAGATCCGCAAGTCCGGGAGGAAAAAAACGAGAGGGATAGACGGGAATAAAATTACAATTTAGTGAACCGCAACCAATTGATATTCCAGCCACCTTGCGGGGCGAAAAGCCCCACACTATAGGTGCCGGCATTGATAGTTACCGTGTGGGAAATCGTGGTCCAGTTTTGCCAGCCGCCGGTTGCCGGAATAGCGATTTGCCCCAGTTGAATAGAACCCGCATTTAAATCCAGCGACAGGCTCGCACCACTCACGCTGGCCACACGATACTCCACACGATAAGTACCATTACTGGAGAAATTAATATTGGCGTGGGCCATCCAGTCATTCGCGTCAATCCAACCCACATTTTGTCCGCCGCCAATATCGGTGGTGGTTTCAAGCTGCACACCACTCATGGAGGTATAGGCTTCAGCTTGAATTAATTTGGTAAATGCAGCGGCTGAAGAACTGGATGATGAAGTACCACCACAAGCACTCGCACTAATAGGTTCCCAGAAATACGTGCTCACCGTAGGAATGTAACCGGGGTTATCGTATTCAGCGATGTAATAGCCGCCCTGATAACTGACTTTGTTGCCCGCATAATATTGTTTGCCGCTCACCCAGGCTGGGCAGCCATTTGCGGTAGATGAACTGCTGGAATTGCCGCCACCAATTTGACTATGAATAGCCGCGAGCAAACTGTTGGTGCCTGCAGCATCTTGTGATAATTCCCAAATCATCACGCCCGAACCTTCCTGCAAGGCGAGCTGGGTTTTACTGCGAATAGTGGGAATACCGTTGTAAGTAATGTAGCTGCAACCGACGCAGCGTGTGCCAATCACATCCGTTTGCGCTGCGCTCGCGCCGAATTGATTAATAATTGAATTGAAATCATAAGCCGCTGCGTAACCATTAAATCCATAACCATAAAATGGCACACCCAATACCAATTTTTGTTTGGTCAGTCCGCGCGCCTTCCAGATATTAATATCCGAAACAGCCATGGAATAAGGTGAATGCTCTACACCTGCGGGCCCCCAACCCGGGCCAATGGCGTCGTAAGACATGATATTTACAAAATCAAAATACTGTAGCGATGACGTAGGCACCATACCACCCACATAAGACGCCGTTGCCGAGGTCAATAATTTTCCTGCTGGCAAACCATTGCGCAGCGCTTGAATAAACGGCGTGTAATTGCCTGCGTTATCAATATTGGTTAACACCACGCCTTCAATATCCACATCCAACCCATCCAGATTAAATGTGTTAACAAACTGCAATAAATTATTCACCAGGGTAGCGCGATTGGCCGGCTGTAATAACGTTTGCCAATTACCTGAACACGCCGGCAAGACACCGCCAGCAATGGACACCAATACTTTGACACCCGCTTGATGCGCTTTATTGACGACATAATGGAGGTCAGTCGCGCTGGCCCCCTCCATACACACTGGATTTCCACCGCTTAAAACAACACCGCTCGCATTGGGATTCAGAAACGATAGATTCAAATGAGTTAGCTTGCTTAAATCCGTGCGATCAATGACCGCCGGCATATTTTTGTAGGAAGGAATATAGCCAACTACTTTCGTCGTTTGCGCACAGGCAAGCAGTGAACTGGTAATTAATAGACAAGCAGCGCTAGCGCGAAGCATTTTGCACGCAATATTTTTAGAAAAGGTCATGATGATTTGCCTCAGGGTGTTGTTATTAGCCATTTACTACCACACAACGACTGCAACCAACGCTAACACCCGCAATATCACAAGGCAATTGATTGCCGAAACTCGTACTTTATCCGATGGAATCCCACAATTTTTTAATGAAGTGGGAGCATTTTTGAAAACTGATACGCCAATTACGAAATGAGTAGTAGCAATAAAAAAATACTAGTACTGATGAAATGATGACAATAGCAGTAATTTGCAAAGTGGGAATAGTTATAAAAATGAATTCGGATAACAAGCCAGAGTTTTCACTCTGGCTTTTTCGCAATTACTTACACTTAACTTCAACTAATGGGTTGGTTTGACTACAGGAGCCCTGAGCACCAATAGTCCTGTAACTTGGACCGCATGCGCCGCATTGCTGGGCAATATATTGTTGTGCCCCCTGAGAACCAAGGCTATTTCCACAGGCAGTCAATATGACCAAACCGGAATTCGGTGTTGAACAGACTGGCTGGGGCACACTGACCCGAACTTCAAACGATGCGCAGGAAGAACTGCTTAATGTATACCCGGTAGTGTTGATCAGATCTATGCGGCAACTATGAAGACTGCCATTCTCATAAAACAACTGCGTTTTTTTAGCGACAGGACTGCCGTTACATGTGACCCCAAATATCTGATAACTGCGTGGATACACCCCGCCTGATGGAGCACCAGTGCCCCCCGCTTCTTTAAATTCCCAGTTGCTGCAACCTGGCTTAATGTAATTTTGACTAATGACCAACTCACCTTGCTGGGCTAAGGCAAAACCTGCAGACAGGCCAGTAACAAATAACATACTTGTTAATATTTTTTTAAACATACTAATTGTCCTTTGGTTGATGAAAATCTACTCGCATTCACAATCCAGGATCCAGCAAGCCTTGACCCGTATGGGTCCATTGGGACTCTTCCATGAAATTTAAAGTTTTCACCCGGAGATGAAAATTTTAAATTTGTTTTGTAATTGGTTAATGATCGTTATTACGGAAGAACAACAGCTCCACCGCCGATGATTCCGGATTAAAACGCGATGTAATTCTCGTTTGCGATAGTCGGGGAATTGACGTTATTGCCGTTGACACCTTGACACTTATCGCACTGGCGTCACCAGGGTCTGCACTGGGTATACGTATTTGGCAGCGGGTGCTTTTACAAAGGATGGATTCGGGGACTAACTGGTTCAGTGATTCGCTATCAAATGCTGCAGAAATTATCTCTTCTTGACCTTTGGCCCAATCCAAATCGATAGCTTCATCACTAAAGGGTGTTGCCATATCGGCGAACAATGCAGAATCAGCCCTGGTGTTAATCCGGGTTAGTATTTGGTCAACAAAACTATCTGCACCTTGCATGAATTCGTTTGCAGGATATTCAACTTGTGCGGATGCAATTGTGTGGTTTGTGGTAGCGGGGGAATGGTCACGATGGGCAACGAGCGGCGCAGCAGATAAATCGTTAATTCTGGATAAGCGATCATTTTCCTGTTGCAGAGATTCAAGCTGAATTGTCAGCTTATTAATTTCCAACAACGCCAGATCCCGCTCACCCGATAGCGCCTGATAACGCAAGAATCCATAGGCGAAGCCGACCAATAGTAACAAGCACAACATCCTGGCAGACATTTTTCCAAATCCATAGATAAAAAAAGCCAGAACGAATTCTGGCAAGTCACGGGAAGACTATAAAATTCATGTTAGTAAATAGCAGTATCGCTAAAAAATAAAATGGTGATAAAGCCTATGAACAACACACCATTCATTGCCAGAAGGTAGCTCTGGATTTTAGTTGTGTTACCCAGCCAGAACGGCATTTTATTCTCCAAGCATCAAATCATATCGTCGAAGTAAAAGTATCATTGCGGAAAACACGAGGGCAATAACGTTTTTTGGATAATACAAAAGTCGAACTTTCCAACCAAATATCGAACCTTCACTCAAAAACACTCTTAACTTGCCTTTAACACCCCTCAACGAAAATTCAGTTGTTCGTTATGCGATTTAAAATTCAGGCCGCAGCGACGAATAAAATCGGCTAGCTGCGCCATGTTTTGCGCTGACGCATGTTGCTCAATTGACGGATTATTTTTTAATTCTGGAAACACGCCATAACCAGCCAACAAGCAAGCCCAGGATTTTGGCTGATAACTTCCTGTCAGATTATTCATATACATGTCTTTTGCAAAATCCTTACTGTTCCACCAGAAATGTAAAATTTTGCTAAGGCTTTCTGAGAGATTGGTATTGGCAGCATTATTTCGCCAATACTCAGTATCGCGCCGCTGATTCACTTTGTAATGACAAACAATGTAATCCCTGACGCCATCAAACTTTGCATTAATCTCATAATTAAAAGCGTCCTCATATTTGTTGGTAAAATCGCCACGTTCGTAAGAACTCATAAAACGCGTGATAGTTTCGAGCGCAAGTGCCAGCGCTGTCGCCTCCAGGGGTTCAATAAAACCTTGCGATAAACCAATCGCCAAACAATTTTTATCCCAGTGTTTTTCCACTCGCCCCACTTTCATTTGTAAATGCCTAGCTTCTACATCGCTTTCCAGCATACCCAGATGCTGCCGCAATTCTGTTTCGGCTTGGTCCGGTGTGAGGTAGTCAGCGCTATAAACATAACCATTTCCAAAACGGTTTGTTAATGGAATTTTCCAGGCCCAGCCACTCGATAGCGCGGTTGACCTTGTTTCAGGAGGGATAACGTCCGATATTTCACTGGGCATCACAACGGCGGCGTTATTAAACAAATTATCTTTAAAGCTTTTATAACTGGCTTTCAATGCGCCTTGCAGCAGCAACGATCTAAATCCGGAACAATCGATAAATAAATCGGCTTCCACAAAACTGTCATCATCCAATCTGACCGAGGTTATTGCGCCATTTTGCCCAAGCACCACTTCAGTGACCGTACCGATAATTCTTGTTACCCCCTTGTTCACCGCCGTCTCAGCTAGAAATTGCCCTAGCAGCGTTGCATCAAAGTGGTATCCGTAGGCGACACCAAACGGAAAAGTCTCATTGGGTATAGGGCCAAGGTTTTCCCTGGTGAGATAAGTTTCTAAAAAATAATGATCTGGATGCGCAACGGCATCATTCCCCTGCATACGCGCATGGATGCTGTTAAAAAAATGGGGGACGGTTAGCAGGTCATCCGTTTGCGCGGGAAAAGGATGAAAATAGGATTCATACCCTGGAATAGCAGACCAGCCAGCAAAGGAAATTCCATTTTTATAGGTTGCGTTGCAACGCGGCATCCATTCGGATTCAGCAAGCCCCACAGTGTCAAAAAAGAATTTCAAATGCGGTGTTGAACCTTCGCCCACCCCAATAATGCCAATATCCGCAGATTCAAGCAGACAAACGTCGATATCCTGCCAGCGAGATGCCATTAAATTCGCTGCCATCCAGCCCGCCGTACCGCCGCCGACAATCAGGATTTTTTTGGGTTTTTGATGTTCATTGGTCATATTCAGCACTTCACTATTAGGCAACTAGGCTAGCCGCTACTTTTTAAATTTCTCAATAAAATAATCTTTGATTGCCCGCACATATTCCAGCGAGACTTTTCCTAATAAATGTTGCTGATGTTCGGGAATATAAGAGGCAGGATCAACACCCTGTTTGAACAAGTAATGGTCAAACAAACAGCGCCAGGCTGCGCGTTGTTTAGGCGTTAAATCGCGCATCGCCAGGAGCGCAATATTTAAACTATCAATAGCGCTTGGCGGAATTGCATTTTTAGCAGCAGAGCCATTCCACCAGAAATTCATCAAGGCATTTACTTTTTCCAGCGACTCCACATGGTGCCACCAGAGCATGGGGATAAAAATTGCATCGCCTGGATCAAGCTCCACCGAATAGGCGTTATCCAATGCGGTTTGGAAACGGGGGTAGCGCTCAAAATCTGGCTCGTTCAAATTAACCATACTGGTGGGCGCACCAGCAGGAGTAAAATTAAGCGAGCCGGGGTATAAATTGCCTACTTGATCCGGGGCGAATAACACAAAGCGCCGACGCCCGGCGACAACACAAGCAATATTGTCTGCACCGTCGTAGTGAGCGCTGACAATGCCCTCATTGCCAATCCAAAGGTGTGGTTCCTCATCGGGGAAAAAATCGGACTTATTTTCGTCAATCAACCCCGGCAATATGTCTGCCGGCGAAGAATTTTGAATGGATATTGCCGGATAAACTTCTCTATCCATCAATTCAAGTAGACGACCTAGAAATAAATCTACGCGCTCTTCGCCGCGCAGATAATTCACATCCGTCATGTCATCGTTATAATAAAAACGCTTTTTAGCTGCTGGTGGTGCAACGAAAATCCTGGCTTTTTTACCGGTGTAAAAGCGCAGCAGGTAAGCCGCAAAATCCTGCGGCGACTTTTTTGCGGCTGCAACGGCAGGCCAGTGCTGAACAAAGTTTCGAATGACGATAGGTTGCTGAGCAGGTGCTATTTCTGCAAAAAATTGCTGCGCCCCAAGCTCGCGGTATTCTGGAACAGGTTTATAAGCCGTCATATTGTGTTACTCACCAAAGAAACATCCACAGTTACATCATCTTATTAGCGATGCTATTTTTTAGTGCGGCTATCTTTTAGCAGGGCAGTGTTGCTGAATATAGTCATTGTGATTTGGCATTTGCATTATGGCCTGATAGACATTTTGTGCAGTTTCCTGCAGGGTTTTTGCTAACATCTGGCTATCAAATGCATCCATTAACGGATGGTATTTTTTTGGACGCACGTTCATACCTTCTAAAATTGAGCACCAACTGTCGCTGGTAAAAAACTCTCCCGGCATATGGTCTATCTGGCCACGCTCGCGAAACAATTGAATTTTTTCCCGCAACGAATCAGGCACAGGCATATTCTGGCACCAGCGCCAGAACTCCGTATCATCACGCTGGGTTGTGCAGTAATGCAAAATAATAAAATCGCGAATTTCCTGATAATCCAGATTAATTTTCTGGTTGAATGCCTGCTCGGTGTGAGACTCGAAATCCCGATCGGGAAAGTATCTAATAAAATAAACCAGTGTTTTATACACTAAGTGAATCGCGGTAGATTCCAGCGGTTCCAAAAAACCGGATGCAAGCCCCAGTGCCAAACAGTTGTTGTGCCATATTTTTTTTCGACGTCCTGTGGTGAATGGAATCACCCGCGGTTCAATTAATAGTTCACCATCAACCGCGTTTAACAAGGTATCAATTGCTTTGTCATCAGAACAATATTGACTGGAAAAAACATAGCCATTACCAGTGCGATGCTGCAACGGAATTTTCCAGGTCCAGCCTGCATCACGCGCTGTAGCCAGTGTGAATGGGGATGGTTCACCGGTATTGGTCGTTTGCACTGCAATTGCGCGATCACAAGGTAAATAATGAGTCCAATCCTCATAACCGACATTTAGGGCTTCTTCAATTAATAATCCTTTAAAGCCAGTGCAATCAATAAAAAAATCGCTGGTAATTGTGTTTCCGTTATTCAATTCCAGAGCGCTAATAAATTGCCGCTCATCAACAACAACCCTGGTTACTGTTGCCTCTATTCTTTCTACACCGCGCTTGAGGGAAAATTCACGCAGATAGCGCGCAACCAAAATAGCATCCAGATGCAATGCATGAGCATAGCTGCGCAATACCCAGTTTTCGTGTCGCGGTGGACGCAGCATAAAACGCCGGTTTTCAGCCATGATCGCACAGGGGGAATGATCAACCCAGCGGGTAGTATTGCCGTCGGCACAGGTTTTTAACCAGGCCTGATAAAACTCAAAACCATGGATCCCCTGACCAACAGTACCAAATGGATGAAAAAACTGTTCGCCAGGCTTTAACCAATCATCAAAACGAATCCCCAGCTTAAAAGTTGCCGAGGTTGCTTGAACAAACTCCTTGAGATTAATCTGACAGACACGCAAAAAATCCATGATTGAAGGAACAGTAGATTCGCCCACACCAATGGTGGCAATATCCGGCGATTCAATCACCGTGATTTTTATCCGGCTACCTTGTAACGCCGACGACAGCAAACTCGCCGCCATCCAGCCTGCAGTACCGCCACCCACAATACAGATGGAATTCAAGGTGTTCTTTTGCATAGTCAGTATCTACTTGGCTGTCTATCGAATTGTTGCTTTATCAAATTGACTATCTATTTATCTAGCATAAAAAAAAGCGCGCAGACCAAGGCTGCGCGCTTTTTTATACAGCATCTAGCTAACTGTTTCTAATAGAAACGGCTAATTAGAATTTAGCACGAACGCTCAGCGCATAACGACGGTCAGTAGTGAAGTTCAACGCGTCAGTTCTTACACCCGCCTGGTTCATTTGATACTCGGTTTTGGTCTCTGTGTTCAGCAGGTTGCTGCCTTCGATACCCACTTGCCAATTCTCGTTGATGCTGTAATACAAGCTCGAGTCCAGCATACCGGCGGCCTTGGCATAAACCGGAGAGAAGTCCTCAGATTCACGCAGGGTCAGCAGGTATTCGGAACGCCAGGTGTACGCCAGGCGGAACGAAAAATCGTTGTATTCGTACATACCAACAACGTTCAGGTTTTCGTCAGAGTAACCTTGCAGTGGCAAACCGCTGAATACGCGGAAGGTGTTGCGCTCGTCCACTACTGGCTCACCCGCTGAGTTAAAGCGAGTGCTTGGTGGTAACGCACCATTAGGATCTTCCAAACCATTCTGGTCGATATAGGTAAAGTTAAACTGCAAACCTAAACCACTCCAGGCACCTGGCAACATGTCATAGAACTGTGAGTAAGAAAATTCCACACCGCGAATGGTACCTGAACCAGTGTTGGCTGGACCGTAAGCAGAGAGAGTGTGCGCAGCACCGCCTTGCGTAATATCCAAATCAAACTGCTTGTTACGGATGATGTTGTCCAGCTCTTTGTGGAACAGGCCAAGGCTCACTGAACCCGCCTTCGCAAAGTACCATTCGGTGGTCAAATCCAGGTTAACTGACTCTTCCGGTTGCAAATAAGGGTTGCTGGCTGAGGCATCCAGAGCAACACTGTCAATGCCAATAACCGGGTTGGTAGTATCACTTTGAGGTTTGGATTCGTCTTTCAGTTTTGGATCTACAGTCAGACCAACAATCACGCGGTTGCGCGTGTCAGTCAAACTCGGGTAGAACAAACCTTGCGAAGCACCAAAGCGAACCACTACATCATCGGTAACGCCGAATGTCACGTTCAGGCTTGGCAACACAGTGTCGTAATCGGTACCGTCAACAGTGCTTGGCATTGATTCGCCATTGGCCAGCGCATAGATGCTCGGGTATTGGGATTGCAGGAATCCAGCGGTTTGTGCACCACCGCGACTGGTCTCGGGCGGCAACACCACAAAGCCGGATGACTCCAGTTGATAATTCACATAACGCAGACCGAAGTTACCTTTAATTGGGGTCGACAGATCTGCGAATTCGAAGTCACCACGCAGGTAAGCTTCCGTGCGTTTTTCGTTTGACTCACTCACGTCGTGATCGGCGAAATGACTGTTGCGGCCTTCCATATCTTCGTAAGGAATCGCACAGCCACCGCTGCCATCTGCTGCGTTACCCGCGCTATCACCCACGGTAGACCAACCATCTGCACAACCATCACGCAGAGATTGCGGATAATTTTTAACTAACTTAAGCGAGGGGAACATAAAGCTCTGTACGCCGCCACCCAGAACGTCACCATTGTAGTAATCCGAGAAATCTATGCGGTCATACAAATCCGGGCGATTCGCTGCTGCCGAAGCAACACGTTGCTCGTTTACCCAGGGAGTAGAAATGGGAGACCAGCCAGCATATTCAGTGTCGCGTACAGTCAGGGTTTTATCGGTGTAATAAACACCGCCCTTAACTGCAGTAACCAAACCATCCAACGCATACTCCACATCAATTTTAAAGCTGTCGGCATCGGCATTGTTGAGCTCTTCCTGTTGCATACCTGAACCGATAAATACTTCCGGTTGGAAAGCCGCCTTATCGATCCAACCAGTGAAATCGGTATCGCTCAGGAATTCGATCGCGGGGCGACTGCCACGCAAATCCAGATAGTAAGGCAACAATTTACCTACCGCAGCAGAACCGCCGCGAGTCTGGCCAGACATGCTGTAGTTATGCACTAGTTTTTCAGATTCTATGTGCTGGAAATCAAGTTCAACTTTCAAACGATCATTGGGAGTCAGCGTTACATTGAAAGAGGTATCTTCAACGGTATTTTCGTTGTAGTTCCAACGGGTGATGTACAACAGCGGCACATCACCGCTAATGCCTACACCAACACCTGAAGTCAGGAAGCCATTTGAATCAAAGGTGCGTGGGTAGCCATCAGCTGATTTATCCAGCCAATCATGCGAGCCGGCCATAAAGCCTTTAAATCCTTGGGCAGCATGGCCCACACGATGCTCTTGCCACTCAAGGGATGCTTTGGAGTTAATGTGCTCCAGGGTTGCGGTAACGGTTTCGTCGGCGTTAGCCCATTGCAAAGAGGTAGTGAAACCGGTGCGCTCACGGTCATTTTCAGCAGTACTCAAATGAATTTGCGCAGGAGTGTAGTAAGTTGTATCAGCTGGTTGGCCGGTAAGCGCGGTACCTTCAAACTTTGGAACATAAGCTGCGGCATCTTCCTGAGTGAACTTCTTGGCACCATCTGCCAGTTGTGCCGGTGTACATGCCCGCCAATCGGTTGCTTCTGGCATACAAGGATGTGAATAGCTATCCTTAACAACGCCCGGAGTAGGAGTACCCCATACATCATAAGAGAAGGTATCAACCGGGCCACGGCTGTGGAAGTTACCTACACCCACACCATCACCACGAGATTTATATTCTGATTGAGAACCTGCAATCAGGAAACCGAATTTGCCGGCACTGGTTTCCCAGCTATCAGCAAACAGCGCAGAGAAGGAAGGCGTTACTTCTTCGCGGAAATCGCCATAGTTGGCTTTAGCGCTGAAAGAGAGTAACTGCTCATCAGAATCAAACGGCTTGCGAGTAACGAGATTAACAGTACCGGCGATACCACCAGAGATCAGGTCGGCAGTTTGGTTTTTTACAACCTCTACCGCGCCCAACAACTCTGCCGGGAAATCTTCATAGCTCAAGCCACCCCAAGGGTTAGCACTGAACGCATCGCGGCCATTAATTTCTGAGCGCACACGGTCAAGACCGCGAACCAATACACCTGTACCTTCATCAGCATAGTGCTTGGGATCATCAGAAGAGGCAAAGCGCTCGATGGTTACACCAGGAACGCGTTGCAATGCTTCGGTAACGGATTTATCCGGTAATGCACCTATGTCGGTTGCAGTAATTACATCTTTTACGGTATCCGCATTACGTTTCAATTCCTGTGCAGAATCGATACTGCTTTTCATACCAGTAACAACTACTTCTTCCAGATTTTCATCGGCTTTTTTGTTGTCTTGTGCGAATGCTGGCATGGTGAATGCCATGATAGAAACAGCCAGCAAGGATTTTTTAAATCGCTTACCCGACATGTCTGTCATTTTGTTTTTACTTGTAAACATATCTAACCCCTTGGTTTTTTCTCTCGTATTAAATCTCTGATCACACATAACAAAACGCGTTATACGTAATTCTGTGGACACTCCATTTACATCTTTAACAACTAAAAGCGAACTAATCTTCACTACAATCGAACCATCCAGTCACAACGACGACACACCGGATTAGTGCAGATGCTGTTGGCGATAATGGCTGGGAGTAACACCAACAGATTTTTTAAAGGCCTGATTGAATACTGACTTACTATTAAAGCCGCAGCTTTTCATAATTTCGCTGATAGATTTTTGTCGAAGGCCTTCATCGGCCAACCGCTTCTTGGCTTCAGCTACCCGATAATTACCTATCAATTCAAAAAAATTAACGTGGAGCTGGCTGTTAATAGTGCTGGATAACAATTTGGGTGAGACATTTAATTTGTTAGCCAGGCGCTCAACCGTAATATGGGATTCCAGATAAGGCTTGTTCTGTTCCATAAACACCACCAACTTTTCAACCAGCTCCCTTTGCTGCACATCTGAATGATTAGGGATTTCCTGATTCAGATGTGCTATCGAATTTTCATGAACTGCAGATCTTGTATTCTGCAATGCTCGACTTAAGTTGCGGTTGCGCACCAACAGGAGAGCCACCGCAATAGCAGCCAGAACGCCACTGATAACCAGCGCCAAAACGTGTTTGTTAGCCAGTGCTACCTCTGTCATAGCAACCTACCCATTAAGAACAATGTTCTAATTATTTTTCTATCCTGGGAGCAAGTAACAACAACTACTGCCTGATCAATTTCAAGCCTTTGGCAGTTAAACTTTGCGCCACATGGACAACGTTGTCAACTCAATTTACATTTATTCCCGAGCAATATTTTCACCCGGAGTTTTATGTAAACGAATACAGGATTTTTTCCAGCGAATTAACCAGTGCAAGCACCATTTCCTGATCGATTTTACGCAGCTGCTGCAACTGCTCTTCGATCTGGTTGCGCTCGACAGGTAGCAGTTTTTGCCCCTTCACGCGCTTGTCCAATAACACTATGGCCGTACGCACCAGACTATCAGTATTATTTGCCAGTGACTGCCATTGAGTTTGCCGCACTAAAATGGAATTGAGCACCTTGCGATTCTCTGCCCACTGCAGTAATCGGGTTTGTAGCTCGCTATATTGCTCATTGTCCTGAGGGCTTTTCAGCCATTGCTCAAGCTGCAGATTGAATTCGCGCACCGCCTCGTTTTCTACTGGCAATGCATCTACCAGGCGATCCAGGGGATCTGCCTTTGAATAGCTTTCGTGTGCCGACTTTTCATGTTGGCGGTGATAATAATGTGCCGGCTCTAACAATTGCATAAATGTTTCCATAGCCTGAATTTCAGTTGCAGTTGCTTGCTCACCCAACAAACGTTTAACTGCCAATTGCTGTTGGATTTTATGCTGTAGCCCAACCGATTTTTCAGACCAGGTAGCAACAGAATTCAAGCGTTCATACATACCGCTTTCACTTAGCAAAGTTTGGGCCGACCAGAGCCTTTCTGCTACAACAAATGCACGCGGCCATAAACGCAGGTCAATGCTATGCTCATCAACAATTTCAGCCCAGAGGGCTGCTTCACCACCCAGAATTAATTGTTCGTGTTGTGCACTCAAATGAGCCACCGGCTCACTATCAGGTAACTGTTTTTGTGCAGGATTTTTTTGCAAAATCCTCTCGCTATTTTGGGAAATTTTTTTCCCGTTTTGTAAAGAAAAGTTAGTTGCGACTTTTTCCCCGCTAATTAAGTAAGGCGCGTTGCCCACTAGCATGGTGCCCTGTAGTTTTTGCTCAACGAATTGAACATTAAAACGCACCGGCCCCATCCAGGTGTCCAGGGAAAAAACCGCTGATTTTTTATCGGCGGTGTGCAATCTTGCTTCGCGGCGTGATTTTCCAGTGAAATCAACCAATACCCGCGCATCATTTCCTTCTCCAATCACACTGAATATTCCCGTCACCGGCTTTCCGCGCTTGCGCGGCATTTCAAAACGCCAACTGACCAATGCATCTTGCGCAGCCAATGTCATTGTTACGGGTTTAGGCGGAATTGGATCATTGCGATAGTGATAGGACGCATACTGCGGCTGATCCAGATAATAGCCAGTCGATAAAATCGCCTGGAAACCATGACTCACCGCATCGCTTACGCCATCTGGCCCACGCCATGAATGGATAACAATGTCTTTCGGCAAATCTTTATGCTGGATTTCATCCCAACCAATCATTTTGCGCTGGCGTTGCTGCAATATTTTTTGCACGCGCTGATTAAAGTAGGCCTGCAGTGCACGCGAATCCTTTATGCCTTTTTCTTGCATAAATGCTTGAATTTGCGCATTTGTATTCCAATGTTCCGGATCTACTTCATCGCCGCCGATATGCAGGTATTCAAACGGAAATAATTCAGCGACTTCAGCGACCAGGCCATCAACAAACTCATAGACCTTTTCGTTAGCTGGATTTAATAAAGGCTTAAGCACTCCCCAGCGATATTCCATCGCATAGGGGCCAGGAGCAGACATCAATTCCGGGTAGGCAACTGCAATAGCGCTGGCATGACCGGGTACATCAATTTCCGGCAACACTTGAATGCCGCGCGCGCGCGCATAGCTGACAATCTCGCGAATTTGCGCGTGAGTATAGTAATCACCATCCGAGGCCAGTTTATGCAACCTCGGATATTTTTTAGATTCAAAGCGCCAACCCTGATCATCGGTTAAATGCCAATGGAAAATATTATATTTTGCTGCTGCCATGGCATCGATTTGGCGTTTAATGGTATTGACCGAAAAAAAATGACGTGACGTATCCAACAACAATCCACGCCATTTAAAACGCGGCCGATCCTGGATACTGACCAGAGGTAATTGAATCTTTTGTTGCTGATTGCCAATTAACTGCAACAGGGTTTCCAAGCCGCGCAGAATTCCCAGGGAGTGATTTGCCGATAAAGTCACTGCCTGAGCGGAAGTATTTAATTGATAGGATTCATCCCAATCTTTCAGGTGATTGGATATGGGTGCAACCTGATTCGCCTTGATAATAAAATTGGCCTTACCTGCCGCGACCAATTTCAGCGCAATTTTTTGACCCGTTTGCACTTGTACACGTGCTACTGCACGTTTTAATGCCGAGTTGATTTCACCCTTTTCAGGTGCGTCAATTGCGACCCGCCATTGATTACCCAGCACCAATTGCCCTTGCTCTTGCACTACCGATTGCGGCCAGGGCATTAACGGCAAAGACTCCACCTGCGCAGTAGCGCACGCAGAAACAACAACACTGATAATAAGTAATAAATAGCGAATCATTTTTAAATTATTGTTTAGATATTTTGTTGTTAGGGTTTTTTGTAAGCCACGCAATCCACTTCTACTTTGCAATCTACCACCATGCTGGACACTACGCAGGCGCGCGCCGGTGGATTTGCGCCGAAATATTCCATAAACACACGATTAAACGACATAAAATCGCGCGGATCATCCAGCCATACACCGCAGCGCACTACGTGTTCCGGGCCGTAGCCGGCTTCGGCTAAAATTGCGAGTACATTTTTAATGGTTTGATGGGATTGCGCGACAATACCACCATCGATAATTTCGCCATTGACCATAGGTACCTGGCCAGAAACAAATAACCAGCCATCCGCACCCGCTGCACGTGCAAAGGGTAAATGTTGACCACCCGTTCCCTTACCACCTTCAACACCATAACGTTTTATTTCAGACATTTTTTAAATCCCCCTAGCCCCCTTTTTCAAAGGGGGAACTGAACACAACACCCCTGGCTCTTTTTCAAAGAGCGGGACTTAACACAAATCCCCCCGGCCCCCTTTTTCAAAGGGGGAGTTAACACAAATCCCCCCAGCCCCCTTTTTCAAAGGGGGAGTTAACAACCAAGCACTCCATTTTTGCGCTTGGTTCGCCGAGAAGATAAAGTTTAGATCTAGCGACTTACTAATCCCCCCCTTTGAAAAAGGGGGTTAGGGGGATTAATAAAACCCAACCCGCAAATCGCGTTGTCTTTCCAAAAATTTTCCGGCGCGCTGGCCCGTCATTTTTTTATTCTGGTAACTCAATACACCATTAACCCACACCGAGTGAATCCCTTCCGCCAATTGCTGTGGCTGGGAA
>JAGKXA010000311.1 GCA_021151615.1 Cellvibrionaceae bacterium | reverse complement strand
CCAATGCAGTGAACGGTTGTGCTTGGCTCTACATCGGTTGGCGCAGCAGTGGCTTGCCGCATACCCATGAAGTAGCGCATTGATGTGTTGCTTGCTCCGGTAGCCGGAGCGCAGCGCATGTGAAAAAAGAACCCGCCGCCAACAGTGTTACCGCGCACCCATTGAGCTGCAGTGTAGCGAAACGAAGCAACCGCCGTAGTGGCGGCAGTAGTTACAAGAAACTCAACAGCGTTGATGGATTGCACCTTGCTTGTTAGTGCAATGTTTCCGTTTGTTGCTGTGCCCGCTGTCGTTGGCGTGGATGCTGCTATAGTGGTTAGCGATGTGGTGCCGTTGTTAGCAAGCCAAAGCGACGTCTGACCGTCACCTACATAGGTTTGCAGCAGCTGGTCGACTTCAAGTAATGATTTAAAAGCTACCATCATGCGGCTTGCTAGTTTCTTGCCATATAACCGCATATTGTCAGCAGAAGGTTGCGCAGGAGCTTCGGACGGAAAGTCGATACCATTTAATACTGTGTGGTCAGCATTCCAATTTGAAGGAACCAGTTTGCCGGCAGCCGCATCTGCGGAATCATCGGCTATTGCGCACGTAAAGGCATGTTTCAAAGGCATGCAGGCACCTCATAAGCGGCAATATCCGCCGCGCTTGTCATGTTGTTTAGCTCATTTTTCATTGTACGCTGCTTGCTGTGAGTTTGCGATATGTGTTGAGCCATTGCAGCGACTAGCGATTGCATAAACTCAAGCGTAACAGGAATCTCGTTGTTATGCGCATCCGTCCACGTTTCAGGCAGTGAGTTTGTCATCAAGTACCCAAGCGCGACACTGTACGACTTTTGGTTAAAGTCAAAATCGTTTCCATCAACTGTTAGCGTCACATTTTGTTGCGACAAGTGCCAATCTGCGACTGCTGCGAGCTTTTGCGCTCTTAGCGTGTCAGCGCCGTACTCGCCGACAAGTAGCTCGCCGTCTTGCTCGTAGTAGTATTGATGCGATGGTAAAAGCTGGACTTTTCTCATTTTAAATTACCTGCTCGTTTATTCATTAGTTCAGCAATCAACGGCGCAATATTCTGAATGGCACGCTCACCGAACAGAAAGCCAAGCACCAACAAATTGATAACCCACATGGCGGATTCTTGCTGCTCTGTAAATTTCCACTGCCCGCTGAACCACAAAAAGTTGATGTAAAGCGTTGAGTAACCCCACACTTGTCTTTGCATGGCGCGAGTGAAGATAACAATTGCGCCGACAAACGGAATGGTTTTTAGCTCCGAAACCGTGCCTTCAAGCTGCGAAATGCGCTCAGTAATTGCTTGCTCTGACTCAATAATCATCCGCTGTGCGTCTAGGTCGCGCTTGTGTTGCGACTCTTGCAGGCGAAGCTCAAGCTCAGCCCGCTTCTCCGGCGATAGGTCGGGCGGCCAATACTCCTTGATTAGCTCCTTGGCCTCTTTAAATAATCCGCCGCCGACAAAATCGGTTAGCTTTTCGAGTAGGCTCATTCAATCACCACCGTAAATTTGTTAGGCAATAGCGCTAATAATTTATCCATAGTTTGACCGGATGTTGTCACATCGGGAATAGAGTCAGCATCAAGAAACTTGACGGAATCTCCGACCAGAATACAACCTTCAATCTGACGCGTGTAGTTGCCTCGATGGACTTGGATGTTGGAGCGGTCTTTGACATTCAGCAACTCAATCACGCTGCCGTTTTTCGGTGACATACGCTTAAAAGCCTCGTAAGTACCTGCCGGAATGCAGCTAATACCGCGCTCGTTTTCTTTCCACGGCAGCTCCAGCGTAAAGCATTGAAACGTACCACCGGACAGCGTGAGCCGTCCGATAGTGCAGTCTTTGTGATACCAGCGTTTGATGTTTAGCATTTAAACCACCTACGATGATTGTGTAACTGTAATTGTGCCGCTTGCATTCCAGCGCGTAACGTGTGACGTGCTTGGTACTGTCGCACGCAGCACAACCGCTGTACTACCGCCAGCCAAAGCCAGCACGCAGTTGTAAGCTGCATCGTCGCGATGGTCGACTGTCGTAGTCTGCGCCTTAATGGTCAGCGTGCCGCCGATGTTAGTGATGGAGCCGCGCACTTTAAAAGATGCAGTCTGCCCAACAACATCAGTACGCGCACAGTTCACGTTGAAATCAAACGTCATAATAGAATTAGGACGAGGTGTATACAGGTAAGGTGCACCACCGCCGCCTTGCGCTGTAATGTCAACAGTAGTGGAACCTGCCGACCCTAAGCGACGAGCCACCACATAGTGAGTCTGACAGTCGCCTTGGTTGGCAAACTTACCGTTGGCTTGCGTGTACGAGTAATCAACATCATTCAAGCAGTCGCTACCGCTTGTAACAGCCATGAAGCCAGTCGTTTTGTTGCGCTGACCAGCAAGCGTTACCGAGCGGATAGCAGCGCTTGTGTGCTCGTTGGTGTTACCGCCAATCAACACAGACTGAGTTGCGGCATTGGTTAGCAAAGTACCGCCAAGCACGCCGCCATTGTCGCCAGTCATAGTTGACTGGTCGGACGAATAGATAAACGAGTTAATGCCGTTGAGCACACAAAGCTGGCCACCAACAATAGAACTGCGGCGAGACAGTAGTGCATCTGTTTCGCTACCAAGGCTGTGCTGGTTACCGCCGATAACAACAGCATTCTGACCGCTTACAACGTGTTGTGTACCAGCAAAAGAGCCAGAGTAATCACCGCGCAGACGTTTCCAGCTACCTCCAAATGCTGCGCCGTGGCTACCTAACCCGTTTGTGTCTTTAACTAAGTCAACGTGGTAGCCGTACGCCATACCTGCAAGTTGGTCGATATAGTTATCACCACCTGTTGAGCAGCCAACACCTGAATCAGCAGTAAGGTAACTATAGTAGCCATCCCTACCTTGTATGATAGCTGCACCAAGGACGGTAGGCTCTATATAGTTACCTGCAAGAAACAACCCATTCGTGCCTGTAGTTGGCACACCATTGTAAGCCCAAGAAACACGGACTGGGGCAGATGAAACTGCGCCGCCTTTTTCACCCAAAATGACAGAGCTGTTTGGCGTTGGGTCTGTTGCGTTAACGTAGGAAATTCTGCGAGCAACCTCTGATGCGGTAACGCCTGCGATGGACACTGAGCTGCTAGTTGAAGCGAGCGCCGAAGTCTGCACCGCAGAGTACGCCGTGTTTTTTAAAGCAGACGCAGAAACACCAGCTATAACAACGCCAGATGATGCGCTAGCCAATGCGTCAGATGAAACATAATCATCCGCAACCGTCTGGCCAGAATATTCAAGGTTGCCGATGTTGTTATAAACAGCAAACACGTATTCCTGCGGGCTAATCATGTATTGACGAGCTGAATCAGGGTAGTTGCCGTACAGACAACCGCCTTCAACTGGATTGCGTAAAAATGCCATGTCAGAAATTCCTTGAGATGTTTGGCTTAAATGTTAGCGCACTTGGACGCAAAACGCACCCGACAAACGTCGCGCCGTCGAAGCTGACTTCGAGCTGTTGCGGGTACTTGCCGATTTGGTTGGACTCTTCCGGCGTGAGCGTCACCACAAAGTAGTTGTCGCCTAAGTGGTCGATATACTCGATGGTCATGTCAGCAAACGACTTGACCACGTTACCGAATGGCGTGCCGATGGTGTAACGCGCATCAATCACCTTGGTTACATCAAGCCGCTGCCCGTTGTTCAGCCGTGCGTTAAGCTCGTATTGGTTGGTCATGTATTCGTTAAGAGCCACTGAACACCTCCGCGCTCATGTCAAAATCTGCTTGCGCCATCACTGCACCCGAACCGGCTAGACGGATTTTAAAAGTCACTGTCGACAGCTTTTCACCTGGCGCTGATTGTGAAAGCGTCCACGTCTGCCCGCTAGTTAGCGCAAGCCAAGTATCCATCGTGCCGCTTGGTAGTGAGCCAGCAATGCGAGTAGCGAAAATCTCATAACTAGCGCCAACGCCTGCTTGCGGTGCGATGTTGAACCACTTAAGCGGTCCATCAGTCACGCCGGAAATGGTGCCGTCTGAGTTAAATTGTGCCGTTGCTGTTTGCGGAGATGAAAAACCCGCAGCTTCGCAGCGCGAGTATTCCAAAACCACCGTATTTTGTGGGACCGATGCAAGCAGCAAACTCATGATAAGCCATTCCCTGCAATGGTGTACTCGGTAGCCGATAAGCGGGTCAGCGTGAATACAGAGCCGGTTTTGACGGTACGCGCTCCGGTCGATGTTGCGCCGCCTTGCAGCCATGTCAGCGTAACGCCTGTGACAGCGACGGTTAAGTCACCGCTGTTTAGGTTAATCACTGAGATTAGACCGCCGTCATAGCCAATGCTTGCCGGAATAGTCAGCGTCATCGTTGTACCGCCGCTGAACTTAATCACCGAGCCAAAGTCGCTAGTTGTCAGTTGGTAGTTAGCTGACTTGCTAGACAGTGCAGTCTTGCCGACGCGCTGCCATTCGCCCCATGATGCGTTTTTAATCCGCTGCCATTGGT
>JAGKXA010000310.1 GCA_021151615.1 Cellvibrionaceae bacterium | reverse complement strand
CCAAACCCTGCGCCTGCCGAACGTAGCGCGCACGGAGCACAACAACTCCACCACCTTTAAACCCTACAACCCGCAAGAAATTATCGGGGACACCACCCCAAGCCCTACCCCACCACCACCGCCATCGAAGAGCTGTAATGCGTTGGCGATGATCGCGATTATTGTGGTGGCGGTGATCCTGACCGTGGTGACGGCGGGTGCGGCGGCGGGTGCCATGGGCGCGACAATCGCGTCAACCGGTGCCACTGCGGCTTCCGCCGGGGTTTGGGCGGCGGGAACTGCAGCTCTATCAGGGGGGCTAGCAGCTACGGGTGCGGCCATAGCAGGTGTTGCAGTTAGTGGTACGGTTGCGTCTATGGCGGCAGCGGCAGTTGGTGGATTTGTTGGCAGCCTTGGTTCCCAAATGGTGGGGGTTGCCACTGGTATGCAAGAAAAAATCAGCTTGCGTAGTGCATTCGCCAGTGGCCTAACCTCAGCCTTTAGTGCGGGTGCTGCATCCTATTTAAAGGGAACATCTGAAGCGGCGGGTTTAATTGATAAAGCGGGTAAGTTCACAACAACAGGTAGCTTTGTCCAAGGTGCAGTCGGATATGTGTCCGCTTATGCAGCGAACAAAATTGCTGGCGTTAATACTTCTTTCAGTTGGAAATCTGTAGCTGCTTCTTCTCTCAGTGCAGGGCTAAGTTCACTAGCAGGTGGGTCTGGTTCTATCCTGGAAGGTGCTGATTTGGGAATGGGTACTTTCGGTTCGCAACTGATCAGTTCGGCGACCGGCAAAATAATTGGTTCTACCGTTAATCGCTTGATGGGTGTTGGAGGCAAGCAAGACTGGGCTCAAATTGCTGTTGATGTGTTCGGGAATGCCACCGCAAATAGTTTGGTTGCAGCGGGCGTTAAGTCTGATATCTATCTGTACGAGAAACAAAAGTTAGTGAACAAAGAAGCGCCTGCCCAAGCTGCGGTAGTAAAAGCCAAATATGATGCTTTGGCTGCAGCGACAGAAAATATGTCAGAAGAGGAAAAAGCTGCTTTCTTAAAGAAACAACAAATTGTGCTGTTTGATGGGACGGGGAATCGCAAAGCCGAGGCAGCATTGGGAATTGATGGAGATGGTTCAAATATTCAAAAACTTAATACTATGTTTAGGGAAATGTATGACAAAGCCGGTTTAAACGCTGACAATCATGTTGTCTATGTGCCGGGAGAAGGCACAACTGCCTGGAAAGAAATACTCAAGGGGAGTGATATTTTTAGCCGCACCGAATTAGCTGGTGACATGCTTTTTAATACAGCAGCTGGACTGGGTGTCGACGAAAGAACGGCCTACGCTATGCGCGAGTTGCAAAAGAATTTTGATGCGGTAGGCTCTAATGCAAGTAACTCAGAATTAATAGTTTCGGGGTTTAGCCGCGGAGGAGCTACTGCGATCAATTTCCTAAATGAGCTGGCTGACAGTGGAAAATATGCTGATACAAAAATATCCACGTTATTGTTCGACCCAGTAGCTTCCACGGGTATTCCAGGTAACGATATAAATCTTAACCTTAATATGCGTGTGCCGATTGATAAACTTAACAACTTGAAAGTCGTCAGTTTGGTTTCAGATAGCGAGCACAGGTTAACGTTTCCGTCGAGTAGTATTCATGCGAAAGGAGATTCAGTAAGCACTTCTGTGGGGTACGATGGTATGGAGCGGGTGTCTAGTCACAATGGGCGTTTAGTTGAGATCAATAGCTATGGTGCGCATTCTGACGTAGGGGGTGGTTACACTGATAATGACAGCCTTGCCACATTAAACTTTGTTCGTTCACTGAATGAGTTGTCAGATAATGTTGGATCAGGTTTGCCCTTATTGAAGATGGGCGCGATGAGCACTTTAAAAATTGATTATGTTGGAGCTGCAACCAATTCATCAAAGACAAATTACGACGATGGTGCACCCAAAACGCTCACGGGAAATTTTATGTCGGACAATTATAAGGTTCATGACTCATCCACTTTATTTGCCAAGACAGGATTCGAATATCCCATTCGATTAATTCGCTCTGCCGTGACGGGTGATGTGGGGAATGAGTTAAGAAATATATTTAAGCAAAAACAATAAGAACTAAGGTTCACGGATGAACCTTGGTTTTTTGATGTTATGTCATCTCCTTATTGAGTAAGCCGATGAAAATATTTTTATTTATTACGTTTGTTGTACTTGCTGGAGCCAACTCGGCCTTAGCAACGTGCTACGGATTAATTATGTTAACTAGCGAACCTCACGCTCGAGGAATTGCGTCATTCAGTGATGGGACACTTGTAGGCGGAAATGAAACGCCAATTAGTTTTTGCAAAAAGCTACCTGAATATGTGGAGTTCTCTTATACCCTCGAAACACCCGGCCCGAATGTCCAAGTGTATAAGTTACCTCCCGTGACTGTCAGAGAGAAAACGCCTAAAAAATTTATGTCTAATCCAGCGAGAATACTTTATCTGGAAATTGCTGAAAACTATCAGCCACTTGTTCTTTTCAATATGAAATTGAGCGAAGTAACAACCAAGCTTATTCCTCACGATGAAACTCTGGCAGAAAAGCAGCAACGATTGAAAGATGAGCGTCTATATCTCGGCATCAAAAATAATAATTCAACCGAGGTGAAGGCTGCGCTGGCATCAGGAGCCTCTGTAATACAACCATGGATTGAGCATATCGGTGATGTTGAGGATCGTCGAAATGTATGGGCTATTTATGATTTTGCGATGGGTACCAATAATCCGGAAATAATTGACGCGGTACTGGATTACAAAGCGCCCTTCAGAGAGCGACCTGATAAGTCCGCTGTTTATCATGATTATCGAAAATTAGTGCCAAAAAAATTCAAATACTATGATGGATATGACTATGATCCAAAATATGTAACTCCCGAAATTGCGGATATTTTATTGTCCCATGGCGCCAATCCTAACTACGGTCTGAGCATCTATTTTAACTGGAATAAAGATCCTGAACTGGAAAAACGACCCGACATGCCGAGGTTCGCGCGTTATAAAGATGCACCTATAGACAGGCTGATATACACAGCAGTGTCACAAAATAATATCGAACTCGTAAAGGTACTGCTCAAGCACAACGTGGAAACTCACTACAAACTTCCAGCCACACGAACCCCGCCCGACTGGTGGAAAGAAGGCGAATGGTTTCTGGATTGGGCTAAGCGTGAAGCTTCGCCAGAAATAAAAGCAATATTGTTCAGCAAAAAATAACGCGTGCAATCAAAGCCAAAACGTTGAAGCAGAATGTCAAAGGTCAAATTCAGTAACTGATATTAACCTTTTTTATTTTATATACATCTCTTTTTATTTAATCAACATTGCAGCAACGGCAATCAAGTGGCGCAGCTGGGCAAAAACGTCCGGTTCGACATGGGGGTAACGGGCGCAACAGGGAACAGCGCGATTACCGGTAGCGAGATCAAAAACGACATCGCCGCGGCCTCTGGCCAGTACATGGTAAACACGGGCGATACCCTGTTCAGCGTTGCGCAAACCGTATGGGGCGATACCAGCCTCTGGTACCTGATTGCGGATGCC
>JAGKXA010000309.1 GCA_021151615.1 Cellvibrionaceae bacterium | reverse complement strand
CCAAACCCTGCGCCTGCCGAACGTAGCGCGCACGGAGCACAACAACTCCACCACCTTTAAACCCTACAACCCGCAAGAAATTATCGGGGACACCACCCCGAGCCCCACACCACCACCACCGCCGTCTAAGAGCTGTAATGCTTTGGCGATGATCGCGATTATTGTGGTGGCGGTGATCCTGACCGTGGTGACGGCGGGTGCATTTGCCGCTGCATCTGGCGCGATGATTACAACTGCAACAGGTACGGTTGCTGCAAGTTCTGTGGGAGTTATGACAGCGGGTGCCGCAGCTCTCTCTGGAGGAATTGCTGCTGGTGCGGCTGCGGGGACATTAGCAGCAACACTAGGAACGGTAGGGACTGCGATGGCGGCCGGTGCCATTGGCGGATTTGTTGGAAGCGTTGGATCCCAATTAGTAGGTGTTGCCACGGGTCAGCAAGACCACTTTAGTCTTCGCCAAGCGGTTTCCGGAGGGATTACAGGTGGTATTACTGCTGGGCTGGGTGGAATGGCCGCCTCCAGCAACGTTGGCTGGGCTAAAAGCGCTGCCAGCTATCTTGGACAAAACTCTTGGCATGCGCATTTGGCACGCGGCGCATTTAACTACATGAGCAGCCAAGCAGCAAACCGGATCACCGGTGTTGATACAAGCTTTAGCTGGAAGGGAATGGCGGCTAGCGCAGTAGGTAATATGGCAGGTCAGGCGATTGGCGGAGAATTGCCATTAGGCAATCTCAACACCAGCACCTTCGCTTGGGGCGATATGGCCCAAGGCTTTATCAATGGTGCTGCGACGGCCAAGTTGAATAAGCAGTGGAACCATGGCGGCAAGGTGGATTATGCGCAGATCGCTATTGACGCGTTTGGCAACATGGTAGCCCAAAGTCTGGTGTCAGCAATGACGCCCAAGCCCTCTACCACTCCTGCCGCCCCAGTAGAAGAATCGCCAGCGCCAGCTAACCCAGGAACACCTGATCAACTGGCAGCAGAGCCGATAGCCGGAAGTCAACCGTAAGCACCTAACCAATACCATTCTTGTAATTCCACGGCAACAATGCCTCGATCTGTTCGACACTTGTCGCCTGTGGAAGCGCCGTGAATATTTTTCGCAAATACGCGTAGGGTTCAAGCCCATTCGCTTTCGCCGTTTCAATCACGCTGTATAAATTCGCACTCGCTGTGGCGCCCTTGGGGCTGGTGCTAAAAATCCAATTTTTGCGGCCAATCACAAACGGGCGAATCGCATTTTCCGCTGCATTGTTGTCAATCGGGTAATCTCCCGATTCCACATAGCGAATCAATTTGGGCCATTGCTCATGAAGGTAATGCAGCGCTTTACCAATCAATGATTGTGGCGGTGCATGGGACAGACTTTTATCCAACCATATTTTTATCTTCTGTAACACCGGCAGGGATTGTACTTGCCGGATTTGATATTTTTCTTCCCGTGTTTTGTCTTTGATTGTTTTTTCTATTCCATAGAGCTACTGGATAAACGCAATAGCCTGATCCGCCTTGCCGGTCTTTCCCGCTTTCTGGATTTTCTGGGCATCAATAAACTTGCGTCGCGCATGTGCCCAGCATCCCAGGCGAGTGATAGATTGTTGCTCACACACCGCGTTGTAGCCAGAATAACCATCCACCATCAATGCACCGCGATAATCGCGTAGTAATTCCGCTGCCGCTTTTCCACTGCGCGTGGGTTCATAACGATAAAGTACCGCTGCACACGTCGATTGCGCACTGCGCAATACCCACATGTAGCTGTTGCTTTGTGGGGCTTTATCTATTTCATTCAGCACTTGCACGCGGGTTTCATCTGCATGCAACACGGATTGCTCGAGTATTTTTTCATGCAGCAGGTTAATCAGCGGTTGCACTAAGGCGCCACAACGAATCATCCAGTTGGCGAGCGTGGTAGTGTCCAGCTCAACACCGATGCGTTTGAAGATTTCTCCCTGACGATATAACGGCAAGGCATCCGCATATTTCTGGATGGCAATGTGCGCAAGCAAACCCGGCGAGGCGATGCTTTTCTCAATCGGCTGCGCAGGCTTGCTGGCAGTGACGATATGTTTTTCGCAGCAAGGGCACGCGTATTTCAAACGTCTGTGGTGTAGCACGCGAACACTGGCTGGAATAATGTCCAGTTGTTCATGGGTTTCAAAACCAATTTGCTTTAAGGCGGTGCCATCGTGCGGACAGTTTTTTTGATCGGCTGGCAGGTCGTGGATAATATCAATGCGCGGCAAATCTGCAGGAATGGATGTACGTTTCTTCTGGCGCTTGTGTTCGGCAACAACAATTGGCGCATCGCTAAAGGCGTCCACTTGCTCCGGCGTTTCCGCTTCTGCATTGTCTTCCGCTTCGGTAAACACCAGCTCCGCTTGAATCACGTCCTGCTTTTCACTGGAACTGCCAAATTGTTTTTGTTGTAGCGAGAGAATGTATTCTTCCAGAATACGAATGCGGTTTTCCTTGGCGTGAAGTGATTTTTCCTGCTCTGAAATAATTTCTTTCAGACGGTCATTTTCTTTATCAAGATCAGGATTATTTTCCATGCGTGCATTTTATAAAACCATCGCACTGATTGCAGCATTAATTTACGGAGAAGAAATATTTTTCTGTGTGCGGTTTCAACTTTTCAATATCCAATCCGCGCAACAACCAATCAAACTGCTCGTGTGTGAGTGATAACACCGCATCGCCCTTGCGCGGCCATTTGAATTTGTCTTTCTCCAGCCGTTTGTACCATAAACAAAACCCTGTTTTATCCCAGTACAGGATTTTGATTTTGTTGCGGCGACGGCTGCCAAATACAAACAAGGCGGAGGAAAACACATCCAGTTCCATGGACTCCTGTACCAGTACGCTCAACCCGTTAATCGATTTACGGAAATCCACCGGTTGCCGGTGCACATACACCGGCACATCATCCCACTGGATCATGCCAAATCCCTGAGAAATTGCGCCAGCCATCCTGGTTGCGGCAATGAGCCAAACACCAGCTTGCCTGCGTTACTGTGAATAACCAGTGCATTGGTCATCGCACCGGGAACGCTATGCGTAACGTCCGGTTTTATGTTTACACGAGCAAAGCCGGCCTCCACTTTTCCAGCTGCCTTCGCTAATTGTTTGCGACGCAAGCTGAAATATTTGGGGCACAGGTCGTTCCGTTGACAGAACTCTGCTGCTGATACACCGCTGGTGTCGTGCTGTGCAAACAGTTCTTGCCATTGTTTTCTTGTGCGTCTTTTCATAAAGCCTCCGGTCAACAAGGGAGGCTGTACGCTAATGGTAAAAATTCGACACCGGTAGTGGGGGGTTGGTTAGGTGCTTACCTCTAAAAAACATAAGTCATCCACAGATAAAGATTTAAAAAATTCTTCTTTTTTTGGAATAGCCGCAGAAATCGTACCAGGTATAAAAAATAAAGCCGGATAAAAATCCGGCTTTAACTAAACATCAAAATCAAATTAATGGAGAGGCCCACCTAGTTTCAACAGAACAGATCTTTTCGTTTTGGTAACAAGATCATATTCAGTTAATACCATTTGTAAATTTGGATTGTCTTCAGGGC
>JAGKXA010000082.1 GCA_021151615.1 Cellvibrionaceae bacterium | reverse complement strand
CCATTAGCTAATAAATTTCTACGATCTAAGTTTGCCACGACGGGGATTCATTTCAAAACCGTAAAGGCATGGATGCCGCCACGGAGCTACATGGATGTATTAATGCGTTTTTGAAATGAATCCCCGTCGTGGTAAACGTATTCGGAGCACGTTAAAAAGGCGTGAATAAAATGAATACATCAACCTTGTTAGCCAATACTAATAACAGCAGAGCCCTATACCGCACCATCTGGCGGTGGCATTTTTACGCCGGCATCTTCTGTATTCCCTTTGTGATTTTGCTCTCTATCACCGGCGCCATTTATTTATTCAAACCCTATTACGAAAGTTGGCAAGAACGCCAATACCATCAGTTGCCCGAAACCAGTGCGCGACTCACTGCCAACGAACAAATACAAGCGGCTATTAATGCAATCCCCAATGGGAAATTCCTCAGCTATCGCCTGCCGCAAGCGGCTAATGAGTCAGTGCTGATCAATGTGCAAGCCGACAATAACTGGCAGGTGTTTGTAAACCCCTATACCGGTGTCGTGGTTGGCAAACAGCAAAGCAATTGGCAATTAATGAATATTGTCAAAACCCTTCACGGCGAATTGCTGCTTGGCACAATTGGATCAATTCTGGTTGAGCTGGCGGCCTGCTGGGCGATTGTATTAATCGTCAGCGGTTTATATTTATGGTGGCCGCGCAATACCAACGGAATGGCGGGCGTCATTTATCCGCGTCTGCGCGAAGGCAAGCGCACTTTCTGGCGCGACCTGCACGCCGTTACCGGAATCTGGATCTCTACACTCGCGTTATTTTTATTAATTACCGGTTTGCCCTGGGCGCTGGTCTGGGGCGCAGCGTTAAAAGAAGTGCGCGCAATAGATTTTTCGCAGCAGCAGGACTGGACTCAAAGCCGCGCGCAAGAACACCAGCACTGGCGCGCGCAGGCAAGCGATGCGTTTAACCTGACTCCGGAAGTTTTATCCACCGCCGAACAATTGCAACTGGCTCCACCGGTAGAGCTAAGTATTGCTGAACCCGTATTTAATCGCTGGAAAGCCGCATCGCAAAGTCAAAATCGCCCGCAGCGTATGGATGTCTGGATCAGCAGTCACGGCAATATAGAAAAGCAATCCGGTTTTTCCGAGAAAAATTTTATCGATAAAGCCATAGGTGTTGGTATAGCGGCGCACGAAGGTTATTTATTCGGCTGGTTTAATTTGTTGCTGGGTGTGCTGACATGCGTGGGATTAATTCTTATCAGTATCAGCGGATTTATTTTATGGCGCAGGCGTAAACCAGATGCTGTATTGGGCGCGCCCCCAGCCATGCCTGGCCGGGTTGGTGCCAGCGTAATAGTCATCACCTTTATCCTCGCCATCTTCTTGCCTGTGATGGCGGTGTCGCTAATCACATTGTTAATAATTGAGTGGATGCTATTAAGGCGCATGCCTGCCACTAACCGGTGGTTAGGCCTTGGTCGCGAGTAAATATTTACCACAGACATGATGGTTACTGCTTTCGCTGCAAGGATGCGCATATCCAATATCCCTGGCCCCTGATAGTTGTGGAATTTCTGGCGTTACGAGAAAAACGACTGTCGTTTAAGTTTTCATTTTCTTTCCTGTTTTCATTCCTTTGCTACGCTGGCATATCGAAATCGTTGCTAGTGTAAGCGCGTGTAATCGAACCCTGCTTGCTGTTGCGGTAGTTTGCATCGGGGTATTTTCTATTTTAAGGAATGAACGATGATGGTAACTACTCGCACGATTTTGCGTTCAGGCTGGTTGCTTGCGGTTGTCGGCGTGTTGGGCGCCTGTGCATTTCAGGAGCCAACCAATTCCACGCAGGATTCCAACAGTGATTCTGCTGCAGCATCTATTCACATCGGGCAAAGAAAAAATATTGATGAATTATCGGCGAGTGAGCTTGCCGCCTATGAGCACGCAGTGAATGTGCTAAAGAAAAAAAGCCAGGCCAATGTGTTTGATCGCACGGGATTTATCTGGCAATCCTGGGTTCATAACTGCACCACAGTCGCTGTTGCCAATTCGCGCCAGGCTGCCCTTTCTGAAGTCGATATGAATCGCTATCTGCTCAATCAGGCAACACCGGACAGTTGTAATATCCATACATTCCTCAACACCAAAGGCATGAAAACCCATGCCGAGTATCCCGGTGAATGTGAACATCAAAAAAATACGTTTTTACAGTGGCATCGCGCGCAATTATTTTTTTATGAAAAAGCATTGCAAGCCGCCGACCCGGAAGGAAAAACCGGGCCGAGCACTAAAAATGTCACCTTGCCGTTTTGGAATTTCACGCAAAAGCCCAGTGGTATTCGCTACCCGGCGGCCTTTGAAAATCCCAGCTCCCCGTTGTTTGACGCTACGCGCACGCATGCGCCTTTAGCGAGTTCACTCCCTACCAGTTCGCCTTACCTATTGGCCTATATGCTGTATTTTGATGACTGGGAAAACTTTGGCGGTGATGAATATGGCAAGCGTGGTGGCGGTGACCTGGAAACCAAAATCCATAACCGGATGCACGCGGTTTACATTGATGGTCATATGGCCGACAACCAAACCGCTGCATTAGACCCTATTTTTTACGTGTTCCATAATTTCCTGGATTACAGTTTTGAAAAATGGATTGAGTTACATGGCGCTGCGCAAATAACGGGTGGCGATATGTACATGCGCGGGGAACAGGACATCCGTTTGCCAAAGCCGCAAGGTTATGACCCTGGCAGCAGCACAGAAATACGCAAGGATTCTGGTGATTATCTACCCAATATGGGGCGCGCTGAAATTTACTACGACATTCAAAAACAGGGTTATGGTTTTGCTCCCAGCAAACAGGGCGATTTTATTCCCCGCGCGGAAATTCAACAGCTGATCAACCAACATCAACAAGCGGGTTTTGTGTTTGGTGATAATAAAATAAGTTTGTTTAGCGCCTTGCTAAGTTACGGTAGCAGCCAGGCCGTTGCAAATCCGCAAGCAATTTTATTCGGCAGTTACAAAATCCCGAATGCCATCAATCCCGCCAGCAAAATCTTATTAAGTTTTGATCGCAACCACACCGACCCGGACTACAGTTTCCAGGCGGATGTTTACCTATATCCCGAATCGGTAAAAGCAAATATCGCCAGCGCAGAATTCCGCAATCGATACCTGGTAACCAATACGGCCCATTGGGGATTATCCGGCGCACATGCAGGGCATCACCTCGCGATTGGTTTGGATGTTAAAGCGGTTATCAATAGCCTGGTAAACAGTAAAGCGGGGCAAACCTGGAATATTGCTTTGGCTATCAGCGAGGCCGGGCCGGATAAAATTTCTGCCAGCGATTTTTCTCCGCCAGAAATACTGGTGAAGTAAACAACTTTTCTTACCATGCATTACGGGAGCCAGCGATGAGCAAGCTCAGTTTCGCCAGGGATATCAAATGCCTGTTCGCCAAATATATTAATGGGATGACGGATGTTCCATTGGCTACCAACGACGGTGTGAAAACATTGCAGTTGGGCAGTTATGACAGCGTGAAATATTTTTACTACCACATTCAGGTTGCTATTCACGGCTACGATTTTGATCGTGCAGGCCATGCATTGGTCGATGAAAAATATCTGCTGCGTGATGCCAATGGAAATTTTGTAACCTCGGCACCCCATCCCATGCCACCCGAGCCTCCGCAAGGGGATGGCAGGTTGCCGCAAGAAGCAATTAATTTATTTGATCAATGGGTGCGGGATGGCATGTTGCCCTAATGAGTAACCATTCTTTTTGGAGTCGATAATGTCATACACAGGTTTACGCATTCATCCTGCTATTGGTATTGCCCGTGTTGGTAACAGCGAAGAGTATTACCTCGGCCCCGAAACCATGGCTGGCATGGATATTCCTGGTAAAACCCTGACGGGTGGTTTGCCCATTCAACCCGGAACCGAGGGTGATACCATTACCAGTGCTGATCTGCGCGATAAAAGTGGCAAGCTCAAACGCCAGGCGGCGCGCTTTCGAATTTATCAGTATGCATTTGCAGATAAGGATGGCGTGGAGTCATACCCCACTGGCCAGGGTGACGAAGTCAAAATAGGTTCACTGGTTGATGGTAAAAAAGTCAAAGATATTATCTGGACCGTACATCTTGCCAATAAAAAAGCCAACAGTTGGCTGGCGGGCGAAGGTCTTGCCCCTTTCCAAAAAAATGCTATGCCGGATGTGCGCAATCCAGCGTTTGGCCAGTACCTTGATGATGCATCCCGAATAAAAAAGTTGGTTATTGATGCTGGGCCTCGTGCACTCAGTGCCGGTGCAAATGCCAGTGTGCATTTTGATAAGGTAACGCCGGCATCCGCGTACAATCCATCGCAAGCTTCAATAACATTGTTGCCTGATTACCCCATTCATTTTCCTGCCAGTGAAAATTCAACCGATAACCCAGAATTGCACAGTCGTGCAATAACAACGCTGGGGTCGATAACGACCGAAAGTAATGGGCGGCTAATTGTGCTGGGTGGATATGGTTTGGCATGTGGTTTTGATCGCGAGGGCAATTATGCAGCGAATCCTGCGCTGGACGGCAATGTCAATAATGATTATTGGCTGGACGATACCGCCGATGGCCCGGTAAACGCGCTCCTGGTATTTGATGATGGTAGCTGTCGCGAGGCGGATAGCGGTGCCTGGGTGATTTCCGCAGATCCATCTTATGCACCGCAAATTACCAACGTGGTTACCCTATGGGATGATCTCTATTGTACCTGGTTGGAAAATTGTGGGTTGCAGCCAAAAATTTATAACAATAACCAATATCAAAATACCTACAAGGTGAATTTTTCCGATGAGGTATACCCTGTTTTTCGCGCAGCCTCTTTGCAGAAATGGAATACCTATTTGCCGGCGCGGGCTATAGCCAAGCATGACCAGGTTGGAAAAATAAACGCCGACTGGAATGAATTCCGCATCATGAATTTTATTCGTGACCCCAATACTGCTGAAGAATCACAACAGGCTAGCCCGTTAATGCCGCTATCCCTGGGTGATGCGGATAAAAGTTTCTTAAGCCCTACAAAAGCACAATATTTTTTTCTGCAACAATGGGCTGCCGGAAACTATTTAAAAAATAATGAAAGCCAGTCCTTGGGCGCGGGCGAAGCGCTGGATAAAACCATTTTGTTTAATTGCCTGGGCGGCCGCTTTAGCCCCGGCATTGAAATGAGTTTTATCGTGCGCGACATAAATCTTTACCAGCACAACTGGCAACACCATAGTAATGGTGGCCCATTTCGTATTCGCGCAAAAAAACTGGATTACCACACCCTGGAAAAAAACACGCCGTTGTTGGGCGTTGGTTATATTCCGTTGCGGGATGCACCGGTAGAGCCGGGCGATTTAAGTAAATTTATGGCCCTGCCATGGCATACCGATTACAACTCCTGCGCGACCCATACACCGGATCCCAATCCGGGTTCAGTGTATCCGCGTGATAAAAAAGTACAGCAAGAGGAAATGCAAACGCTCAAAGCCAATTGGGATAAGGGCATGCCGGATTTCAATACCTTGCTGTATTCATCCTGGCCTGCGCAGCGGCCCGTTGCTGTGTATACCTATGAGGATGTTGTTGCCAATAATTACCAGCTTCCGGTGCCGCGTTTTTCGATACGTGGGGCAGGTACTCAAGTCGCAGCCACTATTATTGAGCCTGCACAATTAACAGCGCCGTCCAGTTGGGAATTTTCATTAAGTGCTGAACAGGTAGGGCGCTACCAGGATAGACACGGAATTTTATTAAATTGGCAGAATATTGGTTTTGTGATGCAGGCTCCGGCTATTGCGGATAATTCCAATTTATTGATGCAAGAATTTTATCTTGAAGTGGCCAGTGGTTTTGAAACTGATGAAAGCAATCTGGTTGAACCCTGGCCCAATACCGTGATTGATAAAACCTACTCGCCGGCCAAGTAAACAATATCATGGCAGATTCCAGCACTGTTTCCGGCTGCCAGGTTGCAATTATTGGTGGCGGCCCTGCGGGTTGTGCCTGTGCTATAGCATTGGCACAGGCAGGCGTGAGCGACACGGTTGTTATTGAAGCCGGCGATTATTCGGATTTTCGTATTGGCGAATCTATTCCGCCGGATATTCTTAGGCTTTTGCAATCACTCAATATCGACCAGGATTTTTTGCGCGAAAAACATATTCCCTATTATGGAACCCGCTCCTATTGGGGAGATGATCGACCGGGTTACAACGATACGGTGATGAATCCTTTTGGCAATGGCTGGCACCTTGACCGTTGCCGCTTCGATAAATTTTTAGCGGAGCAAGTGTATGCGCGCGGTATAAATCTATGGATGAATACACAATTTATCGCATCGAAACCGAATAATCATGGTTACACCTTGTTGCTCGGATCGCGCACCTCAAAAAATAAAATTACTCACCAGCTTCATGCAAATTTTGTGGTAGATGCGACAGGCCGTCGCGCATGCTTTGCTCGCCAGCAAGGTAGCCGTCAGCAACATCATTTGCCGCTGGTTGTGATGGCTGCGCGTTTTTCCGTGCAAGAAAAAACATCAACGCAATCCGGATTAACGCATATAGACGCGATCGAACAGGGTTGGTGGTATGGCGCGCATCTACCGGATAAACATTTTTTGCTGGCGTTTTACACTGACGCTGCAATTGTAAAAACACGTGGCTTAAAGCAATCAGAAAATTGGATGAGCTTGTTGGCTTCTGCACCCAATAGTGCACACTTGCTGCCTGCTAAAAATCCTGTGAAGGTTATGGGGTTTTCTGCGCCCTCCTATTGCCTTGATCAAGTTACCGGTGAGCGCTGGTTAGCCATTGGTGATGCCGCATCCTGTTGGGATCCGATTACCTCCCAAGGCATTGTTAAAGCGATGGCAAACGGTATTTCGGCGGCGCGCTTGATTGCAGGGGCGCAAGGTTTGCAACAATTTTCATTTCACCTGCAACAAACGCATCAGCAATATCTCGCTATGAGGGCGCAGTTTTATCGGATGGAACAGCGCTGGCCAGGGTCGCCTTTTTGGAAATCACATCATGGTCAATCATGATCAGTTCACTGCGCTTACCTTTGCAGGAATAACAGGGCTTTCAATTATTTTACAACCATTTTTAGCAATTATTTTTACAACCAGTTTTAGCAATAATTTAATAACTATTGATTGGAGGTGATTATGCCGTTTCATAAATTTAATCCACGCAATACCACTCGCTTTATGGCGATATGTGGTATTGCACTCTGTAGCCCCTTGCTGTTGGCAGAGGAGGCGTTTGATGCACCAGCCGCGCTATTAAAGTTAGATGAGCTCAAGAGTCTTAGCGTATTGGGTGAGCGAGACCCGGCGACCTACAACGCGAACGCGCCCTTTAAAACGGCCCGTAACAATCTTACCGTTGCTGCGCAACAGGGGCCGCACGATGTTGCCTATGATTTGCCGATTGGTTACCAGGAGGGAAGCATCTACAACCCGGCTACGGGTAAGCATGACAAAGTGAAGCTGCGCGCATACGCCGGAAAGTTTATTGCCCCCGCCGTTATTATGGAGCCGGGCCAAACTGTACGTTTTAATTTAATGAATAATTTGCCGGTGCCCAAAGTAAATTGTGCACGACCTGATATGAATACCCCGGCACCACCGACCTGTTTTAACGAAACCAATCTGCACTCCCACGGTTTATGGATATCACCAACAGGTAATAGCGATAACGTGCTGTTATCCATTGATCCGGGTGTTGCATTTGAATACGAGTACAACGTCCCTGCAGATCATCCGGCGGGAACCTTTTGGTATCACCCGCATACCCATGGTTCTACGGCAATGCAAGTAGCAAGTGGTATGGCGGGCGCACTGATTGTAAAAGGTGATCGCAAACCTACGCCGGAAAGCAACGGTGATGTAGATACGCTGTTGGAGCCTTTGGTTGGGCAGGGTGGGGTGGAGGCAGAAATTAAATTGCTCCAACAAATTCCCTATGCTTGCTTCAATGACAAAGGCGAAGTTAAAAAAGATAAAAACGGCCTTTGGATTTGTGAAGAGGGCGATGTTGGTGTGGTTGAAGATTTTGAGCAGCAGGTGTCCAGCCCTACTGCATGGGGGAAATCAGGGCGTTACACACTCATTAATGGGCAAGCGCGTGCGCGCATTAATGCCCGTGCCGGCCAGTTGTACCGCTGGCGGTTGATTGATGCCGGTTTTAACGAAACGGTGAATTTGCGCATTCGCGAAATTAAAAGTACCAAAAGTAGCGAAACCCTGGCAGTTGCCGGTGAGCTGACTAAAAGTAATATCGAAAAAACCTGTAATGGGCCAGAGGTTACGCAATTCGAAATAGCCAGCGACGGTTTAACCCATCAAAAGATAATCAAGAAAAATATCAACGTGTTGCAGCCAGGTTATCGCAGTGACATATTATTTAGCCTGCCTAAAAAAGGTATTTATTGTGTCTATGATGATGAATCCACCTCGTCGGAGGCAAATGTAAGCGCAACGAAAGAGAACCCCAAGGTACTTGCCATTATTGTTGCCAAAGGTAAGGATGTGGTGAGCGATCAGGAAAAATTCCTGAAAGATACTTTAGTAAGTTTGGCGGAGAAACAATTTGACGGCCCGGTAGAAAAAACCATTGTTGATGATTTGCAGAAAATGGGATTGAATAAATTTGTCCCCCACCAGGATATTACTCCAACGGAAATTGCCGCATCGAATCAAAAACCGGTTTATATTGAATTTAATCTGGTCTTTTCGAATGAAGATCCCCCTACGGTTCCCACCCAATTCCTTATTAACAATTCAGCATTCCAAATGGGCCGTATTGACCAAACCCTGACTCTGGGCGCTGCGCAAACCTGGTTCCTGTCATCAAAGAGTGTTAACCATCCGTTCCATATCCATGTTAATCCGTTTCAAATTATTAGTATTAAGAGTAAGTCAGGAAAACCATTAGATCCTCAATATAAAGATTTAGTGGGAACCTGGAAGGACACCCTGTTTGTTAACACGGATGTAATAATTGAAACTCGCACCCGCTATGAACGTTATATCGGGGAATATGTGTTGCATTGTCATATCCTTGAGCATGAAGACCAGGGCATGATGCAAAGTGTTGAGGTGGTGTTACCTAGAAATACCAGTAGTGGCGGACACGGCGGGCATCACCATTAGCGCACGTGAAATCATTGATGATTGAAAAAAGCGAGCAAATATATTGCTCGCTTTTTTTTACGATGTAATTGTTTAAAACGTTTACCTCAATGCAGTACACCAGGCGCATCCTGGCAGCAAAAAATATCGATAACAGGTGGCTATAGAAAATGCGTTTAATCCAGCTTTGCTCAAAAGAAGCCGAGGTATTAATGTTTCGCTAAGGCCAGCAGGTCGGGCCAGAGGGTTTCCCAGGTTTTCCAATTATGTTTTCCCGCTTCGGTTACTGTGTTCTCTGGCGGTAATCGTTTTGCCAATAACGCATTGGGAATAGCAAATTTGTCGTCGGTACCATAAGCAAGATAAATTTTACTTTTGGTGGCGTCGGGTAGTTGCGTTAGCCAAGGCCACAAATTCACATCGCGCGGCGGCTGAGGTGCGGCGGTATTTTCAATTAAGTAGTTATAGTCTTGTGGATCACCGAGATAGGGAGCAAGAATAAATATTTTGCTGATGTCATCCGGGTGGTTTTTCAAATACAACAATGAGCCTATGCCGCCCATTGAAATCCCGCCTAAATAAATTTCACTGTAGCCAGCGTTGAGCGCGGGTTTAATAATATCGTTTCGCAGTCGCTCGATAATTGTGCGCGCCGAGTAATATTTAACGTGAGCTTCTATCGCGACTATGTCCATCATTGGGTAGGCAGCGCGAATCATCTCAATCACCCCATGCCTCTCAAATGCGCTAGCCCTATCGCCAATACCGGGGAGCAATACCATTAATTGCTTTAGCTGCTTTTTTTCCTGCGTCGCTGCTTGGTGTGGGTAATGGATGGCTTGTATGGGAATAACGGTGCTTTGCAGGTAGTAACAGCCGCTGAGTAGAGCAACTAGGCATAGGCTGGCAAGGGCTTTTAGCGGCATGAATTTTCCTATTGATAAAACTGTGGTAAAAGGTTCGCTGTACATGTGTGGTGTAATAGGTTTGCAGCACACACAGCTGCTGCACTAATACTAGAGTAAACCAAGGGAAATACTATGTCAGTGTTTAAGCTTTATGTTGATTCCCACTATGCCAGCCCTTGGGCTATGGCCTGTTTTGTGGTGTTGCAGGAAAAAGGGATAGCCGCCGAATTAATTTCCATTAATCTGGATGCTGCCGAAAATAAACAGCCGGAATTTATTAAGCAATCCCGCACCCAGCGGGTGCCTTCGTTGGTTGATGGCGATTTTTCACTGTCCGAATCCACTGCTATTTGCGAATACCTGGAAGACGCCTTTCCCGAGCATCCGGTATACCCGCGCGATAAAAAAGCCAAAGCGCAAGCGCGCCAGATTCAAGCCTGGATTCGCAGCGACTTATTAGCGCTGCGCAAATTGCGCCCGACGGAAGTTATTTTCTACGGTAAAAAATACGAGCCGCTCTCCGCAGAAGCCCAGGCGGCTGCGCAAAAATTATTTGCGGTTGCAGATTCACTGTTAAAACCCGGGCAGAAAAGTTTATTTGGTGACTGGTGCATTGCCGATATGGATTTGGCCGTAATGCTGCAACGCTTAATAATCCACGGCGACCCGGTGCCTGAACACCTGGTGACCTATGCCAATGAACAATGGCAGCGCCCATCGGTGCAATTGTGGGTTAATAAACAGCGACCACCGTTATAGTTTTCCGATGGTGCTGTTAATCATTGCGTAGTTTGTTGGTATGGGAAGTGTAATGGATGAAAATCGTTGGCTCGCGCTCATGGCGCAATTAGGCCTGCAAGATAATCGTGACCAGTGGCGCGCGCTGCATAATGCCTATGCTGAAAAGCACAGGCATTATCATACCGCCGAACATATATCGGCGTGTTTGCAGCATTTGGATACGATTCGGCACCTCGCTGAAAATCCGGCTGAAATTGAATTGGCGCTGTGGTTTCACGATGCCATTTATAAGCCGCACTCCTCCACCAATGAACTGGACAGCGCCAACTGGTGCAGCGAATTCTTGCAAGCTAATAATTTGGATTCATCAATAATAAGCCGAATTCATCAACTGATAATGATCACCTGCCACAACGCCGTTCCTGCCACCAACGATGAGCAATTGCTGGTTGATATTGATTTGGCAATTCTCGGTGCGCCAGAGGATGTGTATTGGCAGTTTGAAAACAATGTACGCAAGGAATACCTATGGGTTCCATCATTCATTTTTAAAAACAAACGTAAGGAAATCCTGCAGGCATTTTTGGATAGATATAGGATCTATCACCATAATTATTTTTATGCTCTGTTAGAGCATCGGGCAAGAGAAAATCTTGCTGCAGCTATTTCGCGGTTGTGAGTGTTTGGTGGGTTTAATCAATGGTGGGCTTGAGCAAGTAGTTATTATTGTAGTGGTTGACTGCGCGGTATAACCATGGTTATACTTTTGTCATGAAAACAGCAATCTCAATTCCAGACCCTGTATTTGAAAGCGCCGAGGCAATGGCTGGTCGGCTTGGCATGTCGCGCAGCGAGTTTTATTCCAAAGCAGTAGAGGCATTTGTCTCCCAGCATAAACAGCAAGGCGTAACAGCGAAGCTCAATGAAGTCTATGCCAATGAAAGCAATTCGTTGGATGATGAGTTTAATCAGCTGCAACAAAAGTCTCTTGCGAAACAAGGCGCAATCACCAAGGAAGACTGGTAGTGAAAAAAGGCGAAATATGGTGGGCTTCGTTGGGTGAACCCAGAGGCTCTGAGCCGGGCTTTCGGCGCCCTGTTGTTATAGTATCATCCAATGAGTTTAACGATAGCCGCATAAACACTGTTTTGGCTGCTGTAATTACCTCCAATCTGCATCTCGCTGATGCGCCCGGTAATATTCTGCTTCAGAAAAAATCCTCCAAGCTTGCCAAAGATTCTGTTATCAACGTCAGCCAAATAATTACTATCGATAAAATCTTTTTGACAGAAAAAATAGCAAAGCTGAATGCGCAACACTTAAATGCGCTTGATGCCGGATTGGGATTAGTGTTGGGTTTGTAGCTGTAGCTGTAGCTGTAGCTGTAGCTGTCACATGACTGGCTATAGCACGTAGCACGTAGGTACGATTAGCGCAGCGTAATCGTACGTATGAAAAAACAATCAACAAATTTCAGTAGGCAAGGAAATGCTCAATTTTCTTGGTCTTTCCCAACATTTCATAAATATGTAAAAGCAGGAATTTATCCCCCCTTTATAAACCGCACTGGTTTTTCCCACACGGCCAACACAATACAACCCTCCTTGCTTACAATTTCATGGCTGGTGTCGGCGGGATTTATGAGGAAGGTGCCGGTGTGGTATTCGCCGCGTTCGTCGCGTTGGCTGCCGCGTAGGATAAATAAAAATTCCATACCGACATGCAGGTGTCGTGGAATCTGTGCTCCGGGGTGATAGCGCAGTAGTGCAGAAGAGCAGCCTTGGGTGGGGTCGCCGTGCAGGGGTAAAATATCGACGCCTTCGCGGAAATCTTGCCACTGCCATTCGGGGTCATCAAAGTTCCTGTTGATTAAATTTTTCCACACCAGATTTTTTTCCACACCTGTCTCCTGCGTTTGGTTCACTTTTTTAACCGCGACATTATTGAGCGATTACCGCTAATAATTCGGTGGATGTTGCGACTGCGCCAAATACACCGCCTTGCATATGGATCATGGCAATAGCGGCTTTGTGATTGGCCGGGTCAGTAGCCGCGCAACAATCGGCAAGTAATACGCACTCAAAACCACGATCATTGGCTTCGCGCATGGTGGTGTGAACGCAGACATCGGTAGTGATGCCGGTGAGAATAATATTTTTAATGCCGCGCAGGTGCAGCACCATTTCCAGGTCTGTTGCGTAGAAGGAACCTTTGCCAGGTTTATCGATAATGACTTCTCCTGCGATGGGAGCAAGCTCCGGAATAATTTCCCAGCCGGGTTCGCCGCGAATTAAAATTTTTCCGCAGGGGCCGGGGTCGCCGATGCCCGCACCGATTTGACGCGAGCGCCAGCGTTTATTCGCGGGCAAATCGGCGAGGTCAGGTCTATGCCCCTCGCGCGTGTGGATAATATGGAAGCCGGCGGCGCGCATCGCCGGCAATAATTTACGCAAAGGTTCAATCGGTGCGCGCGTTAAATTAATGTCGTAACCCATGGTGTCCACATAGCCACCTTTGCCGCAAAAATCCGTTTGCATATCGATAATAATCAGCGCGGTATTTTCCGGGCGCAGGTCGCCATCGTAGGGCCATCTATAAGGCGTGCTGTTAATATAAAGCGGCGGATTATCTGCATAATTCGTCATGATTACTCCTTAACTTACAGCTTAGTGTGCGGGCTCAATGATTTCTGCTTCATGCTCTGTTTCCGGCGCTTTGCTCGACACTGTACTGAATTTCGCGCAAGCGAATAGCACACCGGCAACCGCAAGATAAGCAAAGGCGACGGTTGGGGATTCAGCAATACCAATAGCTTCACCGTGCATTAAACCGAAGAAAGTCAGAACAGAACTCGCGCACGCAAATAATCCCGCCTTGATAAAACTGCGATCAATAATAAATGCGGTAATGGCACCGAGCATTAATCCTCCCAATATCGCCCCGCCCCCTAACACAGAAAGCCCTTCATACAGCACACCGTTTTGTGCGAGTTTATCGATGCCCACTGCAGCGGCATTGGTTCCCGCCGCGCCCAGCACATTATCAATTTGCAATTTGCCCCAGGCAGCGAGATGAGGCATTAGCGAAACAATAATGGCAGGCGCGTGGGATTTGGGGCTCTCCTGAAAGGCTTGCGAACCGATCAGCATACCGATGTAGAGCAAGATGGGCGAAATAGCGACTAGCGGAATGGCCGACGAAAAGACTGCGATAATGCTGAGCCAACAAAGTACCAACACGGAAACTCCGGTCGCGGCAGAATAACCAATACCGCCGCCCATGGCTTTCCAGCCGGGATGGCCAATATACACGGCGTTAATAAACGGATTGCCCATGCAGCAACCGATCAAACTGATTACACCATCGGCAGTGAGCACGCGTGTGGTTGGGTAGCTATCGCCGGCAACCGCAGCGCTCTCTACGTTATCCATGGCTTCGACTAAATCGTAAATGCCAAAGGGAATTGCAGTGACTAAAATAATGCCGATAAATTCAAATCCGGAAAACACATGCCCAACAGCGGGAATGGGCATAGAAAAACCAAAACTGGTGAGCGACTGCGTGAGTTTTTCCAAACTTAATCCACCAAAATTTAAACCTACGGCCGTAGAACCCCAGGCGATTAAGGTACCCACGGCTATGGCAACCAATCCGGCGGGAATCCCTTTAAAGTAGCGCACGCCGCCAAACCAACTTAATAAAATAATTGAAAAGCACACAACGCCGATCACTGGTGTCATAAACATTTCCAATGCGGGGCGCAACGAAATAAAGGCAATAGACACACCGGCGAGCGTGCCAAGCAGTGCCGCGCGCGGCGTAATTTTGCGAATAAAGGGGGCGATATAGCCGCCGATCATTAACACAAAACTTTGCACAAACACCCAGGTTAAACCCGCTTCCCAGCCTTTAATGGGGTCGCCGGTGGTAAGCGAAATCGGCAACATAATCACAAATACCACCACAAACATATGCGGCACGCTGATGCCGGATGGCAGTGCACACACATCCGTGCGACCGGTTTCCTTTGCTAATTTGTACGCGAGGTAGGCGTAATACAGTGTGCTTAAACACATCATTAAACCCACCGCCGGGAGGATGCGGCCAAACACAATATCGTCAGGCATTTGCAGCACAAAGCGCAGCAGTCCCGTGAGTACCAACAGGTTCACCAGGATGTTGGTGCCAAAACCAAAAAGCGCATTCCAGTCGCCGGGCTTCCAGAGTTTTACGTTGCTGTTCATGGTGCTGTTCATGGTCTTGTCCTCTCCTATTCGTAGGGTTTACTAGCAGGGATAACGATTAATATTTTTTTGAAATTTTGCTTGAAACTTTTGTGAAGATTTTTTGAAAAATTGTTTACGGCGCTGTTGTTGTGGACATGCGTTTGGGTGAGAGCGCCGCAACAACAGCGGTGCTATTACTCACCCAGCCGAAAATGCCGCCCTGGGCCGGAATCATCGCCAGTGCAACACGGTGGAACTCGGGAAAATATGAAGCGCAGGCATCGCCAACGACCACACAGCGATAACCGCGATCATTGCCCTCGCGCACAGTGGTGTGTACACAGACTTCCGTAGTCACACCGCACACTAATAAATTTTCGATGCGTTGTTCTTTCAATACATCATTTAATTCAGTGCGATAAAACGCACCCTTGCCGGGTTTATCGATAATGATTTCGCCGTTCATGGGTGCCAGTTCCGGAATAATGGCGTGGCCCGGTTCGCCACGTACCAGCACGCGCCCCATGGGGCCGATGCTGCCAATGCGTAACTCCGGTTTCCCTCGCATAATTTTCGCAGGCGGTGCATCGCTTAAATCCGGTAGATGACCTTCGCGCGTGTGAATGACCAGCATGCCCATGGCGCGCGCTGCAGCGAGCAGTGCCTGGCAAGGTGCAATCGCTGAGCGCAGCAGGCTCACATCATTGCCAAGACTTGCCCCGAAGCCGCCCGGCTCAAGAAAATCGCGCTGCATATCGATAATCACCAACGCGGTTTGCGCGAGCGATAAATCAATGGCTTCGGGTTGTGCGCTCAAACTAATCATCAGGCCGTCTCTTTGGGGATTGGATCATTCAAATTTGCGTTGCGAACATTCGAGTTAAAAATGTTCCCGCGCGGTTATTTTTTAGCGCGCGGCTATTTTTTCACGCGTTGCTATTTTTTAGCGCGATGCTATTTTTTCACGCGATGCTAGAAGATCCATTTCACCATCAGCTCGGGAAAACTTTCATCGACACCGTCAATACCAAATTTGTTTTTCCAGATTTGGTATTCGATACCTGCTTGAAATACACCGGGCGAATCAAACAGTGAGCCCACGTCCAACAGCAAGCGCGGTTGGGTGACTATGTTGTCTTCACTGGGGCCAACGTCCCAGGCGTAATCAAAGAAGCCTTCAAAACTGAATTTGGCTTTACCGATTGCAAAGGGCATACCCCATGCCAGGGTGATTTGCTGGCCCAGGTCTGTGCCGAAAGTCACTTCGTTTTCCAGCGTAATCAGCGTGCGCTCTTCATCGCCCAGCTCGTAATCTGTGCCGTAGTGATACTGCAAATTGGTGCTGCTCCAACGTGCATCGGCCTGTGCAAATGAAGCGGTGATAGCAAGAAAAAAAGCGCCGGCCACCAACAGGCTCCGGCGTAAACCTCGGGAACAAACATCAGTGAAACTTGCAATCAAACTGGGCGCGGTCTTCAAACTTGGCATGGTTGCATCCTCAAAAGTTCCTGTTTTAGAACATTGTTGTATACAACGTTGCGTGCTGCATAAGCTGTGCCAGTCCAAAAAATATCCATGTTTAAGTTATTAACTTATTGAATAGGCTGGGTATTTATTTCTCCGGGGGTGATTAGGTAGCTGTAGGTGTGGGAGATGAATGAGCGCCAAAACACAGCGCCACCAATTAGTGCTGCACCGGCAGAGGGCGAATTGAATACTCATTGGGCGGGGAGTGCGGGGTTTGTTTACAAGGTCTTGGGGCTCGCCTACCATGCAGTAAAGGCGCGCTACAGGCGCAAATCCGCAACGGGAGCAGGTGTTTTGACGACCCCCAAATCAGCCGCACAACTGGTGTATGACCAGCTTAAGAAAAAGATTATCGATTTCGAAATCTACCCCGGCACGCGCATTACCGAATCGGAAATCGCCGAGGATTTCCAGGTAAGCCGCACCCCGGTGCGTGCCGCCTTGCAGCGGCTGGAAACCGAGGGGCAAATCACCATCATGCCCAAACAGGGCTGCTTTGTGCGCTCGGTGGATATTGAAACCATTAGCCAGTATTACGACGTGCGCATCATGCTTGAGGCTAGCGCGGTGGAGCTCGCCTGTGACCATATGAATGACGACGACCTGGATGCCTTGCAGGAAGACTGGAATGCAGAGCGTTTGGATGACGAGCTGGACATGGAAGAAATCAAAGCGCGCGAAGAAGCGTTTCATATCGGTATCGCGATTGGCAGCGGTAACCCGGTGCTCGCCAATTACCTGCGCGACATCAACAACAATATCCGCATTTTGCGTCGGTTAGGTTTTCCGGATCGCCAATCGGTCATTGAAACCTGCGAAGAACATTTTTCCATTTGCCAATTAATCCGTGAAAAAAATAAATCGCAAGCGCGCAAAGCCATGACCAAACACATCCGCAAAAGCCAGGAGCTTGCGCGCAGCGTAACCCTCAGCCAATTGCAGCAGGCGATCAAGCGGCATAAGGTTTGATTAATGGTAATTCTTTGGTGAAAAGGGCTTCCTTTCTGTGAATCTCTTACCTATAGTGCTACATTATTTTGCTGGTTGTTTATACAGTGATTTTTGAGGCAGTGCGCTAATAAAATGAAAAACGTTATAGGTATCGAGGGGGGAGCCCCTTTTCCTGTTATATCTTTGTTTTCGGGAGCCATGGGACTTGATCTTGGGTTGATGCAAGCTGGTTTGAATGTTGCCGTATCTCAGGATTTTGATAAATGGTGCGTTGAAACTATACGCACTAATGGCCATGTTGCCGTTGAGGGAGATATTCGCGAGTTAATTGAAAATGATCCCAAGTGCAATTTTTTACTCAAGCCGGGCAAATTAAAGAAAGGTTCTGTCTTTGCTGTGGTGGGGGGGCCTCCCTGCCAGTCATTTTCTACAGCGGGAAAACGTATGGGGATTGAGGATGAGCGCGGGGCGCTTTACCGGCAATTTATCCATGTGGTGGAAACTGTGTTGCCGCGTTTTTTTGTCATGGAAAATGTAAAGGGTCTGGCATCTATGCCTTCTGACCCTAATGATAAGTTCTCTGCCCCTGTACTTGACCAAATATTAGTTAAGTTTAAGGCCCTGGGGTATCACACTGTTCATGGGGTTTTGGATGCTGTCCATTATGGTACGCCTCAATTTCGTGAGCGTTTGGTGATTATTGGTAGCCGAGATAATGAAGCTATCTTTTTGCCATCACCAACACATTTTCATATGCATCAAGTCCCTGAAATGCGTTGGCGAACGCTTGGCGACGCCATCGCTGATCTTTCTGATACGGGTGATTGCGGTAAATTTTCGTCCACTATTGCTGAATATATGAAGCTGATTCCAGAAGGCGGGAATTGGCGCTCCCTATCTCCAGTTAAAGCAAAGGTTGCAATGGGTGGAGCATATGAGTCAGGTGGTGGCAAAGTCGGGTTTTATCGTCGATTATCGTTTGCCGAGCCTTCACCGACTTTGGTGACAAGCCCTAGTCAAAAAGCCACATTGCTCTGCCATCCGCGGGAAAATCGCCCTTTATCCGTCAGGGAATATGCGCGTATTCAACAATTTCCTGATCATTGGGTTTTTCAGGGTAAAACGTCTGATTGTTACCGGCAAATAGGTAATGCAGTTCCTATTCCTCTTGGGCGTGCAATTGGCCAAATGCTTATTTCTGTCGCACTTGGTAATTCTCACGTCAAAGTAAAACGTATGAGAGGAACTTCTGTTCACGATACAATGAAACAAATGTCACAAATGCTTTCCGGTAATTATGAGTGATGGATTTTTATGGCAATTGATGTTGGCTTGCTAGAGCGAAAAATTGCAGAGCTTTTGGATATTTTCTATGAAAAAAGAACAACTGCGCTTAATGAGCTTCAGCTCATTGATACCCTAAAGAGAAAAAATCCCTATTTATTCAGGGCAATGGGGGTCGCCGCAGCAGATGATATAGTTGAAGAGGTTTTGCGTGCGCATGTCTCAAGTTCAGATGAAACAAAATTTGGAAATGACTTTTTTGAGCCGCTTGTCCGTTGGGCTGCAGAGCAAGCTAATCCTGGTGCAAGTGTTGTCGTTTCCGATGGTGAAGGCGTCGATATCACGATTTATGATGATCGGTCAATTACTCCAATAGCAGTTAAATCTGGCGTTAATGTGTTTAATTCCAGCAGTAAGAAAAAGCAGGGTGAAAATTTTGAGAGTCTGCGAAAACGTCTCAATAAAATGAAGTTACACTTTGATCCTGTTGTTGGTTACTGCTATGGGAAAAAGAAGCAGTCTGCAAAATCAACCGTGAACTTCAAGGAATTAGCTGGGCAGGATTTTTGGGCCTTTTTGACCAATGATCACGATTTTTATTTAAAAGTTGTTCGATTAATGAGAGATAAGCCTTTGCAGCATAGAGTGGATTTTATGAATGCTTTTGATAAGGCCAAAAATAGACTTTCAAAGGAATTTCTAAACAGTTTTTCTGATGATAGTGGCGCAATTGATTGGGATAAGTTACTAATGTTTAACAGTGGGCAGCAACAGAAAGATAAAAAATAGCGTTTATCTAGCCCTCTGTCGATCATTGGTTGAAATTGCAAAACGCTTACGATTTATGGTGGACGCGACAGTATAAAAAGGAATATAACGTTCGCCCATTTGACTTGAAGGTGGCCAGTTAATGAGTTCGACCGCAGCAGTTGCTACCAATTTTGGTGATATCGCCCACGCCATCCAACTGGCATTGGCACCGGTATTTTTATTGACCGGTATTGCCGGGTTGCTCAATGTGGTGGCGGGTCGTCTCGCGCGGATTATTGATCGTGGCCGTAGCCTTACCGAGCAACCGCTGCCTGCACATCTGCAGGATTCCCCAGAATTACCCAAAGAATTAAATCGCCTCGAACGCCGCCGCCACTACGCCAGCCTTGCCATTACCGCCTGTACTTGTTCCGCGTTGTTAGTGTGTGTGGTAGTCGCGGTAATTTTTTTGCAGGTGTTATTGCAAGTAGAATTCAAGTGGGTAATTAGCGCGTTGTTTACTGCATCCACACTCACATTAATTGTGGGGCTTGCGTATTTTTTGCGTGAAGTGCATTTGGCCACGCGCACTGTGCGGATTAATGTGATTGCGCGTGTGGAATAATATATCCATTAAGGTTTAAGAGCGCCCCCCATACTAAAGTTAGGGGGCGTATCTTCGCTTAGTAATACTTCAACTGCGTCGCCTTGCCCCAAAAAATC
>JAGKXA010000308.1 GCA_021151615.1 Cellvibrionaceae bacterium | reverse complement strand
CCTACAGCTTCATCAGTTTTTTTCTGTTGTAGCAGCAGCTGGCCTTTCATCTCCCAGAATAAATTTTCTCTTGGTTGTTGGGCGATGGATTTATCGACATAGCCCAGCGCATCGATATATTTTTTCTCGCCCGCCAGCTTCTGCGCTTTTTGATAATTCTCGTAAGCCTTTTTGTCTTTGGTTACCTGCGCCATGGCGCGCTGATAGGCCTCTTTATTGCGCACGCCGCCTGGGTACTTGGCTGCAGTTACACGATTTTTGGCTACGCGCTCCTGAGAAGGAGGATGGCTGGCAAACAGGCCTTCAATAAAACCGGAATTGCGGCCTTCCGATAACTTCACGAAAATCTCCTGCAATTCGACGGCCGCTTGCGCATCGTATCCGGCCTTGGCCATGTACTTGATACCCACTTCGTCGGACTGCAATTCATGGCCGCGACCGTATTTGGCTTGCCAGGCTTGCGCGCCCACCGCTAGTGCACCCATACCCAACATGCCGTATTCCGGTTTTTTCTCGGAGATGGCCACACCGGCAATCAGCACCGCCCCACCCAGCAACACGTTTTGTGTTTGCTGCTGGGCACCATGGCGTGCAGCGGCATGGACGATTTCATGGCCAAGTACCGAAGCCAGCTGGGCTTCGTCCTCCAGATACACCAGCAAGCCACGATTGATGGCCAACTTGCCGCCAGGCATTGCCCAGGCATTGGGCACATCGTTATTCAGCACCACAAATTCGTAGGGCAGGTCAGGGCGATCGCTCACGGCCGCCAGTTTTTTACCCACCGATTGCACATAGGCAGTCAACCCCGGGTCAACGGTGTATTGACCGCCTTGGGATTGCTGGGCCGGGCCATAGTTTTGCGCACCAGTGGCGACTTCCTGCTCGGGCGACATTAATGAGATCTGGCTTTCACCAGTCACCGGGTTGGTAACACAGCCAGTCATGGTCGCTGAGCTGCGTATAATGCCACAGCTTTTTTAAACCTGAATGTTAACCAGCAAGTGACCCCCGAATGAAATCCCTGCAAATTATTGAGCTTTTCGCCGGTATCGGTGCCGACAACAAACCCATAGTAGAACAACTGCAAGTGCGCGAACTGGATGACGGCACCCTGCAACTGGTGCAATCGCCCGCCTTTGCCAAGGGGCTGGCCAGCGGCGATGTGGTGCGCATGCTGCCGGAGACCCGTGAGTTCGACCTGGTTCAGCGCAGCGGCAATTTGAGTATCCGTGTGTTTAGTCGCGGTGATACCGGTGCCTTGTCCGACCAGCTCAGCCCGGAGTTGGAAAAGCTGGGCGGCGAGCTGGACCGCGAGACTCCACGCCTGCTGGTGTACAGCATCCATGTCAGCTGCGGCTTTGAGGCGATCGAGGAAATCCTCAACCGCTATGTGGGGCAAGATGGCCAAAGTGCCTGGATGTACGGCAATGTCTATGACCCCACCGATGGCCAAACCCCGCTCAACTGGTGGTTAGACATCCTTAAACCCGAATAAGCCCTCCTATTCATTTTTTAGTTGCTTGAATTTCTATGTTGCATGTCATTTCCCCCGCAAAAACCCTGGATTTTGAAACCGCACCGGCGATTGAGGATCACAGCCAGCCGCAGTTTCTCGAACACTCGCAAGAGCTGATTGACCAGTTGCGCCACTTGAAGCCGGCGGATGTCTCAAGCCTGATGGATATCAGTGAAAAACTCGGCGAGCTGAATGCCCAACGGTTTCAGGATTGGCAATTGCCCTTCTCGCCACGCAACGCCAAACAAGCCGTGCTGGCGTTCAAGGGCGATGTCTACACGGGTATGCAGGCTGAGCTGTTTAGCAAAAAAGATTTTTCGTTTGCGCAGCAGCATTTGCGTATTCTCAGCGGTTTATACGGGTTGCTGCGGCCACTGGATTTGATCCAACCCTACCGCCTGGAAATGGGTACCGGTTTTGTCAATTCGCGCGGTAAAAATCTCTATCACTTTTGGGGCGATATCATTACCGACCAACTTAATGACGAACTGAAAACACGCAAAGAAAAAGTGTTGGTCAATCTGGCCTCTACCGAGTACTGGAGTTCCGTCAGCACCGGGAAACTGGATGCCGAGGTGATCACGCCCGTGTTTAAAGATTGCAAAAATGGCCAGTACAAAATTATCAGCTTCTTTGCCAAGAAAGCGCGCGGCATGATGAGTGCTTACATCATCCAGCAACAACTCAAGAACAGCGAAGCCATTAAGGATTTCAACACCGCCGGCTATACCTTTAACGAGGCCATGTCGTCTGCAAGAGAATGGGTTTTCACACGCGAGGAACAGGCTGCTTAATCGAAATATCAAAAAATATTTTGAGCAGTAAACCCTATATATCCAAAAAATCGGCACCACCGCCAACGACGTAAAAAACAATCTTAAGCAACGATTGCTTTGCGTCGCCTGGCTACCTACATTGGGCAAACTTTTATAACTCGAATAATCGATAGGATATCGCCCCATGAACCTCAGTCACGCCTACCTCGATCGTGTGCTTGCCAGCCTGTCGCGTGTGGCAGAGGTTTCCTATCGCCGTATTTTTAACGGTGTAGGCATTTACCATCGCGGCGTACAATTTGCGCTGATTATTAATGATCGCCTGTACTTCCGCGCCGACGAGGCATCGCGCGCACTGTTTATTGCGCGCGGTATGCAGGCATTTCAACCGCGTGTCGCCGTACAGGTAGAATCCTGTTTTTTCCAATTGCCGGACAATGTCCTCTCCTCGCCCGCTGAATTAACCCATTGGATGCGCATTGCAGTGGAAGCCGCCCATGCAGGCAATTTTTGCGATGACGAAACCACCCTGGAAAAACCTATCCATCACTTGCGCCAACGCGCGTGAGTAGTTCTACCCCATGCGATTGATACGCAAACCCACCCGGGCTGCGCTAGTATTTAATGACTAAATTTAGTGATTAACACTTGGGGCACTCATCATGGGAATTCGCATTCTGGTCGTGGACGACGCTACCTTTATTCGCGATATGATCAAGAAGCAATTGCGCGATAAAATTCCCGGCGTGGAAGTGATTGATGCCCCCGATGGTGCACGCGCATTGGCACAGATGAAAAACCAGGCCGTTGACCTGATTCTCTCGGATTGGGAAATGCCGAACATGACCGGTGCGGAATTACTTACCACCCTGCGCGCTATGCCCAACTCTGAAAAAATTCCCTTCATTATGATTTCCAGCCGTGGCGATAGAAACCATATTATCAAGGCGATTGAATTAGGTGTTTCAGATTATTTAAGCAAACCCTTTTCCGCCGAAGAGCTACTTAAAAAAGTCTTCAAACAATTAAAAGTCATTGGGAAAACACCCGCAATGCGCGCCAGCGGGGCAACAACACAAGGTATTGCTTTTGCCTCGGTGGATGTATTGACCGGCGGCCGCGCAGAACCCGCCATTGCCGCAGCCCCAAAACCGGCGAATCCGTTTGCCAATAGCAGCGCCAGCGCACTCGGCGCCAAACCCGCCATGAAAGTGGTGGAAACTCCCAAATCGGCCAAGGGCAAAGCCCAGTTGCGCTTTGCCAATAATCGTATATTCAGCTGTGTAATCCGTGAAATGTCGCTGCAATTAATGAGTGGCCTCATGCAGCGCGGCGACAACCTGCCCAGTGTGTTTGAACAGGCGGCAGTGGATATTGAAACGGACGATGGCAGCAGCCTTGCACGCGTCAACGGCTATGTCCATAGCATACAGGCCGGAGAAAACCGCCCGGATACCAATGTGGTAAAAGTCGTGATTCGCTTTGTCGATAACGATCCGGAAAAATTTGAAACCCTATCCAGATACATCGCGCAGATGTAAGCCAGGAAGAGCAATACAGATACTTGGGAGATGCCCTGGTTCACGTGTGCAAACGACGTAGCACACAATAAAAAACCACCCCAAAATGTAAACGATTACATTTCCTGAGCATCAAGTAACGAAACGTTTTCACACAAAAACGCACAAAAAATAGGATTAAAAATTCAATAAAATCCATTTTTTGACAAAATAATTTCACTTCCTGCTTGCCCGATTTCATTTCGCTGTGTAGCATTTTTACTAACAGCTCTGCAGAAGCTCACCTTATCGGCAATACACACAGTCACCCATCACAGAGGTAATCCCAGTGAACAGGACTCATGTAACTGCCGCTAACCCACGGCAAGATGCAACCCAGGTTAACCTGCAGCCACAAGCCGCAGCGACCAAAAGCGATGTACTGGCCAGCTACCAGTGCTTTCCATTCACCTATACCTACTACGGATTCAGCACCGAGGCCTGCGTGTACGAAACGCCGGTCGCCGCGCCCAATCCAACCCAGACGCAATAGCGTCTGGCGGCAGTAACCTCCACCGCGACAAAGCGTTTATAACGACAACAAGATCAACCGGGAAAACCATGAAACAACGTAAACCTATAGTGATTGCCAACTGGAAATTAAACGGCGGCCTGGACCTGATATGTACCTCGGTCGCCTCCTTTATTGGCAAACACTTCGCCGCGCAAATTGCGATTTGCCC
>JAGKXA010000307.1 GCA_021151615.1 Cellvibrionaceae bacterium | reverse complement strand
GTTAAATTGGGGGGTAGTAGTACCGCCGCTCTCGGAACCGCCGCCACTTGTTACTTCCTGGACCCAGAAAGCGGTGTAGGTCAGGGTGTCACCGTTGGCGTCGGTAAAGGCATTTGCCGGCACAGTGTAGCTAAAGCTATGTGCCGTTTTTGCGGTCTGGCTGGCCAGGGTTGACTGATAAACCGGCGCTTCATTGGTAATCGCAATACTAAAGCTCAGGTTGCTGAATGAACCACTGGCATCACTCGCTTTTAAAATGACGGGAAGGCTGCCTGAAATGTTGCCTATAGGCCCGCTTAACACACGGGTCGCAGTGTTAAACGTAAACCCTGTCGGCAGGGTAACAGCGGAATAGGTAATCGCCTGGCCTTCTGCATCAGTGGCAATCGGCACAGTATAGGTATAAGTGGTGCCGACTTTAGCTGCCGGCGGTGTAGCCGCAGCCCATACAGGTGCCGTATTAGTAACGGTAAAGGTGAAGGTCTGGTTGGTAAATGCCGCATTTGGATCTGTCGCCCTGACCGTAACAGTATAAGTACCAGGCCCCGTCAACACACCGGTTATTTCACGATTGTCCGGATTAAAAGTTAAACCCGGCGGCAAGTTGGTTACGCTGTAGGTGAGCTCTTGCCCTTCCGGATCTACAGCCACAGGCAAGGTGATGTTTACAGCTGAATTGACTGCCTGGGTCCAATTACTTAATGCGCCCCAGGTGGGCGCAGCATTGGTAACGGTAAATTTAAACGTTTTGGTCGTAGCAACGCCGTAGATGTCTGTCGCATTGGCTGTGACGTTATAAACGCCAGGAGTGGAAAGCGTTCCGCTGATTTTTCGGCTGTTAGCATCGAAAACCAGGCCAGCAGGCAGACCTAAAACGCTATAGCTAACGCTATGTCCATCCGGGTCAACCGCCGCTGGCAAGGTGATATTCACCGCCGAATTGACCGCCTGGCTTTGATCAGTCAGCGTTTGCCAACCCGGTGCGTTGTCCACACCTGTCAAGGTAAAGGTCAGGTCTGCTGTTGCACCGTCACTGTTAATGGCGCGCAAGGTAACCGTCGCCGGCTCCAGAGAGACCGGGGTACCGCTGAGGGTCAAGGTCGCAGGATCAAAACTGGCCCAGGAAGGCAATCCTCCGTAAACGCTATAGGTCAACGACAAGCCATTGGGATCAACAGCCACAGGCAGGGTATAGCTAAAGGGAGTGCCAAGTAACAGGGTTTGGTTGACTGCGCCAGTCCAGGTTGGCTGGCTCAGGGGCGCGACAGGACTGCGGGAATAATATTTAATTGTCCTGACCAGACGACCGGCAGCGTCAAACTTATTCTCGGTCAAATATCCCAGTGCATCCAACACCCCGACCTGACGACCATCGTGATCATAATAATAGCGGGTCACCCTGCTACCGCTTTGGACCTGGGTAACTTCAGAGGCTCCGTTATAGCTGGTTGTGGTGCTATTGCCAGCCGCATCGATTCGGGTGACCAGGCGCCCGGCTTCATCATAGTCAAACTGGATGGTTCGATCGTTGGTTGCATCGGTACGAACATCAACTGTGCCTGATGCGCCCGTTGTCAATGTCGTTTTGGTTACCGCAGTACCATTGAACCAGCTGGTGGTGGTAGCAAGTTTGCTGTATTCAATCTGGTGGGTAACCTGGCTATTTTTGTTGTATTTGTACTCGGTAACCTTACCTGTTGCGCTGACGCTAAATTGCACACGGCCAGCAGCATCGTAGAAGGTGTAGCTGCGATTGCCCGAGGCATCCTGCAACATCGCCAGGTTGCCCGCTGCATTATAAATATACTGGGTCGTGCGGTCTGTTTCGCCGGTAGCGGTCTGGCTTACGCTAATCAACCTGCCTTTGGTGTCAAAGGCCTGGCTGGTGGTCAGGCCAGTAGCAGAATTGGTGATGTTGATTTTGTATCTTGAACCATCAGCACCATTGACGCTTTCATAAACGGTTGTACTTGAACCACTGGCATCAGTAACGCTCTGCAAACGACCCAAGCCATCGTAAGCCACCACACTCAGGTCAACCGCTTCGGTTCTCGCCGTCCCCCTGACTGCAATCGTTTTCTTTAACTGGCCATGCGCATCATATACATAGCGGGTGATAGTGGTTGCATTATCCAGCACTCCGGCGCCGCTGGAATTGGTAGTGGCATAATCGGTCTTTTCAGTCAGGTTGCCGCGATAATCGTATGCGAATTTGCTCAATTGGAGCTTGGTTTTATCCTGGGCTCCAACCCAGGTTGTCAGCTGGCTCTCGGTGATGGTGTCAGCAATGCCCAATGCGCTAGTAGCATAGGTACCATTGGTGTATTGGATTGTATCTGTCTGGTTGCCCTGCGCGTTATACCGATACTCCGTCACCCGTCCTTCGGCGGTCACAATAAAACGGAGCCGGCTGGAAGTGTCGTAGGTGTATCGCGTGGTCATCGGATCACTGGGTAAAGCGCTTCCTGCGCCATCAGAGTCGCGCACACGGTAGCGGGTTTCGGTCAACAGTTGGTTGTTGGCGTCATAGGTGCGAGTAACGGTATTGCCCAATGCATCGCGTTCCAGCGTCCGGTTACCACTGGCATCATATTGATAAACAATACTATTGCCGCGGCCGTCAATGATCTGAGTAACATTGCCGTATGCGTCATAGGCATATTGGGTAAGAATGACCTGACCGTCGACTGCGGGAGTTTGCACCTGCTTCAACTGGCCATTGGCGTCATAGGAATAAACCCAAACCTGGCCCAGCTCGTTAGTAACGGTCGTATTAGCCAGGGTAGTACCACTGGCTGCATAGTAGTTAAAGGTCTGGGTACCACTTGCATCGGTTACCGTTTTAATGCGGAACGAAGCATCGTAGGTATAACTAACGTAGACATGGCTGTTGGCGCCCGCCACACCGTCACTCTGGCTAATACTCTGGACACGGAAACTGGTGCCGTCATAGGTATAGGTCGTGGTATAGACCCTGCCCGTCAGGATGCTGTTATCTTCCGGGCTAATATCGGTTTTAACGGTTTCCAGACGACCATAGCTGTCGTAACCGTAATACACCTGCTGGGTTAGGCTTCCCCCACCAAGCTCGCGCGTATCAATACGCGATACGCGGCCATTTTCGTAGTTAAAGACGAGCTCCTGGCCCGAGCCAGTATCTTTAATACTGGTTAACTTATTCCCGCTGTAGGTGAAGCTGATCAGGTTGCCACTGGCATCTGCGCGGCTTTTGATTTTTCCGGTGCTATCATATTTTTCAACGGTCTGGCTGCTGCCGTCAGTCCAGGTCCACTCGCTGGAAACATACTTGAGCGTATCTACCGCTCCGGCTCCCTCAAAGGATTCATAACGGCTATTGGCCACACTCCAAGAGTAAACTGCCACATGTCCATCACCGCTAGTGCGGCTCACAGTACTGCCTGGCTGACCCAAAGTACCCGAGGTAAGCATCACCGATGCTTCACCATCCCAGCGCCAGCCATCGCCATCACCATCGGTCACGCCACCCATGGCGTTGTAGGTACGCAATGCTGCCAGATCCAGCCCAGTCCCCGAAAGCCGCTCATCACCAAATTGCAATACCAGGTTA
>JAGKXA010000081.1 GCA_021151615.1 Cellvibrionaceae bacterium | reverse complement strand
GCATGGCTGGCAAGACCGGTTAATCGGGTAATGCATCCTGCCAGGATGCCAACAGGGTTTGGAGTTTCTGCTTACCGCGATTGATATGGGTTTTCACCGTGCCGAGCGGAATCCCCATAATAGTCGCTGCTTCTTCGTGCGAAAAGCCATCTTCAAAGCATAGCCGAATGGCCAGCTGCTGCCCTGCACTCAGGGTTTGCATGGCGGCCTCCACATCTTTTTGGGCATGGAATTGTTGCAGGCTGCACAGGTCTGCTTCCACCTCCTCGTTCTCATCCAACTCACACCATTCAATTTTCTTCGCGCGCCAACGGTTGGCGGCAATATTGAAAGCGATGCGATACAGCCAGGTAGAAAACTTGGCTTCCGCGCGAAACGCACCCAGCGCTGCATAGGCCTTCATAAAGGTCTCTTGCGCCAGATCGTCCGCGAGGTGAGTGTCGCCATTACACAGTCGCCGCGCCCAGGTGCGCAGCTGCGACTGGTAACGCAGGACCAGCTGCGCAAAGGCATGCTGATCCTTGCGGCTGACCACCCGCGCAATCAATTCCTGATCGGGAACTGACATGCGGTTTAGTCCTGTTGCCCAGCCTGTGGTTCAGTGCTCGCCTTGGGTTTGTTCAGGTACCAGATAAGAATGTGCGATAGCCCCAGCCCAATCAAAATAAACCCGACCGCGCCTATATCAAACCCCACCAGAGCGGTGAGGAAAATCAGCAAGCCGATCCCCAGGAAAAGATTGCGCACACCGCGGCTCAAATCACCATTATCACTCGCGGCTTTGGGCTCATCACCGCGCAGTAACTCCACCGGAATATCGCGCCCGTTGGCGAGCAACTTGTCGATATTCGTGTTGATATCCTGCTGGCGGCGCGCCTTGTCACGATAGTGTTGCAACATCAGGAAACACACTAAAAAAATAGGCCCACCAAAGATAAAAGTGATCGCCAAGATAGGAATTAAAAGTGCCACGCTGAAATCTCCCGCATCAAAATCTGTCTTACCAAAGGCCTCTTGCAAACCTTTATCCAGTTCACGCTGCCAATTCTCGTTGTCGCGCATATGTTTCTCGTGATCGCGCATCGCCTGTTCCTGATCGCGCACCTGCCGTTCCATATCGCGCATTTGCCGTTCGTGTTCCGACGTCCAACCGCTGTGGTGTTCATCGGAGGGAGGTGCCGTTGGTGGCACATCTGTCGCCGGTGCTACCGGAGCCTGATCTGGTGCTGGAGACTTCGACGCAGCCTGATCAGAGGAAACTGGATCGCTAACCGGAGCAGGCGCTGTAATAGGCACAGGATCAGGTACAGGCACTTGCACCTCTACCTGCGCTGAGCTACCGACGGGAACGGTAGTTCCCTCCAGCTCTGCGGCCAGCGCAGGTAGATGCAGCGCACTGGCCAGGACAAGCACCCCCAGTCGGCGCGAGAAGTTATTCAATAAGGTCATGGGATAAGCCTCTTGGAAATATCCGGGCGAATTGCTACAGACTCTGGTAACCAGAATCCAGCCTACATTGCCCCAACTCATAAACTCAGACACAGTCTAGCGAGGGTTGGATTCAGACGGCGGGAAAATTTTTGGCGCACGACAATTAACCATTAATAGCATCTCTAATAGGACGAAATAGGCAGGCAAGAGGTGGCAGAAAAGAGAGGTAACAGAAGGGAAAAAGAAACGCGGTCCGGGGGCCAGAAGCCGGTCAATTGACCAGCTTCTGCCAGAAATTCTTGATGGGGTTGCCCGCCATTTTACAATCGACCGTTTGCAGAGGGCGGAAGCCATCGCGTAGCGGCAGCCAAGCCGAGCCTTCACATGTCTCCGCACTCAGCTTGCCCGTGGCCAAATCCACCCAATCAAAGCTAACGCCAGTCGGCGGCTCTTGTTCCAGGCTGCGCGTCGGCAATTGCTTCATAAAGTCCGACCAGACTTGCAGCGCACCGCCGGCACCACTCAAAGGCGTCTGACTATTATCGTCACGCCCCAACCAGACCACGGCCAGATGCTCGCCGCTGAAACCGGCAAACCAGCTGTCGCGCTGGTCATTAGTAGTCCCCGTTTTGCCAGCCAGATCAATCGATGACGGAATCTGGTTATAGGCACTGCGACCCGAACCTTCGCGCAGGGTGCGCTGCATGGCGTAACGCAATTGGAATGTTGCCTCGGTGGAAAAGCGCTGCTCCAGTTCCAGCGGGTAACGCTTGAGCGGCTTACCATCTGCTGTCAATACATCGCGAATTGCGTGCAGCGGGGTGTACACACCTTCAGCGGCGAGCGTGTGGTAAATACCAGCCACCTCCAGGGGCGACATTTCTATCGCACCCAGCAGAATCGCCGGCAATTCAGGTACATCACCCGGATAACCCGCGCGCTTGATCGTTTTGGTCACCGCGCTCAAGCCGAGCGTCATACCCAAACGCGCCGTGGATTGGTTGTAGGAATAGGCAAGGCCTTTATAGAGCGGAATATCGCCGTGATCTTTTTTGTCGTAATTCTGCGGCGCCCACCATTTACCGCCTGACTTGTAACTCACCGGCGCATCGCTAATCACTGTGCCCAGATTAAATTTCTGCGGGATTTCCAGTGCCGTCAAATACACAAAGGGTTTTGCCAGCGAACCGATTTGACGCTTGGCATCCAGCGCGCGATTCAATCCGGCAAAGCGCGGGTTGGTATCGCCCACTACCGCCAGAATTTCCCCCCCACCTACTGAGGTCACCACCATTGCGCCTTGGACTTCTTTGATTTTGTATTGCTTTTCCAACTGCCCGGTGCGCAACTTGAGCGACTTCTCGGCCTGGCGCTGCACCATGGGCGAAAGCGTCGTGAAGATGCGCAAGCCTTCGCTGCGCAAATCGTCTTCGTCGTAATCCTGTTTCAGTTGGCGCTTTACCAAATCCATAAAGGCTGGATAGGTGGTAGAACTGGCTTCACTCGGTGCCACCACACCAAGAGGCGATGCCTGGCTCAGTTTCAATTGTTGCTGGTCGATCAACCCTTCCTGGTGCATCACCGCCAGCACCACATTGCGCCGCTCTTTTGCGCGCTCGGGATGTTTCCAAGGGTTGTAGTAGGAAGCGCCTTTCACTAGACCAATTAGCAGCGCAAGGTCCTTCGGCTTTAGTTCTTTTAGCGGCTGGCGAAAGTAATGTTGTGCCGCCAGCGCAAAACCGTGAATGCCGCGCGGACCGCTTTGCCCCAGGAAAATCTCGTTGATGTAAGTTTCCAGAATTTCGGATTTGCTGTAATGCACTTCCAACAACACCGCCATAATGGCTTCAGGAATTTTTCGCTTCAGCAAACTCTGCTCATTGGTGAGGTAAAAATTTTTCACCAATTGCTGGGTAATGGTACTGCCGCCCTGCACTACATCGCCATGGGTAACATTGACCCAGGCCGCGCGAATAATCGCAAGCGGCGATACACCGTGATGCTCAAGAAAATGTTTATCTTCAACCGCGAGCAGAGTTTCGCCCAGCAGTGGTGGTAAATCGGCAAGACGCACCAGCAGGCGATCCTCTTTATCGGCAGGATAAAAACCGCCAATCTCTTCCGGCTCCAAACGCACCAGAGGCAAATCGGCACCCGTCAAATCGATCAGCCCTTGCACGGAACCATTAGCGACGCGCAACATAAATTTGCGCGGCGCCTCGGTTTTATCCCAAAACGCAAAACCGCGACTATGGATGTGATAAGTCACCTCTGGCGAAAGCGAGCTGACTTTTTTTACCACTTGCCCGGGCGAATTAATATCGCCATCAAAACGATAACCCAGCGCGCGCAACTCCTGCTCAAACAGCGCCGGCGTTAACGACAGTCCCTGATACAACTCCAATGGCCGCGCATAAACACGTGCTGGCAGTGCCCATTTTTTGCCTTCAAATTTTTCGCGTACGACGGAATCGAGGTAGAGCGTCCAGACCCCCAGCAACGCAATAACCAGCAGCACACCATAAAGAATCCAGATGCGCACTAACCCCCAGCCATGACGGCGACTGGCGGGCGTGGAAGATTTTGCGCGGCGGCTGGTGGTACGGCGTTTGGTCATAAGGCACACACAGAATTTACTACTAAAAATTAGCGCGCCAGTTTACTGGCCGTGACCGTTGATTGCGAGCAACAATGTGTACTAATGCTTTCGCCGTATCGACGAATTTTGCATAATGCCGCGCAAATCACAATCAACCACGCAGATCTGCTGCGTCATTCTCACAGGCAAACATAATGAGCAAGCAATATCACATCTACGGCATAGGCGCGGCACTGGTCGATACCGAAATCACCCTCACCGACGCCGATCTCACCACCATGGCCGTCGCCAAGGGAGTGATGACCCTGGTGGATGAAGCGCGCCAGCAACAGCTTATCGATTACTTGCAAAACCACCTGGTCGCATCGCACAAAGCCAGCGGTGGCTCAGCGGCAAACAGCATCATCGCCGCCAGTTACTTTGGTTCCAATAATTTCTATTCCTGTAAAGTCGCCAACGATGACAATGGCCATTTTTATCTGGCTGATATGAAAGCCGCAGGGGTGACCACACCGTCACACATTACCCCGCCTGCGGGTATTACCGGCAAATGCCTGGTGATGATCACCCCGGACGCTGAACGCACCATGAATACCTTTTTGGGCATCAGCGAAACCCTCTCCGTCAATGAACTGGACACACAAGCAATAGCAGATTCCCATTACGTTTATATTGAAGGCTACCTGGTAACTTCGCCCACCGGCCGCGCGGCCGCAATTGAACTGCGCAAACAGGCTGAAGCCAACAATACCAAAACGGCATTAAGCTTGTCTGACCCGGCCATGGTGCAATTTTTCCGCGATGGACTGGAAGAAATGATTGGTGCAGGTGTCGATTTAATTTTCTGCAATAAAGATGAAGCGATTGGTTTTACCCAAACCCAAAATATCGAACAAGCCAGCGAAGCGCTGAAAAAATACTGCAAGCAATTCGCTATCACCTGCGGCGGCGATGGTGCATTGGTATTCGATGGCGAAACATTAATCCAGGTTGCCGGCGCAACGGTAACAGCAATCGACACCAATGGTGCAGGCGATATGTTTGCCGGTGCCTTCTTGCACGCTATCAACCACGGCAAAGATTTTAAAACCGCCGCCGAATTTGCCAACAGAGCTGCGGCAAAAGTCGTGTCGCAATTTGGCCCGCGCTTAAAAGCCGAACAGCATGAGGAATTGAAGGAAGGATTTTTTAATTAGTTGCAAACAAAAAAATCAGTTAAAAAAGTAGGCGCCATCCCGGCCGCCTGCTTTTAAGTGCAGAAAAAGTTACACGTTATTCCCCATTGGCAATTTAGTGACCGGTTTTCCCGTTGCAGCAAACAAAGCATTGGCAACGGCGCCCGCAATGGGCGGCAAGCCGGGCTCACCCACACCGGAAGGCGCTTCCGCTGAGGGCACTATATGCACATCCACCTTTGGCATACTGGCGATGCGCATCAATTGATACTGATGCAAATTGGTTTGCTCCACTACACCATTTTTCAAGGTAATAGCTTCATCCAGCGCTGCGCTCAAGCCCATTCCAATTCCGCCTTCCATTTGTGCGCGGATGACATCCGGGTTTACAGCAACCCCGCAATCCACAGCGCAGACGACACGCTCCACCTTAAAACTCTTATCGGCATTTACACGAACTTCTGCTACCTGCGCCACCCAGGTACCAAACGATTTGTGCACGGAAATTCCGCGCGAGACTCCAGCAGGTAGCGTTTTTTTCCACTCAGCTTTTTCCGCTGCCAGATTTAATACACCTAATGCGCGCGGCTCACTGGCCAGTAATTCGCGGCGAAAAATAACCGGATCTTTTTTGGCGGCTTTGGCCAATTGATCGACAAAAGTCTCCACCACAAAAGCATTGCCTGAGTGGCCTACTGAGCGCCACCACAGTGTGGGTAATTTTACGGCCAATTCGGAACCCTGCACTTGTAGATGCGGGATGGCGTAGTGCATATCTTCGATGCCTTCCACCACTGTGCCATCAACCGCGCCTTTGACCATACCTTCAAACGGTGTACCGCGCAAAATGGAAGGCGCCACTGCATGATGCTGCCACACCAGAGCGCCATCCTCAGCCACAGCGCCGCGAATATGGTGTACGGCCATGGGGCGGAAACGCGCATTTAAAAATTCATCTTCACGAGTCCACACCATTTTCACGGCGCGCCCCGGAATTTGTTTGGCGATATGCGCTGCATCCACCACATAATCAGTTGCACAGGCGCGACGACCAAAACTACCGCCGGCAAACAAACTGTTAATTTTTACTTGCTCGGGCTTTAACCCGGCAACGGCAGCCACTTCATTTTGATCAATGGTAGGCATTTGACTTGCAGCCCAAATTTCTACCTGTGTTTTATCCATTTTAATAACACAGTTCATCGGCTCTATCGGTGAATGGGCCAAATAGGGCAATTCATATTTAGCTTCAATAATATTTTTTGCCGATTTTAAACTTGACGGGGCATCGCCTGTATTTTTAACCACATGACCGTCTTTATCCGCTTGCGCCTGACTCGCCGCATAAAGCGCATCACTGCTGCGCGTTTCACACGCCGACAAATCCCAATCGATTGCCAACAATTTGCGGGCTTTATTGGCAGCCCAGAAATTTTCTGCAATCACCGCTACACCGCGCGGAATTTCAACCACTGCAATGACACCGGGCGATGCCTTGGCCTTGCTGGCATCCAATTTTTTCACCTTGCCAAAATATTGCGGCGGATAGGCGACCAATGCGGTCAACATGCCGGGCAACAGAATATCCTGGGTATAAACTGCTGTACCGTTGGTTTTGGCATGGCTGTCCTTGCGCGGAATGGATTTGCCGATTAATTGAAAATCCTTTGGATCTTTCAACACCGGCTGCTGTGGAGCTGCAAGCGCGGCGGCTTTGGCAGCAAATGCCCCCAACTCACTGGAATGCTTGCCATGACTGATAACGCCATTGGCAATTTTTACTTCCGCTTGCGGTACTTTCCATTCAGTGGCAGCGGCGGACTGCAACATTTCCCGCGCCGCCGCACCCGCTGCGCGCAATTGCTGCCATGAGTTAGCGATGGACGATGAACCGCCAGTACCCTGCATTGGCCCCCAAAAAACATTGTTGTAACGTTTTGCATCGGCTGGCGCAAATTCAAATTCCACTTGCTCCCAACGCGCGCCCAACTCTTCCGCAATCACCGTGGCAAGCCCTGTGCTCACGCCCTGCCCCATATCCATGTGCTTAATTGCAACAATGACGTTGTTATCGGCGGTAATTTTTACAAAGGCATTAAATACCGGTGACTCTTCCCCCGCTAATAACGACGGTGAAAAGCTGATGGACCCGCAACCAATAAGCAAGCCACCGCCAGCTGCACTCGCCTGCAAAAATTGGCGGCGCGATAATTCCAACGACGTTTTTTGTTCACGCACTGCAAATTGTTTATCCAGGAAATTCATTACGCATTTCCTCCTGCTGCTTTAGGTGATTTTGCCATTGCATCGGCAGCCTGGTGAATTGCACCGCGAATGCGATGATAGGTGGCACAGCGACACAGATTGCCCGACATTGCCGAATCAATTTGTTCATCAGTGGGTTTTGGATTAGTTTGCAGTAACGCGGTCGCGGACATGATTTGTCCGGATTGGCAGTAACCACATTGAACAACATCCAGATCGCGCCATGCTTGTTGCACCGCCTTGAATTCAGGTGAATTTATTGCATCAATTGTCTGGATATTGGCGCCCGCCAGGGCAGAGATGGGCATACTGCAAGAGCGAATCGGTGTGCCGTTCATATGCACCGTGCAAGCGCCGCACATAGCTATACCGCAACCCAATTTGGTTCCCGTCATTTTTAATTCATCGCGCAACACCCACAACAAGGGCGTATCAGGGTCTAGCGTTAAGTCATGCTTTTTCCCGTTAATCGTAAGCGAAATCATAAAGGGCTCCTTCATTAGCGATGCATTTAATGTTGTTAGCTGAACCGGCTTAAAACTGATTAATTAAATGGAAACTCCCGCTCCATGTCGGCCGGGGTATCTATATCAAACTCCGCAGATGGCATAGGAATCGCCAACACGTGTTCCGCCTGCTGAAACAATAATTGTTTGGCACCACGGTCACCTGAACAACTCAGTAAATGCGCTTTGAACTCCGCAGGAAATATTGCTGGCACACCGAGCGTATCGGCAAAGCTTGCGCAGACAATTTGCGTGGGGCTAGACCTCCAGCAGCGATACAAGCGCAACAAATCAGCTGCGCTGACCTGGGGCTGATCGCCCAATAAAATTAATACCGGCTTGTCATTATTCAATTGCGCAACACCATGAACCAGCGAATGCCCCATGCCCGATTGCCAATCGTTACAATACGCAATTTCCAATTTAGTCAGCGCCAGGGTCGCACAGTAATCAGTCAATTCAGCGTGACTGGCGCCAGTCACCAGAATAATGCGCTCTGGCGTAACCGCGTGAGCAGCATCCAGAATATGGGCAATCAGCGGCTGCCCAAGATAATCCGCCAGCAATTTGCAACTCCCAAAACGCGTTGCAGCCCCTGCCGCTAAAATAACGCAGTCAATTGCCATAACCACTCCGAAACACTAAGCGTTCGCAAGGCTTTGCGCGCTAGCAGATATGTGCTGCCCGGCAAACACACTCAACGGCAGCGCGCTGCTGCCGAATAATCGCGCGTGGCATTCCGCCAGCACCGAGAGCGCAATACTCTCGGGCAAGTCACCACCTAAAGCCAAGCCCATGGGGCCGGCAACGGGATAACATAATTGCGACTCTGTTAAACCGGCAAGCATCAGCACTTCGACTTTACGCTGCGCCGGCCCCAGTAACCCAATATAGGGATTCATTAACGCGCAGGTTTGCAGGTGGGCGATGGCCGCCGCATCCAATTGCATATTGTGGTGGGCAATAACAATGGCATCGACGCCTTGCAAATACTCCTGCGGAATCGCTGCAACGGATTTAACGAATACTGCAGCATCTGCAGGAAAGTTTTCGCGCTTTTGCGGAGTCAGGCGCGCATCGGCCAAGGAAACCTGCCACCCCAAGGAGTGGGCCAAATGGCAAAGTGGAATCATGTCCACACCATTGCCCAACACCAATAAATGCGGCAGCGGATTAATCAATGTGGTTAATTGCGCGTGACCTTCAGTCGACAAATGTCCGCATTGACGCAACGTAAAATCGCGTTCGCAAGGAATAGCGCTCGCTGTTGCAGAATCCAGGCTGAGCGAAAATTCACACGCGCGATGTTGCTGTAAACATTCAAACACATCCATAAGCCGCAAATATTCATTCTGCGTATTGCAGGGATGCAACAAAATTTCAGCGGCACCGCCACAGCCAATACCCAACCGCCAGGCGATGTTATCTTCATCGGTTGCGTCATAAACAATGCGACGCGATTTTCCCAGCGCAATGACCTTGCGTGCCTGCAATAGCAGATCTGATTCTATACAGCCACCGCTTAATAAACCGAATTGGTGCCCAGCATCGCTCAACAGCATAAGTGCGCCGGTTTTGCGATACACAGAACCGCGTGTATTGATCACCGCCCCCAACACCCAATTGGCAGCATCTTTTAACGGCAACCAGCGCGCAAGCAAATGAAAAAAATGATTGGAGTATTGGAAGGACATAACAACTTCCTGATGGAGGGGCGTATGAATAATCCCACTGCGTGAAACGGAAAGGAAGCATGGTTTACAAAACTAAACAGCGCCGTGACAAATGCCATCAAAACAAACGGAATTGTTCGCTAATAGGCGTTGAGCTGGCTGTGATTGGGCCTACCCAAACTGCCATCATCATCCGGATTTTTTAATTCAATAATGGTGCGCTGCGCCAAATGCAATCGTTTAAGCCGCTCGCCAAAGTGCGTATTAAAAATTTTATCCAATTCTCCCGATGCCGTAAGCTGGCGGAGACCTTTGGTCAAACGCTCAGCCAACACAGGTTCAGCAGGGCTGACATAAAAATAAACCGGCAGGGGCATATATACCAACAGGGAGCTTTCCGGCACCAGATAATCCACCGGTATGCCGTCGATTTCATACCTGTCTTCAATTTCAATCGCGCTCAAGGGAACAAATGCAAAACGCTTGCCCGCCAACATTTTCAACATAATCGATAAATTAATGGTCTCGACCACCGAAAAGCCATTGTGTTTATACACATGCCCTTCCCAGCCCTTGCCAAAGCCCATAGGCAAATAACGCAAATCCGCGAGCCTACTGATAGAGGAGAAACGCGTTTGGTTTTCCTTGCGGATTAATAAAATGCGATAGCCCATGAAATCCTTCAGTATAGGAACATCCACGCGTAATAGTCCCTGGCGTGGACCATTATTCGCCGGGAAGCCAACCAATCGATCAATATTTAACTTCTCACCGCTCACCAGCAACTCGTGTTTGCGCTCGGAGGCGAGTGATTCCTGAGAGTAAATAATGCGATAGGGGCCATAATCACTCTCGGTAAGACGAAGTGCAGCTTCAATCAGCGCCAGATAGTAGTCCTCGCGAACCGATGAATTGTTGCCGACATATTTCACAAGTTGAGGCGCAACGCTTCCCCCCGGCGAGACCATAAGCAGCTCATCAGCCCAGCTCCATGGGGTAAACAGCAACAACACCAGCAATCTATATGCGACGAATCGTAAGTACATCTTGCCCTCCCGGGGCTTGGCTCCACACATAATCCTAGCAGGCACTCAATTCAACAATACAGGTTATTTACATCTGAAAAAAATTGTTTCAATGACAGGAGGGTATAAACAAAGATGATTCAGGCGCACTATACTTTTCTTGTCCGCACGCCTGCACAGGAACCCAAGCCGGATAACCTCATTAAGAAGAAACCACCACTTTGACCAGCCCTTACTTGCACGGATTGATTATGGCGCTTTTCGATACGGTTCACATCATAGGCTCCACCGTCTATTTTGTCTTTGCGGTTCTGCTTGCCTGGCTTAGTCGCATTCCACGCACCAATCCCGGGGCCAGTTATTGGGCACTTGCCATCTTTCTTGGTTTCTGTGGCCGCTTGACGCTGTTACTGTTGGGGCCATTGGCAAACTCGCAAAGCACTGAAATTATCTATGCCTGCATTATTGCGTTCGAAAAATATTTTTTGTTGCTGGGCGCTTTTAAGTTCCTTAACAGAGCACACTATTCCCGTCCATATTCATTGTTCATTTTCGCCGGATTCCTATGGATCGCCTGCTATTGGCTAAATATTATTGACCCGATTCAATTTGCGGTTGGATATGGCGTTTTTAACAGCAGCATAATATTTTTATTCGGCATCATCGCTTACCAGGAGCGCCATTTGGTAAGCCACCCTATTTTGTTGGCAACGTCGATCATTTGTTTTTTGTTTGCTCTTCACTGGTTAACTTATCCGATATTGCATTTGTACACTGGCTGGACAGTACCTGGCTTTATCATTGGCACCACTCTGGTGTTACTGCTCTATCTGACACTCACGTCCGCAGTGCTAATGCAATTTCAAAAGCGCTTGCTGGATGCGGAACAAAATGCACTCGATATGGCCTACCACGACCCACTCACCGGGCTAAACAACAAGCGCTATATGAACACCCTGTTTGAGCAAGCGCTGGTGCTCGCCATGCGACCGCATCAATTGCTCGCACTGATTTATATCGATCTGGACAACTTCAAACCCATCAATGACACGGCCGGCCACTCAGTCGGTGATGAAGTTTTAAAAATTATCGCCAAACGTTTACTGGATCACACCCGCAGCACCGATATTTGCGCACGTATCGGCGGCGATGAATTTGTCGTCATCGCCACCCAACTGGAAAACGCCGAGCACGCCAAACAAATCGCCAATAAAATTCTGGAACAATGCTGCGCCGATATTATCGTCGACCAACACATCTACCACCTGGGCGCGAGCCTCGGCGTAAGCATCTATCCAAACCACGGCACCGATCTTGGCGAATTATTACAGCAGGCCGATAAAGCTATGTATGAAGTGAAAAAACATGGCAAGAGCGGGATTCAGGTGTTTGGGGGGTAGGCTTGTCTCAATTTTGCAACACGACAAAGAATTTATGAGCAACACACAACTACGCGATCAAACACAAAATCATCACCAGAGTACGTGAGAGCAAATCTAAATACAAAAACAAAGGCGCCAACTGGCGCCTTTGTTTTATCTCGAAAAATTTCACTCCATCTTAAAAAACGTTTCGCGGTAGTGAACCAATTCGGCGATGGAATCGCGTATATCATCCAGCGCTAAATGTGCGCCGGATTTTTTTACGCCGGCGATGACATCGGGGCGCCAGCGGCGGGCGAGTTCTTTTACGGTGCTCACATCTAAATTGCGGTAGTGGAAATAATCTTCCAGTTTGGGCATGCCGCGCACCAGGAAGCGGCGGTCCTGGCAGATGGAGTTGCCGCAAATGGGCGACTTGCCTTTGGGAACCCATTGCTCCAGGAATTTAATGGTCTCGGCTTCGGCGTGTTCGATGCTGATTTTGCTTTCACGCACGCGCTGGGTGAGGCCGGATTTGCCGTGTTGGTTGGTGTTCCACTCATCCATAGTGAGCATGATGCTGTCGGGTTGATGGACCGCAAATACCGGGCCTTCGGCGAGGATATTGAGGTTGGCATCGGTGACTATGGTGGCAATTTCGATGATCACGTCAGTATCCGGGTTGAGGCCGGTCATCTCCAGATCAATCCAGATAAGGTTGTTTTCGTTGGGGACGGGTGTTGTCATAGGTTATTCCTCGTAAATCAGGCACAATGCTTGCCAGACTAAACCATAAATCACCCGCTAGCCAATTCAGGACCCGAAAAACCACGCATGTCCAAACGCAAACTGACCCGCCGCCAGCAATGGCGCATTGAGAAAATTCAGGAAGAACGCAGCGCCCGCGCCGCCAAACGCGACCAGATCGCCGATGAACAACTCAACGATACTGAATTGGGACCGGAGCAACTCGGCCTGATCATTACTCACTTTGGCACCCAAGTGGTGGTGGAATCCACTGAAGGCGAAAATGCGGGCCAGCACCAGCGCTGCCATTTCCGCAGCAACCTGGGGTCACTGGTCACAGGGGATCGCGTGGTCTGGCGTGCAGGCAACCCTACCGGGGTAGTGGTGGCTGTTATGCCGCGCGATTCAGCGCTGCAACGCCCTGATCCGCACGGCGATATGAAAACCGTGGCCGCGAATATTGACCGCATTATGATTGTGGTCGCCCCCTACCCGGAACCGCACGCGAATTTAATTGATCGCTATCTCGTCGCCGCTAACGCCATCGACATGGAACCTGTATTAGTGATTAACAAAATCGATCGCATAGATGACACAACACGCGAAAAAATTACCTATCTGGAAAATACCTATCGCGCATTGGGTTACACCGTATTAATGGTTTCCACCAAAACCGATCACGGCCTGGATTCACTGCGCGACTATTTGAAAGATTACACCAGTGTATTTGTAGGCCAATCAGGTGTAGGCAAGTCATCGCTGATTAATGCGCTCCTACCCGATTCGAACTTGCGCGTGGGCGACTTGTCAGAAAAACAACAAGGGACTCACACCACTACTAGCGCGATGCTGCTGCATTTTCCTGCCGGCGGCCATTTGATCGATTCGCCCGGCATTCGCGAATTTGGTTTATGGCACATGGATGAAGATGAAGTGCTGGAGGGTTTTATTGAATTCAAACCCTTTATCGGCCACTGCAAATTTCGCGATTGCTCACACCGCCACGAACCAGGCTGTGCGATTTTGAAAGCGCAGGATGAGGGTAAGATCAGCGAAACACGCATGAGTTCTTATCGTTATATTTTGCGTACACTTAACGAAAATTAAACCCCTCCCCAATCCTCCCTTTAAAAAAGGGAGGAGGTGTAAAGAGTTAACTTTTCAGAAGGAATACAAAAATGGCCTTACCCTTTGTAATCGAGCCCACACAACTCGCTGCACTGTTAGCACAACCAATTAATAGCAAACTATTAATCATCGACATGTGCGCCGAGCAAACTTATCTGCAGGGACATATCGACGGCGCCATTCATGTACCGCCTGCAAAAATTCTCGCCGCCGAGCCGCCAGTGCCCGGAAAAATTGCCTCAGCGGAAAAATTAAACCGCGTATTTTCGTTTTTGGGTTTAACACCCGACACACATGTGGTGGTATATGACGATGAAGGCGGCGGCTGGGCCGGCCGTATGATCTGGACACTGGATGCAATTGGCCACAAGCATTACTCCTATTTAAATGGCGGTTTGCATGCCTGGTTGGCGTCGGGGCAATCGGTAACGCAAGAAATTCCGGTAGTAACTCCATCCAAAGTAGAAGTAAAACTCGACCCTAACGTTGTGATTGAAATCCCCGATATTATTGGCGAAATGGATCGCGCGGATTTTGTCGTTTGGGATGCGCGCAGCCCACAGGAATACGCCGGTGAAAAAATCACGGCGCAAAAAAATGGCCATATTCCCGGCGCTATCAATTGCGACTGGATTAATTTAATGGATCGCAACAATGCATTGCGCATTCGCACTGACGCACGCGAATATCTAGCCAGCCTTGGCTTGACGCCCGACAAACGCATTATCACTCACTGCCAAAGCCATCACCGCTCCGGTTTTACTTATTTAGTGGGGAAAGCAGTCGGGTTAAATATACGCGGTTACCACGGCTCCTGGGCAGAATGGGGCAATCACCCAACCACTCCCGTGGAAGTGTAATTTTTTTCCGTAGAAATTTAACTTGAAATTATTCTCGTTAAAACATTAAGCCCGCATTATGCGGGCTTAATGTTTTCAAACTGAAAAACTGCGCTTGAGCAAATCACACCTTGCGACGACGAGCAAATCCCAAACTGATCATCCCCAAACCTAACAATAAAAATGCAGAAGGTTCTGGTACAGTGATAGGTGGTTTCGGTGGCGTAATGCCGTGGACAGTTTGCAAATTACCAGAGATGCCCGCACCTAAAAAGCGCACGCCATCCAAAGTCAAACCATCACCCAATTGGAAGTAACCATCCGGTGCGATGTAAGTACCTTGCATACTGCCGGCAGCGACATTGACGTGGCCGTTATTCAATACGCCGTGCACGTTGAAAAGCACGTTATCCGCTGAAATGCCATCAAGAATAATGGCAGCTCCGCCGCCGAGGATAAAACCAAAAAAATCCACGTTAACGATAAACACATCGTCGGCGTTGCCTTTCAAGGTCAGGCTTTTACCTGCACTCAAATTCAAACCGAGGATATTGAATACCGACACATCACCCTGGCGATTAAAGGTTTGCGTGGTATTGATATAACCGGCGTTAACACCGGCAAGCGCCTTGGCCGTTTGCGATGCACCTTTGAGATCGGCGTAGAGCGCATCCCAGAAACCTGCACCCTGTACCGTTTTATTACCATCAATACTGGCGCCGGGGTTTTGGGTGAGCGAACCGAAATCCGCATTGCCATGGATCACTGAACCGTGGGCCATATTGAGCGTGTTGCGCACGCCAACGTTGCCGTAGATCTCTGCTTCAGAGCCCAACTCCAGGTTGCCGTAGAGCGGTTGGCCGTACCAAATGTTGGTGCCGTGCGAGAGCAGGGTGTAATTGCTGGCATTACCCAGATCCACCGGCAGCGCAAACACCTGGGCAGATACCAGGGCCAACGCCGCCGAGGCTAATTTAATGAATTGTTTGATCACGCGAATTTCCTTTGGTTGATTTGACCTAATGAGTGGTTTAACCCTGCTTTTACTGTATTTATAAGATTTGTATGTAACGGAGTTCTTTTTTGGAAGTAGTGGTCATTAGGGTTGCGCGTGATTCAGCAATATCTGCACCATTTTGGGAAGATCCAATGAAAACAGTGATTTGCATCACAGGATAAAAATCAAAGCAGCGCCAAGTGTAAAAGCTTTCGACAACGTTGTCCCACGATAAAAAAGACCGAGGTCGACATGCATCTTTCAACGAAGGGGGTTAACAGCAGAGCTTAATTGCAAGCACCACTTTCAGGCCACCAAGCGTTTCAGACTCACCGAGAAATAGCCTGGCTTCATGCCACTGCGCAATGCGCTCGACAATTGCCAGCCCCAAGCCATGGCCGCGCCGGCCATCGGCGGCCTCCAAATGGCTACTGCGGTAAAAGGGTTTGAGCACCTTGTCCCGTTCCTCCGGCACAACACCCGGACCATTATCCTCTACCACTAACAGCAGTTCTTGTGAGAGCAAATCCAGACTCAAGCGCACCGTCCCGCGCCCATAGCGCAGCGCGTTTTGCAACAAATTGTGCAACAGCATGGAGAGATACTCTGTATCTACCCGGCCATAACCTGTTGCTGCAGCTGGCGCAACCAGCAACTCGACTTGCCCGCGATAAAACTCCGCGAGCACACGCTGCACAAAATCCGCAACAATGATGGGTTCTGGTTGAAATGCAATTTGCGCCTGCTCCAGGCGAGCATAGTTCAGCAGCGCCTCTACCAACGCCTCCATCGCCGCCAAATCACGATTCAAATGTGCCAGTTGCTGCTGTTGCATGGGAGGTAATTCCGCCTCGCCCAATACATCCAAACCAAAGCGCAAGCGCGCCAGCGGGGTACGCAAATCGTGTGAAAGCCCGCGCGATAATAATTTATTGTCCGCAATTAATTG
>JAGKXA010000306.1 GCA_021151615.1 Cellvibrionaceae bacterium | reverse complement strand
GTGGGTATCGATGGTGCATCCTTGCCAGCGGTGCGTATCCAGCTCAACCCCAATGCCCTGTCCAGCTACGGCATAGCGCTGGATGAAGTGCGCAACGCCATCAGCAATGCCAATGTGCAGCGCCCTATGGGGGTGCTCGAAGAGAATGATACCCGCTGGCAGGTATATACCAGTGAAACCCTGCGTACCGCGTCCGATTACCAGAATCTGGTAGTGCGCTACGGCGATGCAGGCCCGGTGCGCCTGCGCGACGTTGCTACCGTGAGCGACTCGGTGGAAAACCGCTATACCGATGGTTTCCACAATCACAGCTCCGCAGTGACCCTGACGGTTAGTCGCCAAACCGGGGCCAATATTGTCGAGACCATCGATGCCATTAACGCGCAATTACCAACCTTGCGCGCACTGATGCCTGGCGATACCCAACTCAAAGTGGTCATGGACAGATCCCCCGGTATCCGCGCCACCCTCAAGGAAGCACAATTCACCCTGGCTGTTGCCGTCCTGCTGGTGGTAGGCGTGGTGTTCGTTTTCTTGCGCAGCGCCCAGAGCGCACTGATCCCGACCCTGGCCATTCCGGTCGCGATTATCGGCGCGTTTTCGGTGATGTACCTCTGGGGCTTTTCGCTGAACAACCTGTCACTGATGGCGTTGATAGTCGCTGCCGGTTTGGTGGTGGATGATGCGATAGTGGTGCTGGAAAACATCAAACGTCATATCGAAAAAGGCATGCCGCCGTTCCAAGCCGCCATTCAGGGAGCGCGCGAAGTAGGCTTTACCCTGCTGGCGATGAACCTGACCCTGGTGGTGATTTTCGTTTCCATCCTGTTGATGGGTGGCGTGGTGGAAAAACTCTTCCGTGAATTCTCCATTACCCTGGCGGCCGCCATGCTGATTTCGCTGGTGATCTCCCTGAGCCTTACGCCCGCGCTATGCGGCCAACTGCTTAAAGCTGAATCCGCAAAAGAAGAAAAGCCGGGGATTTTTGATGATTTAAAAAAGGGCTATGCCGTTACCCTGGATTGGGCGCTGCGCCACAGCCGCATCGTTATGCTGATACTCGCCGCCGTTATCGGCATCAATATTTACCTCTATATCGCCATCCCCAAAACCATGCTGCCAGAGCAGGATACCGGTCAAATGACCGGTTGGATTCGCGGTGATGACGGCTTTTCGTTCCAGTTAATGCAGCCGAAAATCCAGGAATTTCGCCGGGTACTACTCAACGACCCGGCCATTGAAGATGTGTTCGGAGCCAGCGGCGGCGGCAATGGCGTGAGCAACGCCTGGATGCGTATCAGCCTGAAACCACTGGCCGAGCGCGGGGTTTCGGTGGTGGAAGTAACCGACCGCATCCGTCGCGAACTGCCCAGTATTCCCGGCGCCATGCTGATGATCGGCCCGGATCAGGATATTCGCCTGAGTTCGCCCTTCAGCCGCAGCCAGCACGAAGTCATGTTGCTTTCAGACGATATGAAACTGCTGCACAAATGGGCCGCCAAACTGACTACCGCGATGGAAGGGATGAAAGAAGTCACCGAGATTGATGGCGTGCGCGAAGAGGGTACGCAACAGATCCAGCTCACCATCGACCGCGAAGCTGCCCAGCGATTGGGGATAGACATGAGCACCGTCGCCAGCCTGCTCAACAACTCCTTCTCGCAACGGCAAGTCTCTACTATGTACGAGGAGATGAACCAGTACCGCGTGGTGATGGAACTGGAACCCGGCTACACCGCCACGCCCGAAGTACTCAATCAACTGCAAGTCATCACCCGCGACGGCAAGCGCGTGCCACTGTCCACTTTCTCCAGCTTCGATTACGGTCTGGCGGAAGACCGTATTCGCCGCAGCAACCAGTTTGTTTCGGAAAATATTGGTTATGGATTGGCAGAAGGCGTTACTGCCGAGCAGGCGCGCACCGTCATTGAAGCCAAGGTCGCTGAATTGATGATGCCCAAGGAAGTCTACCTCGCCCCCTCTGGCAGCTCGCGCCCCGGCTGGGGCCCGAGTGTACCCGGTATGGCGCAAAACCCGGCGGTCTTAATCGCCTGCGTACTGCTTGCGGTCTATTTGATTTTGGGAATTTTGTACGAGAGTACCATCCACCCACTCACCATTCTTTCCACCCTGCCCTCGGCAGGCATTGGTGCCTTACTCGCGCTCTGGCTGACAGATACACCTTTCAGTTTAATCGCTATGCTCGGATTATTTTTATTGATCGGTATAGTGATGAAAAATGCAATTTTGATGATCGACTTTGCGCTGGAGCTTGAACGCAATGAAGGCTTGTCATCGCGCGATTCCATTTACCAGGCCGCACTGATTCGCTTGCGCCCGATATTAATGACCAACCTTGCCGGCTTGCTCGGCGCCGTGCCCTTAATCCTCGGTTTCCACGAAGGCTCTGAATTGCGCACCCCCTTGGGCATTACCATTATCGGTGGTTTAGCCGTAAGCCAATTGCTCACACTCTTCACTACACCGGTGGTGTATTTGTATATGGAGAAAGTGAGAAATTGGGGACTCGCCAAACAACATCCTGACAAACAGCCCGCATAGATGGGAGTGAAATGACCCTAACGACAGTTCACAATAAGAGTAAAAACCATGAAGCAATCTATTCTTCGCTGGCTCTGTATTGCCAGCACAGCATTTTCAGGATTAACAACCGCCGCCGATGAATCGGCACTGCAAGCCCAAACATTGCAAGCTTATAGCCGCGACTCCGTTTCATTGAACGGCGAATGGAAAATTATTGTCGACCCCTACGAAAACGGATATTACAACTATCGCTACGAACCTTTTGATCAACAGGCAACACCTTCGCAAAACGCTTACTTTACCGATTCAAAACAAAAATCACCTGGCGATTTGCTGGAGTATGATTTTGATAAATCCGCCAGCCTGCAAGTACCCGGCGACTGGAACACCCAAACCGATAAACTCTATTACTACGAAGGCACGGTCTGGTATCGCAAAACTTTTGATGCACCGACTGCAAAAAAAGGTGAGCGCACTTTTTTATACTTCGGGGCAGTGAATTATCGCGCGGATGTTTATTTGAATGGTAAAAAGCTCGGCGTCCATGTCGGCGGTTTTACTCCCTTTCACTATGAAATTACCGGCAAGCTAAAAGAGAAAAATAATTCACTCGTCGTAAAGGTAGATAACAAACGTCACGCCGATGCAGTACCTACGTTAAACACTGACTGGTGGAATTACGGCGGCATTACACGCGAAGTAAAACTCATCACAGTGCCGCAAACCTTTATTCGCGATTATAAAATTGCATTGACCTCGCTCGCTGACAAAACTGTATCCGGCAGCGTATTGCTGGATGGAGCAAAAGGCGGCGAAAAAATTTCTATCAAAGTACCCGAATTAAATGTCCAGCAAACCATCACTGCCGACAATCACGGCAAGGCGATCTTTTCATTCAAGGCTACTAACGCGCAACTCTGGTCGCCGGAAAATCCAAAACTTTATTCGCTGCAAATCAATGCAGGGAAAGATAAATTCACCGATAGCGTGGGTTTGCGCAGCATCAGCACCCAGGGCAAACAATTGTTACTCAACGGCAAACCGATCTTTTTGCGCGGCATTTCGGTACATGAAGAA
>JAGKXA010000305.1 GCA_021151615.1 Cellvibrionaceae bacterium | reverse complement strand
GTATAAATATATCTTATTAATATTTTCTTTTTCGCTAGTTGCTTGCGGTGGTTCTTCGGGATCATCAGGCAATACATCGACAAAACTATCATCTTCACAAGCCGGTAGCCAAACCGCTTCGAGCGCTGCCAAACACTTGGCCTTAGTGCCATTGCCTGCGGAAGTGATTGAACTTAATGGTGTATTTGAGTTGGGATCAGAAATTTCTTTGAGTACAGATAGCAATGCGCAAACTGCTAATCTGGCCATTATCCGTTTGTTGAACACCTTGGGCATTAGCTCTGTGAGTTCTGCAGCAACTCAAGTTCGCTTATCACTGGTTAATCAACCGAACCTGGGTAATGAAGGATATAGTTTGGTTATTGCAGACGATATAAGTATCAGCGCACAAACGGATGCCGGCTTATTTTATGCGGTGCAAACTCTAAAGCAATTACTCCCGGTTGATAAACAAACTTCTTATAAATTACCCAGGGTAAATATTACGGATGTTCCCCAATATGTTTGGCGCGGCAGCATGGTGGATGTAGCGCGCCATTTTTTTGGTATTGAATATTTAAAAAAGCACGTTGAGCGAATGGCTGCATTCAAATTGAATAAATTGCACCTGCACTTATCCGATGACCAGGGTTGGCGTATGGAAATAAAAAAGTATCCGAAATTAACCAGTGTCGGTGGGTCTACGCAAGCGGGGGGCGGCCCAGGAGGTTTTTATACACAAGATGAACTGAAAGACTTGGTTGCCTTTGCTGCCCAGCACAACATCGAAATTATTCCCGAGTTGGATATGCCCGGGCATGTGCAGGCCGCAATTGCTTCATACAACGAGTTGGCTTGCGATAATGTGACTAACCTGAGTTTATATATCGGCCTGGATGTAGGTTTCAGTGCATTGTGCCTCACCAAGCCCGATGTAATTTATCCATTTGTGCGGGATGTTTTGACGGAAGTGGCGGGTGTATTTCCGTCGCCATATATTCATATCGGCGGCGATGAAATTAAACACGCCTTGTATCCCGAATTTATTGATAAAGCCAACCAGATAGTTAAAGAATTAAATCGCACCATGATCGGTTGGGAGGAGGCGTCGGCGGGAAAAAATCTTGCACCAGATACATTGCTGCAATTGTGGAATGACAATTACGACATTAAATCAGCAACTGATCGCAATATTCATTTAATTCTGTCGCCCTGCAGTTATTTTTATCTGGATCACGGCAACTACAATGGTCAACCGGAAACTTATACCTGGTGCCGCAAACAGGGTATTCCACTGGAGCGGGTTTACAGTTTTAATCCACAAAAATATTCACTGGTTAAAGGAATTGAGGCGCCGGTGTGGAGTGAAGTTGTTACCTCGGAGGCTGCATTGGATAACCGCATTTGGCCGCGCCTCGCTGCTGTGGCAGAAATTGCCTGGACTAATCAATCAGCACGCAATTACCAGGAATTTACCCAGCGGATGAAATCGTTAAAACCCTATTTTGATAAAGCGGAAATTCAGTATTACGCAGAGCCGAAATTGGGATGGTAGGGAGTTAAATTGATAAGCGTTATAGAAACGCAACATTTTTTATGCTGCGTTTCTTTTTTGGGGCTTGGTGTGAGGCAGCTTAGTTTTTCTCGCGTGCAATAGCGCGGTACGCAATATCCTTACGGTAAAACATTCCATTCCAGTCGATTTTTTCAGCGAGTTTGTAGGCGCGTTGCTGCGCTTCAGAAACACTGTTGCCCAATGCCGTGGCGCAAAGTACGCGGCCGCCATTAGTGACTGTGTTGCCATCTTTTTGTGCGGTGCCTGCGTGGAAAACTTTTTCGCCGGCAACTTCATTAGTTGGCAATCCAGAAATAATGTCACCTTTGTTGTAGCTATCCGGGTAACCGCCAGCGGCTAACACAACACCAACTGATGCTCGTGAATCCCAATCGGCGTTGGTTTTATCCAAATCGCCTTTGAGTGCTGCTAAACAAAGTTCAACTAAATCGGATTGCAAGCGCAGCATAATCGGTTGGGTTTCAGGATCGCCAAAGCGGCAATTATATTCAATTACTTTGGGCGCGCCCGATGCGTCGATCATCAAGCCGGCATACAAAAATCCTACGTACGTATTTCCTTCTGCTGCCATGCCATTGACGGTGGGATAAATAATTTCTTTCATGACGCGATCATGCACTGCTTGAGTCACCACTGGAGCGGGTGAGTAAGCACCCATGCCGCCAGTGTTGGGTCCGGTGTCGCCATCGCCAACGCGTTTATGATCCTGGCTGGTGGCCATGGGCAACACATTTTTGCCATCGACCATCACAATAAAACTGGCTTCTTCACCGGCGAGAAATTCTTCGATGACTACGCGACAACCGGCATCGCCAAAGGCGTTGCCAGAGAGCATATCGCGTACAGCATCTTCTGCTTGTTGCAGGGTTTCGGCAACGATTACACCTTTACCTGCGGCAAGGCCATCGGCCTTGATAACAATAGGCGCACCTTTCTCACGCAGGTAAGCGAGGGCAGGTTCCACTTCAATAAAGTTTTGGTAGTCGGCAGTAGGAATTTTGTGGCGTGCGAGAAAATCTTTGGTGAAGGCCTTTGAACCCTCAAGCTGCGCAGCGCCTTTGCTGGGGCCGAAGCACAATAGTTTGCGCGCTTGGAAATAATCTACCACGCCAGCAACGAGAGGTACTTCCGGGCCAACAATCGTTAAGCCAACATTATTTTGTTCAGCAAAATTTGCCAGGGCTTCAAAATGTAAAACGTCGATAGCAACGTTTTCCAATTTTGCTTCCAGCGCAGTGCCCGCATTGCCGGGTGCAACAAATACTTTTTCTACCTGTGCGCTCTGCGCCGCTTTCCACGCGAGGGCATGTTCGCGGCCGCCGCTGCCAATAATTAATACGTTCATAAAATTCATATCTTTTTTGAGTTGTTCATGTAGGTTGGGGCGAGCCGCGTAGGCTGAGGGACGAACCCCAACATGAGCATATACCTGTAACCGACGTTGGGGTTCGCAAGCTCACCACCAACCTACAAAAGCAATATCGCAAATTATTAGTGATGCGATCTATTAATGTCTAAAGTGACGCATTCCGGTGAACACCATCGCCATGCCGTGTTCGTCAGCGGCGGCGATAACTTCTGCATCGCGCATTGAGCCACCGGGTTGAATCACTGCCGCAATTCCTGCTTTCGCTGCGTTATCAATGCCGTCGCGGAACGGGAAGAACGCATCGGAAGCCATTACGGAGCCGGCAACTTGCAAGCCGGCGTGTTCTGCTTTAATCGCAGCAATACGCGCAGAATTGACGCGACTCATTTGGCCAGCGCCCACACCGATGGTGTGTTGGTTTTTTGCGTAAATAATGGCATTGGATTTTACAAACTTGGCGACTTTCCAAGCGAATAATAAGTCCTGGATTTCTGCCGGGGTAGGTGCGCGTTTGGTGACGATTTTCAAATCGCTTTCAGTGATGATGCCGTCGTCGCGATCTTGCACCAGCAGGCCACCGTTGACGCGTTTGTAATCCAAGCATTTAACTCGCACTGAGCTCCATTCACCGGTTGCCAGCAAACGCACGTTTTGTTTTGCTTTGACGATTTCAATGGCTTCTGCGGAAACGCTGGGTGCAATAA
>JAGKXA010000304.1 GCA_021151615.1 Cellvibrionaceae bacterium | reverse complement strand
CGCCGCCTGGAAGAGGAAATTATTCCCTGTTTCTACCAACGCGACAGCGAGGATTTACCGCGCCAATGGCTCACCCGGGTGCGCGCCAGCATGTCCACGCTCACCTCCAACTTCAGCAGCAACCGTATGCTGCGCGACTATTTGGAAAATTATTATGTGCCCGCCGCCAGCGGCTACCAGAAACGCACCAGCAATCAAGGGCAATTGGCGCGTGAACTGCGCCAATGGCAATTACAACTGCAACAGCATTGGCATGAAATTCATATGGGAGAGTTACAAACCGATGGAGAAAATATTTATTTGAGTGTGCATTTGGGGGGCTTGTTACCCGAGTTAGTGAAAGTGCAATTAATTGCCGACCCGGTGCAAGGCGACGATAACACGACACTGCCGGCCACCGTTCTGGATTTACAGTTGCAGCAAAGCCTGGGCAGTGATGCCCACGCCTGGCGTTACACGCTTAGCCAGCCGTTGGATCGACCGCTCCATTTTTTTACCGCCCGGGTAATTCCCGCCCACAGTGCAGCTGCCGCTCCCGCTGAAATCCAATTAATTACCTGGCAGAGCAAAAGCTGATTCGCCAGTAATCTCCCGCTCCTCTTTGTTAAAGAGGGGCGGGATTTAATGCCGGGAATGATTTAACCAGCAGGTATTAAATCTACTGCCTCCGTGTTTTTATTTTGTACAAACGATGTACTTTTCTTGCGCACAAGAAAATTATCGATTACCAAAAAATCAATTTTGGTACGCAAGAAAGTTTTCAACGCATCTTCCGGGCTGCACACAATCGGCTCCCGATCATTGAATGAGGTATTCAATAACAGGGGAACGCCAGTTAATTTTTTAAACGCAGAAATTAATGCGTGATATTTGGCGTTAGTCGTTTTGCTCACCAGTTGAATGCGACTGGTACCATCCACATGAACCACCGCCGGAATACGTGAACGCTGCTCTTTATTCACCGGATAAGCCATCAACATATAATGCGCTGAATCGGCATCCTTCTGAATATCAAACCATGCTTTCGCATCTTCTTTTAACACGCTGGGGCAAAAGGGGCGATGGTCTTCGCGATGCTTCACCAGCAAATTCATTCGCTTCACCATATCCGGATCGCGTGGGTCTGCCAGCAAACTGCGGTTACCCAATGCACGCGGGCCAAATTCCATGCGCCCCTGGAACCAGCCAACCACTTTACCGGATGCAATTAACGCGGCAACTTCGTCAGCAATGTTGTCGGCGCGCTCGTAGGCCACATCGAATAATCCCAATGCAGCCAACACTTCAGACTCGGAATATTCCGGCCCGAGATAAGTATCATTGGCTTCAAATGAAGCGCACTTCTCACCATAAAAAATATTGTGGTAAGCATGCAGTGCTGCCCCCAGTGCAGTGCCAGCATCATTCGCCGCTGGCTGGATATAAATATTCTCAAAGGGTCCCTGCTCGAAAATGGCCGTATTCGCCACACAGTTCAAGGCTACGCCACCTGCCAGGCAGAGATTTTTGGACGGATTAATTTGCGCTGCATAATGCGTGAGTGCCAACAAAATATCAGTAGTGATTTTTTGCAGAGCCGCAGCCAAGTCCATATAGTCACTGGTAATAGCGGCACGATCTTGCAATGCCGGTAAACCAAACAGTGCTTCAAAGGCAGAAAAATCATTACTGCGGAAACGGCACACATCAATATCCATGGTAAATCCGTCAGGCTTTATCTGGACAAAACGTTGGAACTGGCCGATAAAACGCTCCGGATTACCAAAGGATGCCAAACTCATTACCTTGCAAGCATCGTATTCGCTCATTCCCATAAACTGGGCCACTTTCTCCCACAGCAAACCCAATGAATTGGGGTAGCTGATTTCCTTCATGGAAAATAATTTCCCTTCGCGGGCCGCACTGATGGTGACCGATTCATATTCGCCAATACCGTCAATGGAAATCACCGTCGCATCGGTAAATGGTGACGGATAATAGGCCGATGCCGCATGGGCAACACAGTGATCCACCCACATGAATTGCCCGTTAAACCCCAACGCGCGAATCTGCTCGGGAATACCGATCAATTTTTTATAGAATTTCTGCTCGCCCTCCGCCGTTCCCCATTCACCTTCCTGCACCTGTTCGTCCAGATTGAGATTGTTATGCAAACGTTTTAATGGATTAAATGAAAATGCAATGATATCTATATCCGACAACAGCAAATTCCCCATCTCCAAACACAAGTTCATGGCCTGTAACGGAATTTCGTTAGGATTACCGGTGAGTGCCGGCTTGGCGTGTTTAACGCGATTAAGGCGCTCCTCTTCAATCGCGGCAATAACTTTATTATCGCGAATCAACGCCACTGAAGACTCATGGTACGCGCAATTCAAACCTAAAATATTGATGGACATTATTCCCTCTCAAAATAAAATCTGTCAGCAATTAAAATTTGCAATAAACACCTGTGATCAAGCAAAAGGCTTGCATCAACAAAAGGAACAAATTACTTGATCCCTAACGGAGTTTCCCAGGGCTCATAAATTTTTGGCGTGGATGAAATAGTTAAGGATGAGGGAGCATTGTGGCGATAGCGCAAAATACACATATGCAAGTGGGTAACACCCTCGCTGGCAGCCTGCACTTTCATGGATTCAATCAGGTTTTTATCCTGGCCAAAGATCCCCACAAAACGATCCACAAAGGCGTCATAGCTGATGGGTGCCAAATCGCAAATAATTTCTGTCGCGCCCTGCGGCAAATATTCCTGTGCAGTTTTAATCAGCATTTCCGGGCGATCAAGATTACCCGGAGCCATAGTGACAATTTGCAATACGCCATTGTCCGTTAACTGGGGCAATACGCTGGTCAGCATTTTCTCCAGAAAGGTAAAACCGTAAATACCGGCAGAAGAATTGAGGTAGTAATCCATACCCGGCGGGGTTGGCTCAAAGGGAGGATTGGAAATAATCAGATCAAATTTTTCACCCTGCACAGGTGCAAAAATACTATTTACATCGCCATCGCGAATAGTTAAACGATCACTAACGCCATTAACCAGCGCGTTAAATCCCGCATACACTTTTGCTTTGGGGTTAATTTCCAGGCCAGTAACTTTTGCAGCGCCCTGTTGCAAGGCGTAGATACTCAAGACACCGGAACCAAGGCCCACTTCCAATACGTTAGCCCCCTGCACATCCGCAGGGAGCAAATAATCCATCATAAAGTACTGTTCAGGCTGCATGGGAATAACCTGATCAACCCCCTGATAATCAAAGGGATCGGTGATAACACTCAGTGGCGCCGCTGCCTGTTTAACAGCAAGAATTTTTTCCAGCCAATCGGTCCCGGCCAGTGTTGCACTTTGCTCAGTAAAGGAATAATTGTTTCGTTCGCCTTGAAGGCTATAAATTTGTACATCAACAGCTTCGCTCATCGTAGTACCTCACGTAGTCCATTAGGGACTATTGTCCGCGCCTACTCCGAGCTGCTTGTGGTCATTATGAAACTAACATTTCGAAAATGTTTTATAGGTTTTCTAGGTTTATAAATTCAAATTAATTTTCTGACCATGAACAAATTGTATTTTTTTGTTTCAAATCAGATTAAATAGTAAACATGTGAAACTGTTAACTATCAGGTTATCGA
>JAGKXA010000303.1 GCA_021151615.1 Cellvibrionaceae bacterium | reverse complement strand
TTCCACCGCGCCCGCTGCATGTTCCAGCTTGAGCTGGCCTTTTACCGATTCAGTGCCAAGCTGCAGGCTATCCACCGCCACTTTCACTTCCTGCCCAACCAAACCAGCCGCGGTCAGGGTTTGCAGGTTATCCATCAACACCAGGTTGCTTTTGCTCAGGCTGGTCATGTTTTCCATGCTCTTCACCTGGCTCATGGCCGAAAACTGGTTGAGGAATTCGGTGCTATCAATGGGTTTGGTCGGGTCCTGGTTCTGGATCTGCGCGACCATCAAACTGATGAAATTGTTTTCCATCTGGGTGGCATCGCTCACGTTCACCGTGTTCGCAGCCACCTGGTCGATACCGTAGGAATTGTTCGCCAAGGTGTTATTCGAAACTGTGGTCATCAGGCTTCTCCCAACTTCAGCAAACCCTGCTGCATGCCTTTCACGCGGTTGAGCACTTCCACGTTGGTTTCGTAGTTGCGCGTGGCCGCCATCATGTCGGTCATTTCTTCGATCTGGTTGATATCGGCGTAGAACACATAGCCATCGCGATCGGCCATGGGGTTGTTGGGTTCGTAGCGACGCTGCGGCTCATTGCCGGCGGTAATCACATCCAACACCTGCACACTGGCACCGCCCATTCCCAGGCTGCGCGTCATCTGGTCGTTGTTGTAAATCGCGGCGAATACCGGCTTGCGCGCCTGGTACACATCCTCGGGGCGAGTCGCGGCGGAATCGGCATTAGCCAGGTTACTGGCGATGGTGTTCAGGCGTACGGTTTGCGCGCCCATCGCCGAGCCGGCGATTTTATAAATTGCATCAAAAGCCATAATCAGCGCCCTTCTATTGCTTGTTTCAAGCCTTGGAATTTCATGTTCAGAAACGTCAGGCTGGTTTGGAAATCCATCGAGTTTTTGGAGAAATTGGATTGCTCCATGCTCAGGTCAACGGTGTTGCCATCGAGCGATGCCTGCATGGGTGTGCGATACATCAATTGCGGTACAGCTTTACCGTTTGCATCAACAGCGATATCACCAATATCAAACGGCGAATCCGCACGTTGCAGCTCGCGCGCAAAATCCAGATCGCGCGCCTGAAAACCAGGTGTATCTTCATTGGCGAGGTTGGCCGCGAGAATCTCGCTGCGCTGCACGCGCAAATCGAGCGCCTGTGCGTGCACACCCAGGGCCTTATCAATATCTATACTCATAATCCAAACGCTCATAGGGAGTGATATGGCACAGCTTTAGCAGGAACCATGCCCAGACCTAAACCGAGGCTTATCAAATTGATTTCATTGGATTTTTTAAAAAGATATTGCGCAAAAATGTCAGCGACATTTCCGCATGGGAACCAAAGGGGAAAAGCAGGCGGAAGTAAAATTTCCCCTTTTATTTTCTTCATCGCGTTATCGGCCTATGCGATGGCAGAAGAAAACGCGGGGCAAACACTGGAACAAACCCTTGATCAACAAATCGATCAGGCAATTCATCAACACCTGCAAGCACTGATGAACCAACACGCCAAAGAAAATGGCTGGCAAGGCCCGCGCATCGCAATACAAAACACACCACTCACCCGCACCCAACAACTCGCGCCCTGCCCCACAGAAATTAAAGTGAGCGGCGGCTCCGCAACAAAACTCGCTCGCCAACAATTAACACTGGAATGTGCCGGCGCTAAAGGCTGGCTCATAAAAGTCAGCAGTGACCTGCAAGTATTTTTGCCCGTAGTAATGAGCAAAACAGTGATTAATCGCGGCGACACCATTCAACGCAATCAATTACAACTCCAAGAAAACGACATCACCCGCAGCCCCCGCGGCTTCTACCACCACCTCGACCAAGTCACCAACATGGGCGCCAAGCGCCGCATCCGCGCTAACCAAATATTAAGTCCGGATTTAATCGACCAACCACAACTCATAAAACGCGGCGAAAAAATAAAAATCATCGCCAACCGCGATGGCATTTCCGCCTCTATGCCGGGTGAGGCGCTAGAGAAAGGCGGTGAAGGGGAAATTATTCGGGTGAAGAATTTATCGAGCGGAAAAACGATAGAGGCCAAGGTGGTGGGGGCTGGGGTAGTTAGTAGTACGTTTTAAAATGTAAAGATATTGAATCATCACATCTCGAGTGATATTCATCACACAGATAAAGTGCGAACGCAGTAGCTCCTTTCGGTTTAGTTTAAGCAAGTATTCACTAGCGGCGCATAGTTTTACTTGTTAAATTTTTACTCATCGATGGTTCTTGGCATTTCACTAACATTCATATTAAAAATGTCATGCAATGGTGATCTTGGCAAACCAATAACTAAAGGGGTAGCAATAATGACTCTCCCTTGAGGATCTATCGACTTAATCATAGCCAGACCAGAAAATTTATTATGCCCTCCTGATGGAGCAAAATCACTAAATGCCGTTGTTGTCGTGATCCACATAGGGTCGATAATCATTATTAACTTCCAGTCCCCAAACATTTTATATATTTGAGGATCCTTTTCGAAATCACCTTTCAAATAGCTAGAATAATTCACTTTTCTATCAGGCCATGGCGCATTTTTAGTACGAAAACGGTCATTAAATTTAAAGAACATCCCAATTTGCTCATCATTTGGCCTAGAAAAATCCGGCATATCAATTACTTTGGGGTGAATTTTTTCGAGTAAATCTTGATATGCGACCATGATACTCAGCAAATCTTTACCAAGGCAGTGAAGGCCTCTACTCGTATCAATATCGTAAGTAACCATTCGACCTGACATAGCTGAAAGTATAGTTAACCTAGGAATGTTTAAATAATGTAAGGTCGCGAGATTACAACTCCATGATTTCGCTATAGAAAGCTGCCGCGAAATCCATTCAAAATGTTTTATTTTTATATCTATAAGCCTATCTGCGGGAAATAGCTCAGGATGGTCATCAACGTATTTATGATGTTTTCTGCACAACAATAAGAGGTTATTTACTGAATCAATTTCATCAGAAGATAAATTAGGATTTGCCCTTGGACCTTGCTTTCCCTGCGCAAATATGTGGCAAACTTCTCCAACTAAAGATTCATGAAGTCCAGCATCTTCAGAATAAATCAGCTGCTCTTTGCAGTGCGCACATCTTGCAGCAGACTCACCCCACACTTGAATTCTTGTTTTTAGCAATATGGCCATAATGATCCTTTATCAAATAGTTTTACTTATAGAAAATAGCCGTCTAAAATCCACTACCAATCAATGGTCAGTTTACTGTTTTGCATAATATAGACTAAGATTTATCATGCTTGGATAAGTATATTTTTGGGATCAATCCGTGATACCTAACTTGTTTTTGCCATGCTTCAACAGCCAATAAAAATTGAATAGAGTTTATTTGTATAATCTCTTTAACATCCCCATCAAAAACAAACCAAAGAGCAGCACAATTTAAATCGTATTCAAAATCGATCTCTTTACGCATTATAAGCTCAATAGAATCCTTTGATTGTTCAATATTATAAATTAGCTCTTTCACATCTTCAGATATCTTAACCGATACAACTTCATTATTCTTATATAAATCTGCGATCTCAATATTATACTTCCTCCCCGTTGGATTTAGAGATTGAATTTGTGTTAGCTGCCTATCCAATAATAGATAGCCATTATTTATACTTTGCATCTTATTAAAGTAATATTCCCTATATG
>JAGKXA010000302.1 GCA_021151615.1 Cellvibrionaceae bacterium | reverse complement strand
GCAAAAGCAATACCTGCACCTACAGGAATTTGAGCACCTACAATTCCGTGTCCGCCATAAAACCCATGTGAAAGCCATTGCCAACACTCGCGGTTTTGCCATCATGCGGAACGCACAACCAGAATTCAGGGAATTGGCGACCATAGGCAATGGCACCCGGATGTTCCATATGCACTTTCGCGCCCACAGCGGGCATAACCGCATCATAAAATGCGCGCGCTTTATCAAAATCATTAGTGCCGATAGACACGTGGGAAATAATACTGGGGGATGGATTGCTCATAATTCCTTTCTCCAATTAATGAATGCTAATCAGGTTTTGTAACTAGCGAATACGTTGGTAATTGCCCAATTCAGCTTTGATTCCCAGGCGCGCAATTGTCTCCTGCGCATTAAAACCAATGTTCTGGTGCATCTCTTTTACAACGGCGCGCGCGCCCTCAATAAAACTCGCATTTTCCCACTCTACTACTGTAGCCAGGGCAAACGTATTTTCATCGAGCGGTTGCTCCAGCAGAAAATCCTGAATGAATCCGGGCTGCTCATTCAGTATTTGATGGGTGGCTTTAACACGTGCGAGAAATTCTTCGCGCGCCGCATGGGGAACAACAAATCGATCAAGACGATATACGCGTTGGGATGAATTGGATTCGGACATTTTTCGTTTCCTATTGAGTGTGGAATCCCCCATTAGCTGGGAGGATTCAGTAATACCAGCCTAAACCCACCATCCACCAAAAGCTGTCAGGAGATTTTCATCATAGGAACGCGTTGGAAAAAAAACAAAAAAAAGCCCCGGCAATTTGCCGGGGCACAAGACAGCTACTTATGACCTAAGCAGCAGATTGAAAAATTACAGCGATTCCAGGAAGCGCAATACATCCTGTTTTTGTGAGGCCGATAATGCTTGATAGGCATTTTTCGCCGCTTGGCCTTCACCGCCATGCCACAGGATTGCCTCTTCAATGGTGCGCGCGCGGCCATCGTGCAAATAGCTGTGCACCGGTGTACAGACTTGTGCGCCTTGTGCCGCATTGGTCACACCGCCCGTTACACAGGCTGACAAACCAAGCCCCCACAAAGGTGCAGTACGCCATTCGGCACCGCTCGCTTGACCTTCACCCAAATTGTCTGCCAGGTCGGTGCCCATATCGTGCAACAACATATCGGTGTAGGGTTTGATGGTCTGGCTGCGCAATTCGCCGAGCGGATGATATTGACTGGTCACCTGTTGCGGCGTGTGGCAAGCAGCACAACCGATAGTGGTGAATTGTGTTTCGCCGCGCTGCACTGCAGCATCATTAAGATTGCGTTGCGGGCGCACACCAAGGGTTGAAATATATTTCACCAAATTATTTAAATGCGTATCCGATAATTCAGAACCACTGCTGCCGCAATCGGTTTGCGCCGAACCGCAATCCGGATTGGGTAATACACTGGTCATCACCCCCATATCGGAATTAAATGCCGCCGCGATTTGATGCTTCACACTGGTGGTTCCTGCTTTGTAGCCAAAGCGGCCCAAACGGGTTTGACCCGCTGGATCTATAACGCGATTCGCGCGGCCAGAAATACCATCGCCGTTTGCATCGTTGATATCTTCCTGCGCGAGAATTGCCGATTCAGGAATCGCTTCCAACAAACCCATACCAACCAATTGTGGAGCAACACGCGCAGAAAAACGCGCTGGCGTTACACCGCTGAATTGATAATTGGGTTTACGTAAACCGTTGGATTCGCTCCAGAACGCAATCGATGCCTGGCCTTCACTGGCAACACCATTGGCGGATTTTGGTTGCAATGAACGGCCAAGGTTTGGATGCGGGTTGCCATTGGCATCCGCCACTTTAAATACCCATTTCTCCAAGGGTTGGCCAACCGGTGCGGGTGCAGCACGGCCATTGCGCACGTGGCATCCGGCGCAGCGATCATGCACATAATGTGGGCCGGCTTTACCAACCGTATCAGGGAAAATTCCATTGTCCGCAACATGTTCATCGTGTGAGCCATCAACAAAAGAGGCGTGATGCACACGGCGCCCCAACACAAAGGGTTGGCCATTTTGCGATGCAAGGTTGGTCGCCATTTGGATAAAGTGATTGTCCGGTTCGTTGGAGTGGTTATACGGAAGCGTTGTCTTGCCACCAAGCCAGGCTTTCTCCGGAATTTTCACCGAATCTTTTCGGCCGCCAATATTGCCGAATGCACCCGTCACATCCCAGGGCACCAAACCTTCACCCACAATGTACAAATAGGTGGTGCCGTAATACGCCGAGCGACCGTGCGGCACTGTGTGATCAAGGAATTGGCTCAATTCAAATTCGAGTTTATCGCCAATTTGAATATTGCGACCTTCGCGTGCGTTGTAGCTGCGCTCTTTGTAGTAATTCAAATTGTCGATCACATTCATGGTGCCGTTATCGTAATACTCGGCAACCGTACCCACACCGCGATAGAACCAGCGATTTTCTGCTTCGGTATCATTCAATTTAAATTGCGTTCTTACATTCATGCGCACACTGCTGCCGCCTTTGGCAACATAGTCAACAATTTCAATTTCAGCGGTGCGATGCTCCCAATAAAAACTGAGGAAGTGATCATAGGCCTGGAATTGATCTTCTTTGGCGTGACGATCGCGGCCGCGGTCCGCAATGCGCGTCACCAAGGCATCGCCACGATCAAATTGAATGGCGCCTTCAAGAACAGTTGACGAATTGTATAAAGGAACAATATTGCCAAGACTCGCCACAGAAGAGCTGGATGGTGCGACTGATGCAACCGTAGAGCTGCGTGATGAACTGGACGGTGTTACTGATGCAGCTATCGAACTGCGCGAAGAACTCGATAGCGGAGTGCTTGATCGCGACGAACTTGAAAGCGCAACACTTGAGGGAGTTGAGCTTGAAGAAGTTGCACTGACGGAATAATTCTGCCAAGGCGTATCCTGCCCAACACCTGCGCGAATAATGGTGAAGTTGATACTCACCACATCCGTGCTTTTTAAATTGGCAATGTCATAAGTCCAATTGCCACCAGAGACATTCATGCGCAGATTTTGTTGTCCACCACCATTGATGCGGTAATGGATATCCACTATATCCGCCTGGTTTACTGTTGCGCGCAGTGTGGTGCTATTGAGTGTGGTTACACATCCCTGATTGCAATTGCCTGCGCTTGATGAGGAGGTTGCGGGCGAAGAACCATACACATCCATTTCAAAAATCGAATAGCCCCAATTGTTACCTGTGCTGCGCGTTAACGCATTCATACGCACATAGCGATAGGTGCCGCTAATGCCCACGGTATCGGTACGGTTGCCAAAGGTGCCGCCGGTGCGCAGGCTCATTTGTGTCCAAGTGGAATTATTATTGGAGCCGAGCAATTCATAGCTCGCGGCGTTGGCCGCTTCCCAATTAATCACCACCTGATTGAGCGCATAAGCCTGGCCCAAATCAATCGTGAGAGAACTGGGCGAAACGCCGTGATTGGATTCCCAGCGCGTGCTGGCATTGTTATCAATTGCCAAACTGGCAGGCTGTAAATTGGTACTGCCAGTAGCACTGACCGGGTTGATGTTAATGGTTTGTGCGTTTGCCATTTGCGAACAAAGGCCGGTACCGGCCAATGCCATCAATAGCCAAACAGCCCTGGAGCTGAGCGGTAGTAAGCGCATGTG
>JAGKXA010000301.1 GCA_021151615.1 Cellvibrionaceae bacterium | reverse complement strand
GCTTTATGGGTATTGGCCGCAATGCTATCGCCTCTTATTTGATTTCACTTTACTGCTCGCTGGCGATTTTGACAGAAGATGCAGTGGCAGTACTGGAAGACGTGGACGTGAGTAAGTATCACGAGTATCCAGATACTTATAAGCAATAATTTCCAGAATCTAGATTCTGTAGCATGAGTTCGGGGCAGGTGAGTGCATCTGCCTTGAATCAAAAAAATATTTAGCAAGTCGCTTTTTAAGTTTCAAATCGTTTTTTAAAAGTATCCAGAAATAATTCTGAGAATTGCTTATGAGTGAATATCAAGGATCATCTCCCGCATCTTTGCCACAGTTTCCGCAGGCGGATGGTTTGCCAAACCTGGAAAATCTTGCGGCTTTGGCAAATGAAATCTTCCAGGCATTGCCAAATGCCGCACCATTCTTTGCGGGTGTTTCCGGTTTGCAAGCGGCACCTGCAGCGTTTTCAGCTGCTAGTGCTGGCACGCGCCCACAAGCGGGGGTAACGGCTGCGCCGCCGCCGGTGACTAGTCCTTCGGTAGAGCGCCAGGCTTCGGTAGCACCGACTTATTATTTTGCGGAAAATGCCAATCAGTATCCGCTCGCCCCCATTCATGTAGAGCAGGTGATAGGGCAGGTGGAACAACTGGCAACCCAGGTTTCTCCCCAGGCATTTGGTTTGCCGGGGGAAGCAGATTTGCGCGAGCTGTTGGGGGAGAATCGTTTTGTAACCCAATCACACACGCCTGCTGTGAAACCCTCCGCTCCGGATTTACAAGTGCCCCATGCACTTGAATCTCGAGTTGGCGATTATCACCAGCCGCAGGCAGCTGCCAGCGATAGAATTGCACCGCAAGCATTGCATTTGCCGGGTGAAAAAGATGTGCTGCAATTACTGGCTGCTGAATTCAGTTTTACCCGTTTTGATGCGCCTGTATCCGCAGTAACTCCTGCGCCTGATTCGCGTTTTTATTTCCTCGATTCTGGTGCCCAACCAGTGTTTGGTAATACACCAAAAACCAATCTGTTTGCGGCGGAGTTACAAGGCTTTGATGTCAATGCCATTCGCCGCGATTTCCCCATTCTGGCGGAGCGCGTTAACGGCAAGCCGCTGGTGTGGTTTGATAATGCGGCGACAACGCAAAAGCCCAAAGCAGTGATTGATCGCGTCAGCTATTTTTATGAACACGAAAATTCCAATATTCATCGCGCTGCCCATGAATTGGCGGCGCGCGCTACCGATGCTTATGAAGGTGCGCGCAACAAGGTGGCAAAATTTATCGGTGCGAGATCGGCGGACGATATTATTTTTGTGCGCGGTGCGACGGAGGGTATTAATTTGCTCGCCAATACCTTTGGCAAGCAGCGTGTGGGTGAGGGCGATGAAATTATTGTGTCGCAACTTGAACATCACGCGAATATTGTGCCCTGGTATTTATTGGCGCAGCGCGTAGGGGCAAAAATTCGTGTTATCCCGGTGGATGACAGCGGTCAAATCCTGTTGGATGAATATCGCAAGCTCATTAACAGTCGCACCAAAATTATTTCGGTGACGCAAGTGTCCAACGCCTTGGGTACGGTTACGCCCATCAAAGAAATTATTGATATTGCCCACAGTTTTGGTGTGCCGGTCATTGTGGATGGTGCCCAGTCGGTATCGCATATGCGTGTGAATGTGCAGGCGCTGGATGCGGATTTCTTTGTATTTTCCGGTCACAAAATTTTTGGACCAACCGGCATAGGGGTTGTTTACGGTAAAGCGGAACACTTGCAACACCTGGAGCCGTGGCAGGGTGGGGGCAATATGATTGCCGATGTAACCTTTGATCGTGTGGTGTTCCAGGGCGCGCCTAATCGCTTTGAAGCGGGCACTGGCAATATCGCTGATGCGGTAGGGCTGGGTGCTGCATTGGATTACGTGGATCGCGTGGGGATCGAGCGCATCGCCCGTTGTGAGCACGACCTGCTCGAGTACGCTACCCATCGCCTGCAGCCCATTCCCGGGGTGCGTATTATAGGTACGGCGGCAAACAAGGCGAGTGTGTTGTCATTTACCCTGGCTGGCTATAAAACCGAAGAGGTGGGTATTGAATTGAATCGCGAGGGTGTTGCCGTTCGCTCTGGACATCATTGCGCCCAACCAATTTTGCGCCGCTTTGGGGTGGAGACAACCGTGCGCCCGAGCTTTGCGTTTTACAACACCTGCGAAGAGATTGACCTATTTATTTCGGTTGTGAGTCGTTTGGCACAGGTTAGGCGCAGTTAGATTTATTGGTAGGTCAACGCGAGAGCCCTGGCTGGATTCTGGCCAGGGCTTTTTATTTATGGATAAGTAGTTGTTTGGTATTGGTGGCTTTAATGAAATTGGTCCTTTAAGTTGTTGATTGATATTAAAATAAATTTTTACTGCTTCGTAAATGGGTTGCTTGATTGATTAATAATTAGTCTTTGCGGGTGGTTTTTGTTCTGTCGGGTGATGGCGAATCTTGCCGTGAATTCTAGTGGCATGAGTATTTGAAAGTGCTACCATGCGTGCCTGCTTTAATCTATGAAGCGGTATTTTCCCAGCCAAGACAATAAACAGAGGTATCCTCGTGGCCAAGCAATTAATGATTTACGACAACATTCAACCACTGTCATCTGAGGTTCATCGCAACTGGGCGGTGCAAGTAGATAACTATTCATTTGTTTCCCATCTGATTTCCGCTCCTGTATTAGCTACCGAGATCCCGTTTGCGTCAGCAGAGTTTCCCATTGTGTTTTCTGCGACTGCTAATGAAGGTGAGTATATCCCTTTGGCAATTATGGGGTTAAAGGAAGGCGAGAACCTGCTGCTGAATAATCAAAATCAATTTATAACTCGTTATATTCCCGCATTTATCCGTCGTTATCCCTTTGTGTTGGGGGGGGATAAATCTGCAGATACTTTAGCTTTATGTATTGATGAAGCCAGCAGCACAGTTATTAAAGATGGTAGTAAAGGGCGTCGCCTGTTTGAGGAAAATGGTGAGCAGTCATCGCATCTCAAAGAGGTTGTTGAGTTCCTTAAGGATTATCAATATCGCGCTGAAATGACCAAGGTGTTCACCAAGCGTTTGCACGATTTAAATTTACTTGAGCCTATGCAGGCTAATATCACTTTTAAAGGTCGCGAAGATTCCAACATGAACCTGATGGGTTTCTATGTCGTAAAGCGCGAAAAACTGAAGGCATTAAGTGATGCTGATGCATTGGATTTGTTTAAGAAAGATGGGTTAGAGTTGATCTATAGTCACATTCAGTCGCTAGCGAATCTGAATGATTTGATTAACAAAAAATCAGAGCGTCTTGAAGCCAACAAATAATAGCATTAGCTATTCAAAATTGTGTTTAGGAATTTCTGCCGGGATTATCAATCCCGGCTTTTTCATTTTGGGCAAATGAAATGTATTAGGCGCTATGCCTTCAGAGATTAGCGAGTATTTCGTTGGCGAGCAGCCAGTTGTTTAACTTTGCGTTCAGCGCTGGAAAATGCATCGCGCACCGCAACGTGGATAGATTCATCGTCTTGGGTGATAGCCACTGGATGGCCTTTAATATCCAGCTCAATAGAAGCCCGGAATTGTTTACCTTTGTGTTTGTGGTTGTGGGGAATGTCGAGTACTACGCGGCTATGAACTATTTGGTCAGTGTAGCGATTGAGCTTTTCCAGCTTCTTGGTA
>JAGKXA010000300.1 GCA_021151615.1 Cellvibrionaceae bacterium | reverse complement strand
CCCAAGAACACCAGTGCGTCACCAGATTGGATTTGACGTGTCACAGTGTTAAACGCAGCATCTACGCCAGATTCGAAAATCGCAGCGCCTGATACTTTAACGGCTGCAATCGCGCCTGCAACGGCTGTTACGTCTTCCAGAATGGTTAACGTGATAGGCACGTCACCGGCAGTTGAGCGCACGATGTTGCGGTTGCGGAAGTTAACCAACTTAGATGCAGCGATTTGGATTTGCTGACCAGCTTTCAGCGTGCCAGTTGCAGGTGTTACGCCTGACAACGCCAAGGTCATTTGGTAGCTGTCTTTGTATGCAACGTAAGTAGATGCTGGAGTTGCTGACAGAGATGCAGCAGTCACAGTACCAACAGTGTATTGCGCTAAGTTGCTTGATGCGAATACGCGGTCGAAACCAGCGAAACGCTCTGCAATGGTAGCGCTTGACCATGCGTCGTTGACGTTTGGATTCACGCCCAAGCCGTTTTGCTTGTCGGCCAAGTTAACGCGCTCGAAGTGGTTCATGGCCAAGTATTTAGCACCGGCAGGCACTCCAGCTTGCTCAAACAATGCGCCTGGAGCGGCAACGTCTGACCATTTGTTAATCAGAGTACCTTTTGTACCAGTAGTCAGTGCAGCAGCCTTGACCATGCGAGAAGTCAATTCGCTTTCTACGGCAATCGCCATATCCATAGCGGCTGGTTTCAGCAATTCGTCAAGTTGGTTCAGTTGCAGGGCTTTTTCTGTTTGCGTGGCTTCAACTAACACGGTGCAGAATTGGCCGACTTCACCAATGACTTGACCAACTTTAATTGGGTTGGTTGATGCGGCAGACAAATCGCCGTCGTTTGTGCGTTGTGGCGCGTATTGAGTTGGGCGTTTCATCGCAACTTGGCCACCGGTGGTGGCGTCGAAGTCACCAACTAATACTTGGCGTTCAACAGATTTTGCAACAGTCAGCTCTGACTGAAACGCATTAGTGAAGCTCATTAACAGCTTCTTGTTATAGTTACTTTGCAGTGAATTAGGCATTTTGTGATGCTCCTAAATGAATTAAATAAACTGTGCGTTTTTAAACTTTCGCTCTAGCTCGTCATCGTCTCGCAGCGATACGCCGCGACTTTCTGGAATCGGGTCTGGAGCCTTTGTCGCTTTGGCTTTCGTCGTGACAGCCTTAGCCTTAATCTTTGTTGCAATCGCAACGGCTGCTTTGTGAGTTGGCAATGACAGCAGTTCTAATGCTTCGTCTGGGTTTTTCGCCAGGTACATTGTAATCTGCGGTCCAGCTTCGTCCTCTAAGAGCAATTCTTGCAACGCTGTTGACATGCCTGCGTTCACTAGCGCTGTACCTGCTTGCTCGATTTGCTCAATCGTCAAGCCGGATTCAATCGTGCGCTTTGCAAACGTCTGAACCATCTTTTGCTGTTCAAGTTGCTGCTGTGTCGCTTTCTGCTCGTTCGCGGTGAGGCTAAGAGCTTGTTTCGCTTCATAAGCGGCAACTTTGCGGCTGTACTGCACCATATCCGCGTGATACTTGCGCATGGCGTCGGTATCAAATGGATCATCCGGCAGTTCAGGCGGCGTCATGTCTTCAGGCTGCGCGACAGGCTTTTGGCGCTCAAGCTCTGCCAATCGTGCCGCTAGCTCATCGGCGCGGCGTTTTTCGGCGTAGCGTTCAGCAGTCAGCTTGTCCAATCGCTCTTGCAGCTTGTTACCAGTTTTAGGCTGGTCTTCTGTGTTTGTCTCGGTTTCAGGCTCCGAACCCGCACTGACCTCGGGTAACTCTTCACTTTCTGTTTCTACTTCTACCACTTCATCGGTGGTGTCGTGCGGAAACATCGGCAAATCGTCGTTCAGTTCTTCATTCATTTAAAAGCACCTTATTGGTTATTTGAGCCGGCAGTTAAGCGCTGTCGTACCGCTTCGTCAAAATTATGGCGTCAATTTACTGGCGCGTCAAGAAATTGGCATTTTGTTGCATTTCTGCGTTTAACTGCTGACCGTACTTCTGTTCCATTTCGGTCAGTTTCAGCAACAAATCATCAATCTGCTTTTGCTTTTGCAGGTTGATTTTCTCTTGCTCTTGCGCCAGTTTCGTCATGCGCTCCTGAATCAGTGATTCGTAGTTAGCAATCATCGCCTGTGTTACAGGTGCCATCTGCTGCGCTTGTTGCGCTGCTTGTTGTTGCTGTTGCTGGATTAACAGGTCGGCTTCTTGTTTCTCTTCGTCGGTCATCTGACTGTCTGGAATCATGCCCTGCTTAAGCATGGCTGCGCGTTTGCGTTCACGGATTTGGTCAGCGCCAGGCACATCAATCGAGCCGTACACAATGTCTGCTGCTTCCACCATGAGCGATTGGTCAACACCTGCCAAAGACACTAAGCGGTCAGCCGCTTCACTGCGGCGTGACTTGTAGGCTTTGTCTAAGTCAACAACAACGTCGTACTTGCCTTGTGACAGGTCATTGACCACCACAACGCGACCGGTTTGAGCGTCGATGATTTCCTCGTTGATAACAATCATCTCATCGGTGCCGTCTTCGTTCAGAATTCGAAGTTGGCGCTTGTTGTCGTAGACTTTTGGAATCGCGGAGATAATCATTCCAGCAATACGGCGCACGGCAATCGCGGTAGAGTTCAGCCACTTGGTTGTCTTGGCGTCTCCTTTGCTAATCATCTGCTCAACAGCCCAGCCGCTTTGATAGCGTGGGTTTGCGCCTTGCTGTGCAGAGTACACGCCTGCGGTATCAATCATATCCTGATTGCTTGCTGCTGCGGTGTTGGCAAGATTTGGATTGATTTGCGGGCCGTTGGTCTCATATGGCACTGAGCTAGCTTCAGGGTCAGGCGTATAAAACAACACCGGCGAAGCGCTAACGTTCATCTCTTGTAGCTGCTTCATCGTGTCTTTATCAGACGCCTGCTTCTTGGTCATCAACAGTTTTCTGCGTGGAGCCAATGCGCCTTCTTCGATTTCGCGGCTACGGGCGTAGTTATAAACACGCTGCGGGTCCATCAGTCGGCGTGTGATAGATGAATATGTTACATCGCCTTCGTAAAGCTCGAAGTTGCCGTAAACAGGAATCACCGGAATAGAATCCCAAACAGTTTCCATTTCCTTGGTCAGCCAATCGGATCCGTCAAGGAATCGACTATAAACCTTCATCGCGGGCGCTTTACGGGTACGCTCGACGGTTACGCCAATCTTCGCCAAGTCATCGACGATAGACTGTGACTCTTTGGTGAGTTCAATCACTTTACCATTACTGAGTAGAGCAATCGTTTTCTCATACGGCTTGGCGTACAGGTATTCAATAAACGTTGCAACATCTGAATCGTTGTCAAAGTCGGAATTATCAGAGCCTACGCTGATGCACTTGCGCCCATATTCTTTCTCAAACTTGTCATGTGGCATGGCGCGTAGTTGCCAAGCTTCTGTTGCGTCCGAGCCGTCTTGCTTTTCGTGGTAGCCAAGCCACACACGGTTGACAGAGTCAGGCACTGACTTAATCAGAATATCTTGGTCAAAGCCTTCTCCTGTCCAGCCGGTATCCAATCGGATGAAGTCAACACCACGGCGGCAAATGCGGCGGGTTGCTTGCCGATAAACGCTTGGCGCATCTGACAGGTTTTCGATGTAGCGGATGATGCCTGCATAGGTTTCTGCAACTTCTTTTGTCGCTCCGCCTCCTGCTGGTCGAACTCGGATACCGAAGTCCATACC
>JAGKXA010000080.1 GCA_021151615.1 Cellvibrionaceae bacterium | reverse complement strand
ATATCAGCACCTGACTTATCAGCTTTTTTGAACTGGCTTTTAAAATTACCGCCACCACAATTCACCATCAGACGAATAAACGGCAATTCATCGCGAATGCGTTCTGCCAACTGCATAGCCACCGATTGAACATCACCAACAGCAACCAGAAAAACATCCGCTTGTTGATCTAATTTTTCAGGGACAATTTCAACGGCCTGCACCAGCAAAACCAACCGCTCCAGGCCTATGCCGAACCCTACCGCAGGTGTCGATTTTCCGCCCAACTGCTCAACAAGTCCGTCATAACGACCACCGGCACAAACGGTACTTTGAGCACCTAACTTATCAGTTACCCACTCAAACGCCGTTTTACCATAATAATCAAGGCCGCGCACTAGACGCGGATTAACCTCGTAAACAATTCCGGCCGCATCTAAAAGTTGTTTTAATCCTTCAAAATGCAAGCGCGATTCCTCATCCAGATAATCAAGCAAAACCGGCGCATTATTGAGCAGAACCTGAGTTGCAGAATCCTTGGAATCGAGAATACGCAATGGATTTGTACTTAATCGACGTTTGCTATCTTCGTCCAACAGATCCTGTACGTTATTTAGATAAGCAACCAAGGCATCCTTGTAGTTTGCTCTGACTTCAGCACTACCAAGAGAATTAATCTGCAATTGCACGTGAGGAGCAACACCCAACTCACGCAAAATACGTGCACTAAGCAGTAATACCTCTGCATCAATATCAGGCCCTTGCATTCCAAAGGTTTCAACACCGATCTGATGGAATTGACGATAGCGGCCCTTTTGTGGGCGCTCATGGCGAAACATTGGCCCCAAGTACCAGAGCCGCTGTGTCTGATTGTAAAGCAAACCATTTTCTTCGCAGGCTCTCACGCAGCAAGCTGTGCCCTCAGGGCGCAAGGTCAAGCTGTCGCCGTTGCGGTCTTCAAAGGTATACATTTCTTTTTCAACGATGTCAGTGACTTCGCCAATAGAGCGCTTGAAAAGCTCTGTCGCCTCCACAATTGGAAAGCGGATTTCCTGATAGCCGTAGCGCGCAAGAATGTCAGTCACCACACCTTCAACGTACTGCCACAACGGAGAATCTGATGGCAATAAATCATTCATGCCGCGAATTGCTTGAATCTTTTTCAATTGAAACCCTTAATCAAAATACTGAGCATCAGGCTCTAGCAATAATATTCTTTGCGTCCGCGTCCAGTTGAGCCTGCTTCTGTGCTGCTTTGGCACGAATCAAGCGCTCAAGGTTATCCACCAGATTTTCATTCGTTAATTTCTGGTTTGGCTCACCATCGATATAAATCAAATTACTAGGTGTACCACCAGCCAAACCCAAATCTGCCTCTTTAGCTTCACCCGGACCATTCACAACACAGCCGATCACTGCAACATCCAGCGGGACGGTAATGTCCTCGACTCGCTGCTCCAAATCATTCATTGTTTTAATCACATCAAAGTTTTGGCGCGAACAGCTAGGGCACGCAATAAAATTCACGCCTTTGCTGCGAATTTTTAGACTGCGCAGCATATCCCAACCCACTTTAATTTCTTCAACAGGGTCTGCAGCAAGGGAAACACGAATAGTATCACCTATGCCATCCATTAATAACGCCCCCAAACCAATTGCGGACTTCACTGTTCCAGACCGTAAGCCACCTGCTTCAGTAATACCCAGGTGCAGGGGTTGATCGATTAATGTGGCCAATTTTCTATAGGCAGCCACGGCCATAAATACGTCAGATGCTTTTACGCTCACTTTGAAATTATAAAAATTCAATTCATCCAGAATTTCCACGTGACGCAACGCTGACTCAACCAAAGCATCAGGTGTGGGTTCTCCATATTTCTTTTGCAAATCCTTTTCCAGAGATCCTGCGTTAACACCAATACGAATAGGAATATTCAAATCGCGCGCTTTATCAACCACGGCTTTAATACGCTTTTCGCGGCCGATATTGCCAGGATTAATACGCAAACAATCAACACCTAAATCCGCAACACGCAACGCAATACGATAGTCAAAATGAATATCGGCCACCAATGGAATCGTGACCTGTTTACGAATTTCACCAAAGGCTTCCGCAGCTTCCATAGTAGGAACGGATACACGGACTATATCTGCCCCCGCTAATTGAATGCGTTTTATCTGCTCTACGGTTGCTGCAACATCGGTGGTTTCAGTATTCGTCATACTCTGCACGGAAATGGGTGCATCACCACCTACAGGGACATTTCCCACCATAATTTGACGGGATTTACGGCGTTTAATCGGGGATTCGCAATGCATAAAATTTCCTAATTCGGAGCTACACCTAATTATTCGGTGCCTTGCCGACCTTCAAGCCAAGCACGTTGGTACCTATGGCAGGTACCAATGTGATTCGTTCATTATTTAATTCGATCTGCGTAGCTGGCGCATTACCCAGTTTTACATCGAACGGGGCTCTACCTTGTAGAACCAAATGAGAGCCAGCAGATTGCAAATCTGCAACCAACACGTCACCGCTAGAATCACTTACTTCCAACCAACACTCTTCAGAAAATGTAAACACAATCTCATCCAACACTCCAACACGAGAACTGCCAGCAAGGCTAGATGAAGAAGATACAACTTCTATACTCCCACTCCTCATGGACGCAATTGAACTGGTTTCTGTTAAACCAATAAAGGAACTAGAGGATGAGCGGGAAAGACTGACCATATCAATAACTGGCGGCAGAGCCTGAGCCATATTTGCTGACGAAAAGCTCGTCGCCACTGAAGATTCAGCAGCCATTGACGACACTGCAGTACTAGAGCTAGAAAAAACATCCGCTACAGGGACAATTGCTACAGGAAGATCGTATTCAGGCTCTTTCCGATTATCAAAAAACCACACCGAAATTAACCAAAGTACCAGTAACGCAATCACAATTAATACAACAAACTGCCACAGAGGCTTGGCAGATGAATCCTGCTTTTTAGGCAAAACCTGCTCATTCAAACCATATTTTTGTGCGTGTCGATCATAAGCCGCTAAAACTTGCACTACATCAAGCTTTACTAGATTGGCATAGGAGCGAAGATAGCCACGGGTAAAAGTATCAGCCCCCATATGACGATAGTCATCCAACTCAAGTGCGCGCACTTTAGTCAGCGTCATGTATAGCTCTTTCGCAATCTGTTCCTGAGTTAAGCCCGCGCGCTCACGCCCCCAGACTAGCAATTTGCCAGGAGATAATTCACGAAAACGACCATCTTCAGTCGCTTTTTTATCATCATCGGAAACCATTGAACGCCTTTAAAACCGCTAAATTATCTACATCATTGTTTGTTTGTATTCCAGATACTCCTTCGAGTAGGGAAATCGATTCTTGAGCACTAACAAATAACTGGCTTCCTTATCTTTGTTGCCAAAAACGCGTTCCAGACGAATCCCCAATAATAATGCTCTCGGTGATTGCTGTCCGGTTGTCTGAAATCGATCCAAATGCTCTTTGGCTTTTGCGTAGTCCTTGGCTTGAAAATTAATATCGGCAAGCTCTATATGAGCATCTGCTGAATTACGATCTAATACCGATGCATGTTCGAATGCTGCCTTGGCGCGATCATTTTTACCCAACAGTAACGCAGTCCGTCCAACATTAACCAGAGCCGCAGCGCGACCATCATAATCGAGATCCGATGCTGCCAATTCAAACTGCGCGAAAGCCTCTTCATAACGCTTTGCACCAAAAAGAAAAACACCAAAGTCATTGTGTGCTAGCGTAAAATTTTTCTTCGCCTTAATTGCCTTTTTAAAAGTTTCTTCCGCAAGTTTTGATTCACCTTCCAATTGATAAAGACGAGCCATTGTCTCTGTGGCTTCTGGTGAGTTTTTATCAATATCAGCGGCTTTGCGCAAATGATGGCGAGCAGATTCGCGGTTCCCTCTATCGATATACCCTCTGGCCAACTGGATATGCAAATCCAGTGATTTTGCTTTATCAACAGGACGCTTTGGTTTGCCACTACCTTCAGAGACACACCCACTCACAAATAATGCCGTTACCAAAACCAACAAAACACATCGCGTGAATCTGAACAGATTATTTGCTTGCATTACCAACCTCGTCGTTATTAGAGTTACTGGCCTACAATTTTTACGGTTTGCACATCATCAAACTGAGCCCGATAGCGTTCGCTACGGCGGGTAATATCATTCACCTGCCCTGCCAGTTGTCCGCAAGCCGCATCAATATCATCACCGCGAGTTGTACGCACGGTAGTAATATATCCAGCTTCCATTAAAATATCCTGAAACTTGCGCAACGCATTATTGCTAACGCGTTTATAGTTGGACAAATTGAATGGATTAAACGGAATTAAATTGATCTTGACCGGCACATCGCGCAAGAGTTCCGCCAATTCGTGTGCGTGATGAGGGCGGTCGTTTACCTGATCAATCAAGGTGTATTCTATGGTTATTTTACGATGCGTATCCGGCATTGCCTTTATGTAACGCTTGGCGGAATCCAACAGCATTGCAATTGGATATTTACGATTTATTGGCACCAATTCATTACGCAACTCATCGTTGGGTGCGTGCAAGGAAATCGCGAGGCATGCATCAGTATACTGACTTAAACGATCCAGCTGCGGCACTACACCTGAGGTACTGAGTGTTACACGGCGCTTGGAAATACCGTATGCGTTGTCATGCATCATTAGGTTCATGGAATCGACAACATTATCGAAATTTAGCAGCGGCTCACCCATCCCCATCATCACCACATTGGTAACCATACGCGGACCATTAGCTTGCAGTTGGCCAAACGATTTAGCCGCAATCCATACTTGGCCTATAATTTCTGCCGCCGTTAAATCACGATTAAAACCTTGCTTGCCCGTTGCACAAAAACTGCAATCCAATGAACAACCGACCTGTGATGAGACACACAAAGTACCCCGATCACCATCAGGAATAAATACCGTTTCAATCACATTGCCACCGGCAACACGAATTAAAAACTTGCGCGTGCCATCAGCTGAATCAAATTGTTGGACTACTTCTGGCGGACGAATTTCTGCAATGTTTTTTAGCTTCGCACGCAGATCCTTGCTGACGTTAGTCATATCATCGAAATTGTCTGCGCCAAATTGATGAATCCATTTCATCACCTGAATTGCGCGAAATTTTTTCTCACCAATAGAATCAAAAAATGCAATCAACTTTGCTTCAGGTAATCCGAGTAGATTCATTTTTGCAGAGCCTTCTGCAACGACCGCATTCGCGGAAGAAGTGGAACTGGAAACATCAGTCATGGCTCTGCACCTATGAAACTTTCGGGTTTAGCGAGATTAACGAATAACAACTTCATTGCTGGCAAAAAAGTAAGCAACTTCGCGCGCAGCAGAAATGGGGGAATCAGAACCGTGTACAGCATTGGCATCAATCGCCTGGGCAAAATCAGCACGAATGGTTCCTGGTGCCGCCTTGGCAGGGTCAGTAGCACCCATTAACTCGCGGTTCAGGGCAATAGCATTCTCACCCGATAACACCTGCACAACTACCGGACCAGAGGTCATAAAATTCACCAAACCATCAAAAAATGGACGACCTTTGTGCTCGGCATAAAAGCCCTCTGCCTGGGCTCTGCTCAACAACATCATGCGTTGGGCAACGATCTTCAAACCTGCCTTTTCAAAACGGGCAACAATTTCGCCAATATGATTCTTGCTTACTGCATCAGGTTTGATAATGGATAAAGTTTGTTCAACAGCCATTGGAAACTCCGTACCGATTCTTGGTTGAGAGGGCTTTTCCTGCCCCAAAAGGCAGTTGTTCAGCCCTATAAAATACAAAACCCGCGAATTATACGCGGGTTTACATGATTTTTATATCCTAGCTATTTGATTAATAAACAAAATCGGCTAGTGAACTGGCGCCAAAACCTACTTTTAGTGGGTGACTGCTGCCTTATCCTTGATACGCTTTACCATTGCCTTGAGGCCATTGCCACGGGTTGAACTCAAGTGCTGAAGCAAATCCAACTGCGCAAAGTAGGCATCCACGTCAAATCCGAGAATGTCACCGGGAGTTTTGCCATTAAAAGCCGCCAAAACGACACCTAAAAGCCCTTTTACGATGAAAGCATCGCTATCTGCCTGAAAAAACAACTTACCATCACGATGCTCATCAACCAACCACACCTGACTTTGGCAGCCACGCACCAGAAACTCCTCAGACCTAAAGTTTTCAGGCATAGGAGGTAACTCTTTACCCAAATCGATGATGTATCTATAGCGCTCTTCCCAATTATCAAAAAAGCCAAGACTATCAATGATGTCATCTGCGGTTACGTCAATGCCAAACTGGGTCATGAGACTCTCGCTACAAACTTGCTACAAACTTGCTACAAACTCAATAGAACATGCCCGTTTGCAATTGGGCCTCTTCGCTCATCATATGGCGCTGCCAGGGCGGATCAAATACCAACTCAACCTTGACCGCTTTAACATTAGGCACTTTGCGCACACGATATTCCACATCACCCACTAACACCGGCCCCATACCACAGGCCGGCGCCGTCAGAGTCATCTGAATATCTACTTGCTGCGAAGCTTGATTTACCTTAACACCATAAATAAGGCCAAGATTCACCAGATCTACAGGGATTTCAGGGTCAAATACCGTGCCTAACGCCTGCCACACCTGATCCTCATGAATACGGTCATCTACCGGTGCCGGAAATTCAAGTTGCTCTGACTCCAACCCAAGAAAATGAGCATCGGTGCCATCTACCCGAACCATTTGCCCATGGTATGTGAGGGTATAGTTGCCACCCAATGCCTGGGTGATAGTCACGAAAGTTCCTTCCGGGATAGTCAGAGGCGTACCATCGGGCACCCTCCGCGCGGGGCAATCAGCTTGCGCCACCACCATACGTCTTTCAGACATAAATTTTAGTTTCCTGATGCGCTAAGTAACTGCTGGCTAATTAACGCTAAAGCTTTCACCGCAACCGCAATAATCCTTTACGCGCGGATTATTGAACTTCAATTGGCGATTTACACCCTCGGTCACATAATCAATTTCAGTACCGCCAACAACAGAGAGGCTTTCTGAATCAACCAAGAGCTCAACGCCCTCACCTAAAGGCATATGCAAATCGTTGGCTTTGGGCTCGTCCACCAAATCCACCACATACATCCAGCCAGTGCAGCCACTTTGCTTAACACTCAGGCGCACCGCTTTGTTTTGGCTTTTGTCCAACTGACGCTTGAAATGCGCTACTGCAGCTGGCGTCACCAGTACTGCTTGTTGTTGCGGATCAAATGAAGCGATACTCATGATCAACTCCCCTATACATCAAAAAAAGCGTCAAAACTACACAGACACTACAGCAAAAACGTTTTTGCTTTTTCAATCGCCACAAACAGGCGATCAACTTCGTCAAAGGTGTTATAGAAACTAAAACTGGCACGCACAGTACCGGGAATGCCGAATTGATCCATAATCGGTTGTGCGCAGTGATTACCGGTACGCACTGCAATTCCCTGCTTATCCAATAAGACACCTACATCAGCCGGATGTGTACCTTCAATTAAAAAACTCATTACTGATGTTTTATGTGCGGCAGTACCCACCAATTTCAAGCCTGAAGTTGCTCGCGCTTTTTCCTCAGCATAATTCAACAAGGCTTGTTCATGGACAGAAGCTGCGTTGCGATCAATGCTATTGAGGTAATCAATAGCAGCACCCATGCCTATAGCGCCAGCAATATCCGGGGTACCCGCTTCAAATTTATAGGGCAACTGATTGAACGTAGTGCCCGCAAAACTAACGGTTTCAATCATTTCTCCACCACCCTGATAAGGTGGCATGGAGTTGAGTAAATCCTCTTTTCCGTAGAGTACACCCAAACCGGTTGGCCCAAACAGTTTGTGTGCAGAGAACACATAAAAATCGCAATTAAGTGTTTGAACATCTACCGCCCAATGACTCACCGCCTGAGCACCGTCAATCAATACACGCGCACCAACAGCGTGGGCCAGGGTAATAATTTTTTCAACGGGATTAATCGTGCCCATGGCATTGGATACATGCCCTACTGCAACCATTTTTACGTGAGCATCCAGCATGCTATCAAACGCCAACATGTTTATGTTGCCGTTCGCATCGACTGGAATAGCTTCCACTGCTGCTCCGGTTGCCGCTGCAACCAATTGCCAGGGCACTATGTTGGAGTGATGTTCCAGCGCTGAAACCAGAATACGATCACCGGGTTGCAAAAACGCTTTGCCCCAACTTGCTGCCACCAGGTTAATGCTCTCGGTAGTACCTCGGGTCCAAATGATTTGCCGCGCGGATGCGGCATTTAAAAACTGCGCAACTTTTTCGCGCGCTGCTTCAAATTTCACCGTAGCGCGATCCGCCAATGCATGGGCACCGCGATGCACATTGCTGTTGTCAGTGCGGTAGTAATCGCTGATTGCATCTATTACTGCATTTGGCTTTTGAGTGGTAGCCGCATTATCAAGGTATACCAGTGGTTGACCGTTAACCTCTTGATGAAGAATAGGAAAGTCAGCACGAATTTTTTCTACATCGAATGCAGAATTAATCATTGCCTTCACCCATTAGCTGAGCGGCTTCCGTCAAACTGTAATCGCGACCAAAAAGTTTAGCCAAACGCGGTTGCAAATAATCATGCACACCAGGCAGGGCAATTTGCTCCAGCAATTCATTGATAAAGCCGAAACTCAACATGACTTCTGCTTCGCTGCGTGACAAACCACGACTTTGCAAATAATAACGCGCGTTAGTATTTAACTGACTAACCGTTGCACCGTGGGCGCACTTAACATCGTCAGCATAAATTTCCAATTCAGGCTTGGTATTCACTTCAGCCTTATTGGAAGTCAGCAGATTTTTATTGCTCAATTCCGCCAACGTTTTTTGTGCTTGCGGGTGAATATAAATTCGACCATTAAAAACAGCTTGGGCAGAATCACCTACTATGCCACGAAATACTTCATTAGAGGTGCAGTGAGGAACCCAGTGACAAATATTAGTGTGGTAATCCACCAACTGGTTATTGCGCGGAACATATACGCCTTGCAAATCCAATTCGGCGCCTTGGCCGCGATGATTCAACTGGTAGTCAATACGCATCAAGCTCGCGCCCAATGCAATTGCAAAACCACGCAATCGCGCATTGCGCTGTAGATCCACGTGTACAGCGCCAATATGTTGAGCCTGCTCCTGCTCCAAATTCAAACGGTAGTGATAAAGACTGGCATTGTCAGCAACGTGCACTTCGGTCAATGAATTAACGAAGCCATGTGATTCAGACGACGCGGAAAAATAATGCTCGATTATGTCCGCACGCGAATTTTCTTCCAGCACAATCAATACGCGCTGATTAGCACTCACTGCAGCGGCAGATGAAATGTTGACGATATAAATTGGCTTATCCAATACCTGATTACGCGCCAGGTGAATCAGAAGGCCATCATCCACCCAGGCATTATTTAAGGTGGCAAACAAATGACGCTCACCTTCAACAATTTTTCCCAAATACGTTTGGATCAATTCCTGTTGCACAGTAGAAGCCGCTGAAAAACGCACTATAGATTCAGGCAGAGCACTTGAGCTGGCGGCATCGAAGACACCATCTACCAATACAATACGATAGGCATCCAGCGGAATCAGTTCGCTTTTAACCGCAGCATCCAGCGTGGGAAGGTCTTCGCGCCCCCATGCATGCAATAATGTTTTTTGCAGGGTTTGTAATGGCGTGTATTTCCAGTGTTCAGCTTTACGCGTTGGCCAAGCCTGCGCTAACCACTCGTCAGTTGCTTTGGTGCGCAAGCTTTCCAGCCATGTCACCGGGCGTTGCAACGCAGTCAGGCGAATTGCTTGATGTTGAAAATCAGTCATGCTTATACAGCCTCACCTTCCAACCAGGCATAGCCTTTTTCTTCCAGCTCCAACGCCAGGTCTTTATTGCCAGTTTTAACAATTCGGCCGTTAGCCAATACGTGTACGTAATCTGGCACTATGTAATCCAGCAGGCGTTGATAGTGAGTGACTACCACAAAGCTACGCTCCGGTGAACGCATCGCATTTACACCATTAGCCACTACTTGCAGAGCATCAATATCCAGCCCCGAGTCAGTTTCATCCAGAATGCACAGACTTGGCTCCAGCAGCATCATCTGCATAATCTCATTGCGTTTTTTCTCACCGCCGGAAAAACCTTCGTTCACTCCGCGCTTCAAGAACGCCTGATCCAGACTCACACGCTTACTGGCTTCACGCGCTATTTTCATAAATTCTACTGCTGATAATTCTGCTTCGCCTTTATGTTTGCGCTTTGCATCTACTGCTGCTTTTAAAAATTCCATGTTACTTACACCAGGAATTTCTACCGGATATTGAAAGGCTAAAAACAAACCTTCACGGGCACGCTCTTCGATTTCCAACCCAAACAAATCCTTGCCATGAAACTCTACCTTACCGCCAGTCACTTCGTAGCCTTCGCGACCTGACAAGACATTACCCAGTGTACTTTTGCCTGCACCATTAGGGCCCATAATGGCATGAACTTCGCCCGGTTTTACCGTCAAGTTTAAACCTTTAAGAATTTCTTTCTCTTCAACACGGGCGAACAAATCAGTAATGCGCAACATAAATTTCAGATCCGGAGATTTTCAACACGGTAAATTTAAATATTTTAGTAATCAAAAACGTTACTCAGCCTACAGAGCCTTCCAGGCTGACTTCCAACAACTTGCCAGCTTCTACAGCAAATTCCATAGGTAACTCTTTAAATACTTCGCGGCAGAAACCATTCACAATCATGGATACCGCTTTTTCAGCATCCAAGCCACGCTGCTGACACAAAAACATCTGGTCTTCGCTCACTTTGGAAGTTGTTGCTTCATGCTCAATAACGGCAGTCGGATTTTTACTTTCGATGTATGGAAAGGTATGAGCGCCACACTTGTCGCCAATCAACAGTGAATCACACTGAGTGTAATTGCGAGCACCTTCCGCGCCTGGGTTGATACGCACCAGACCGCGGTAGGCATTGGAGCTTTTACCCGCCGAAATACCTTTGGAAATAATGGTGGAGCGTGTGTTCTTGCCAATATGAATCATCTTGGTGCCAGTATCGGCTTGCTGATAATTATTGGTCAACGCTACAGAATAAAATTCGCCAACACTGTTATCGCCACGCAACACACAGCTCGGGTATTTCCAGGTAACCGCAGAACCGGTTTCCACTTGCGTCCAGGATATTTTGGCATTGGTGTGGCAAACACCGCGCTTGGTTACAAAGTTGTAAATACCACCCTTGCCTTCTTCATTGCCGGGGTACCAGTTTTGTACGGTGGAATATTTAATTTCGGCGTTATCCAGTGCGATTAATTCCACAACTGCCGCATGCAATTGGTTTTCGTCGCGCATAGGCGCAGTACAACCTTCCAAATAGCTCACATGGGAGCCTTCGTCAGCAACAATTAATGTGCGCTCAAACTGGCCAGTGTTTTGTTCGTTGATGCGGAAGTATGTCGACAACTCCATGGGGCAACGCACCCCCTTGGGGATATACACAAAAGAGCCATCAGAAAATACTGCCGAATTTAATGCCGCATAAAAATTGTCTTTCTGCGGAACCACCGACCCAAGATATTTTTTTATTAACTCAGGATATTTTTGTACCGCTTCACTAATCGAACAGAAAATAACGCCGGCTTCCAACAATTTTTCGCGGAAGGTAGTGACCACTGAAACCGAATCAAACACCACATCCATAGCAACACCAGCCAATGCTGCCTGCTCATGCAATGGAATACCTAGCTTTTCGTAGGTACGCAGTAATTCCGGATCCACTTCATCCAGACTCTTGGGCTTTTCGTCCATAGATTTTGGGGCGGAATAATAGGAAACAGCCTGAAAATCAATATCATCATATTTGACATGGGCCCAGGTCGGCTCGCTCATTTCCAACCAGGCTTGATAGGCTTTCAAACGCCATTCAAGCAGCCAATCTGGCTCATTTTTTTTTGCGGAGATAAAACGAATAACATCTTCATTTAACCCTGGAGGCAGGGTTTCAGAGGCGATGTTGGTATGAAAACCCGCCGCGTATTCTTTTTTGATAAGGTGTTCGACTTGTTCAGACATGATAGTTACCTTCTGTGCTGCACGCGTAAAGCATCAGGCTTTTTGCAGCTTGGCGATGACACTGCGAATGTGTTCAATCGCAAATTCAATTTCTTCCGCAGTGGTGTAGCGGCCAATGCTAAAACGCAACGACGCCTGCGCTGCTTCATCACTTAGGCCAATAGCCTTTAACACATAACTGGGCGACATGTTCGCCGAGTTACAGGCGGACCCACTGGATACCGCCAGATCACGCAAAGACAACAACAGCATTTCGCCATCGATATTGCCAAACGCGACATTTAAAATTCCGCTGACACAATCTGTCGCAGAACCATTGCGCTGGATACCGGGTAAATCCATTAGCCCTTGCCACAAACGATCACGCAATTGCGCGATGCGCTGCGAATCCACTTGCAATTCTTCTACCGCAAGGCGCGCCGCCTCACCCATCCCCACCAATTGGTGAGTAGCCAGAGTGCCAGAACGCATAGCGCGCTCATGCCCTCCACCGTGAATTTGCGCAGCCACTTTTACTTCACCGGCTCGACGCACATAGAGTGCACCCACACCTTTAGGGCCATAAAATTTATGGGCCGAGAGCGACATCAAATCCACATTTAACGTCTTTACATCCAACGCAATTTTTCCGGCACTTTGCGCCGCATCAGTATGAAAAATAATGCCGCGCGTTTTACACAATTCCGCCAACTCTTTGACATCATTAATGCAGCCCAATTCGTTATTGACCTGCATGATACTGACTAAAAACGTATCCGCCTGTAACGCCGCAGTTAATAGTTCCGGGGTAATAATTCCGTTCGCCGTAGGTGCAACCCGTGTTACTGAGAAACCTTGCGTCTCCAACCAGGAAACAGGATCCAACACGGCCTTATGCTCAATGGCCGACACCACAATGTGTCCGCCTGATTGGTGTTGTGCGCGGTAAGTTTCAGCAATTCCTTTCAATGCCAGGTTGTTGGCCTCAGTGGCACCACTGGTCCATACAATTTCTCGTGGATCGGCGTTAATTAAATCAGCCACTTGCGCACGCGCTGCTTCTACTTGCTCTTCTGCCTGCCATCCATACAAGTGCGAGCGCGATGCCGGGTTAGCGAATGCACCCTCCAGCGTAAGGCATTGCGCCATACGAGCAGCAACCTGCGGGGCAACGGGCGTAGTCGCGGCGTAATCTAAATAAACAGGCTTGCGCAAACCGTGAATACCTTGGACAAGAAAGATTAAAGAATTTCGCTAACAGCAATATGGGAATCATCGTGGTGATGACCACTGACAACGCGCAAATCCTGGCGCTGGCGCACCGCTTGTATGTCATTGCGCGCAACCAGATCAGCGAGGGTAATTTCACTCAGAAAACGATGGATTTGCGCACTCAGGTCTTCCCAGAGGTGGTGCGTCAGGCAAACCTCACCTTCATGGCAATTGCCCTTGCCTTCACAGCGAGTCGCATCCAGGGACTCACTCACGGCGTCCACTACCTGGGCAATGGATATGTCCTTTGTACTACCTTCCAAACGATAACCACCACCGGGGCCACGCACACTTTTAACCAATTTAAAGTGGCGTAAACGGGCGAATAACTGCTCCAGGTAAGATAGGGAAATCCCTTGGCGCGCAGAAATATCGGCCAGGCTGACCGGGCCCTGATCACAGTGCAGCGCCAAATCCAGCATCGCAGTCACAGCATAGCGGCCTTTGGTGGTGAGTCTCATAAGCGAAAACGCCTCGCAAAATTTCCCGGGAGCAATTGTTGATCGTGGTTAACAGCCAGCCATGATCCTGTCATGGCTCTAATTCCGAGTATTTTACTCAAGTATTCTGTTTTTTCCAACGCCAAAACCAATCCCGGTTTCACCATCGCTATGAATTAAGCCCCATTAATCCGGCTTTTTGTCGTCTTTTACCAACTCGCGCATGGATTCCAGACCGGGTTTCAAGCCCAGCTTGGTCATCACCTTGCTGCTGTAATGCACATAATTTTGCATGGCAGTTAACACCCCCCGCAGGATATTCAATTCCATTTGATCCATGCGGATACGGTTATAGAGGCGACGCAGGCGAGTCATGGTCTGCTTGGGATTGTCGCGATCCAGGAAGTCCAGCTCGGCCAAGGTCTGCTCCAGATGGTCGTAATACATTTCCATCGCCTTGGGTTCCGCAGGCGGCATATCCCATTGATATTGCGGGAGAGTATTGCCCTCGGCAGCCAACAAGTAAGCCATACGAATCTCATAACAGATCACCTGTACGGCAGTTGCAAGGTTCAAAGAGCTGTATTCAGGGTTGGCCGGGATATGAACGTGGTAATTACATTTATACAATTCTTCGTTGGTCAGGCCGCGATCTTCGCGCCCAAACACCACTGCCACCTCGTGGTTCGCCGCCTCCGACCACACACTTTCGCCACATTTACGCGGATCCAACAGTGGCCAGGGAATACGGCGCTCACGCGCACTGGTTCCCACCACCAAACCACAACCCGCAATGGCTTCATCAAGAGTCTCCACCACCACCGCGTTATCCAATACATCAGTCGCACCGGCAGAACGCCATACAGCCTTATCCGATGGATAATCCTGCGGAGCAACCAAATACAGGCGCGTTAAGCCCATGTTTTTCATCGCCCGCGCGGTACCACCGATGTTGCCGGGGTGACTGGTGTTAACCAGAACAATACGAATGTTGGAAAAAGGCTGGGCAGACATAGGTTTCTCTCGCGTGAGGCCGGATGTGTACATAAAGTCGCATGAATTGAGGTCATGCAAAACGGCGCGCAGTATACAGACACCTGTGCTTCGCCTCCAGTTATGGCTAGCCTGCGCCCGCGCTTGCCGTTATACTGCACGCCCTTGGTGTGAGGCGCTTATGCCGCCTGCGACCCCGCTCTTTTACAACCCCTGATCTCGAATGAGTACCGCAAGGTCAACTCATCGCATTCTGGTTATTCAGTAAACCCTTATTTCCGGTGCTTTATGGAACCCATGATTAACATCGCTTTGCGCGCTGGCCGCAAAGCTGCAGAATTGATTGAACGTGCATTTGAACGCGTTGACCTACTCACTATCGAGACCAAAAGTCGCAATGACTTCGTTACCGAAGTGGATAAAGCGGCCGAAAAAGAAATTATCTACAATCTCCGCAAAGCCTACCCTGACCACAGCTTCCGAGGCGAAGAAGGTGGCGCCCAACCGGGCAAAAATTCCGATTACGAATGGATTATCGATCCACTCGATGGCACTACCAATTTCATTCACGGTGTTCCGCACTTTTCCATTTCCATCGCCTGTAAATACAAAGGCCAGCTGGAGCATGCGGTTATCATCGATCCAATCAAGCGCGAAGAATTTACCGCAAGCCGCGGTCGCGGCGCGACCTTGAATGGTCGCCGTTTGCGCGTATCCAGTCGCCGTGGACTTGAAGGCGCCCTGATCGGCACCGGGATTCCTTTTAGCGGTTATGCACTGGAACATATTGGCCCTTATCTCGCGTGCGTGCAGGAAATTGCCGGCCAAACCTCTGGCATCCGCCGCTGCGGTTCAGCGGCGCTGGATCTGGCCTACGTGGCTGCCGGTCGCTTTGATGCCTTCTGGGAAATGAATTTGAACGAATGGGATATTGCCGGCGGAATTTTGTTGGTAAAAGAAGCCGGCGGTTTGGTTAGCGATTTCAACGGTGGTGCTGATTACCTGGAAACCGGCCACATCGTGTGCGGCTCACCCAAAGTTTTCAAACCGATTTTGCAAATCGTGCAGAAAAATCTCGGACACCTAAAATAGGGTTTTGACGAATAATGTAAACATAAAAACCGGGGGGCTATAAAATCCACACCCAAAGTTTGGCACAAACACCCAACGGAGAAAATCGTAATTTTCGCCCCCAAACATATAGCGCCATTTAATTTGTACCTAAACAGCTCCTTCCTGATCCAGGAGAGGAATCGATATCAAAGATAAAACGACATACATTGGGGAACAAAGCGAAGATTGTCCGCTTCAGGAATTAATACCAGCAAATGGATAGTGGTTTACATTTTATTGCGTTTATTCATCGTGCAAATTCAAGGCGAGTGCGCCTAATAAAGAAGCTGACCCACACAATCAGGGATGATTCCATCAGAGCCAGTATTTATTCCGGGCTAAAGGCCTACAGTTATAATTACAATCGCGACAGACTTAAATTAAAATTGTACGCACTAAGTCCGACATCATACTTTGTTATAACGGTAACGGCGAATAGCGCCTTCGATGCAAACTTTACAACCTGCCAAGGACACTTTCTTTTCACATCTATCAGAAGAACTGCCAATATTCACTAGCAGATTTCCCTGTAAATCAAAAATAAAACAATTAAGCCGGTGCAGATATTCCGCATGGCAAGGTAAATTATCATCTGATATTTGCAACAGAGTACGCGGCATTTTCAAGAGCGACTGCTGATCACGTTGCGCAACCAGGCCCACACAGGCTCCATTCATACTCACAACAGGTAATTGGGGAAACCCATCAAAAGTCGCAAAAAGGCGTTTGGTAAGTAGCGGCTATCGAAAAAAAGCAAAGCATCCACACGGATCGACAATTCCAGCGGCAATGAGCCAAGCAACTCGGTGTGATAATCGCGCGCAATTCGCTCACCGCCACCCTCGCCAAAAATATGTTCTTCATGGCCGCAGTTGGTGCAAACATGAATCGCCATATTTTCTACTACACCCAGCACAGGCACATTGACTTTGCGGAACATCTCCACTGCTTTCTTTGCATCCAGCAAGGCAATGTCCTGCGGGGTTGTCACAATCACAGCACCGGTGAGCGGGACCTTTTGTGCGAGGGTAATTTGAATGTCACCAGTACCAGGAGGCATATCAATTACCAGATAGTCCAATTTATCCCAGCGCGTCTGCATCAACAATTGTTGCAGTGCTCCAGTGGCCATAGGGCCACGCCAGAGCATTGGCGTGTCTTCTGTGACCAGATAACCCATGGATATCGACTGAATACTGTGAGCAACCAAGGGCAACATTTGCTGCTGCCCTGCCTCACCCACTATCTGCGGGCGCTTTTGACCAACCCCCAGCATTTGCGGCTGACTGGGACCATAGATGTCTGCATCCAAAATCCCCACCCTTTGTCCTTCTGCTGCCAGCGCTAAAGCAAGGTTTACTGAAGTAGTAGACTTGCCCACTCCGCCTTTACCAGAAGCAACGGCAATAATGTGTTTAACGCCGGGAATTTGTTGATTGGCAATTGTAGTGGCCGCCATAACCTAACCTCGATACTTAAAACGCTATACAAAACACGCTGAAGAGCGCAATTGGGGCGCACCCTAACAAAAAAGGGTGCCAATTGGCACCCTTTTTATTGCAACAAACAACTAATTGGCTTCAGCCAAATGCTCCAGGTTTTCACGATCATGTTGGTGATCTTTAGCCAGCAACATGTACACAGATGGCAGTACAAACAAGGTAAAGAAGGTGCCGATGGTCATACCGAGCACCAGAACTATACCGATTGAATTACGCGCCTCCGCACCAGCACCTGCAGCGAAAATCAGCGGCGTATGACCGGCGACAGTGGCAACACTGGTCATCATTACCGGACGCAAACGCAACGAAGAAGCTTCGCGAATCGCTTGTAACTTCGCCATCCCCTCTTCTTGCAGCTTATTAGCAAACTCCACTACCAGAATTCCGTTACGTGCAATCAGACCCATCAAGGTTACCAAGCCAACTTGCGAGTAAATATTTAGCGTGCTGGTAAAGCCATCAGTGAAGAATGGAATCGGCGCAGGCATTTTCCAGAAGGTAAACAAGAGCGCACCAAACATTGCTAAAGGTACAGACCCCGCCAGAATTACCAACGGATCACGGAAGCTATTGTACTGTGCAGCTAGCACCAGGAAGATCATCACAATCGCCATAATAAAGGCCGGCAAAAAAGTGTTGCCCTCTCGCTTTAACTGACGTGACTCGCCAGTGTAATCAATGGTGTAGCTATTAGGCAGAATATTACGTGCTTCTGATTCAATAAAACTCAAGGCTTCTGCAAGCGTTACACCGGGTACACCACTGATTTTCACCGCATTAAGTTGCTGCATACGGTTGATACTGCGCGGCTCGGTAGAGTGCGTGAGGCTGGCAACCTGATCAAGACGAATCAAATTACCATCAGGCCCGGTCACATAGAGATTTGCCAAATCTTCCGGTGTCAGGCGCGACTCGCGTTTAACCTGAGGAATGACCTTATAGCTTTGGCCAGACATGTTGAAACGATTTACCCAGCCACCGCCGAGCAAGGTACCCACATCATTGGTCACGGTCTGTAAATCGAGACCTAAATCTGCCACTTTTTCACGATCAATGCTGAGTTTGTAATCCGGCTGATCTACTTTTACATCCAGCGTCTGGAAGTAAAACTTGCCTGACTTAGTCATAGCCTCTTCCAGTTTTTGTGCATAACCGTAGATTTCTTTGATATCTGCCGTCGATGCAATAACAAACTCTACCGGAAACTGCCCCCCCCCCGGCAACGCTGGAGGAGTGATAGGCAGAATTTTCACACCTGCAATTTCACTTAACTTTTGCTGCACTTCCGGCATTATCTGGAACACATCGCGATCTCGCTCTTCCCAGGGTTTTGTAACCATACCTGAGAAACCACCGGTGGGCATGGTCAACTGAAATGTAAAGTCAGTTTCAGGAATACTCATAAATGCTTCGTTCACTTGCTTACCATAATGAGCTGACTGATCTACAGTCGAGTTGGCTTGAGCCTCAACAATGCCAAAAATTACGCCTTGGTCCTCCACGGGAGCCAATTCTTTGGGTGACATGTTGTAGAGCGGAACGCACATAGCAGCAATACCCACCCAGAAAATGTAAACGCCAAAACGATTTTGCAACGATATATCCAGCTTACGCATGTACCAAGTACGAAATTTTTCAAACGGCTTTTCAAGAGGAGCATTAAGACCTGTATGGGACTTCAACATCCGCGAACCCAACATAGGCGACAGCGTAATTGCCACAATCGCGGAAATAGTTACCGCCCCCGCAAGCGTTATTGCAAATTCGCGAAATAAAGAACCTACCAGACCACCTTGTAAACCAATAGGCACATACACCGAGGCCAAGGTTACAGTCATCGCTAAAATGGGGCCCGCGAGCTCTCTCGCAGAAATAATCGCAGCCTGATACGGTTTCATCCCATCCTGAATATGACGCTCAATATTCTCCACCATCACAATCGCATCATCCACCACCAAACCTACACACAACACAATGGATAACAGCGTTAACAAATTCAACGAGAACCCGCAAACTTGCATAATAAACAGCGCCCCAACCAGCGACAGTGGAATAGCAAGCACAGGGATAATTACCGAGCGACTCAGCCCCAGAAACAGGAAGATTACCACCACGATAATCAACAAGGTTTCAGTGAGGGTTTTGACCACCTCATGAATAGCGGCGTCAATATACTTGGTGGAGTCATAAGCGATAGTTCCATCCAATCCCGAAGGTAGGTCTGCTTTAATCAATTCCATCTCTTTAGTGACCGCTTTCATCACATCCAGCGAGTTGGCATTAGGTGCGACCCACACGCCCATAAACACGGCGGTATCACCAGAGTAGTTAACTACTGTGTCATAGTTTTCTGCACCCAAAACCACATCGGCAATATCGCTTAAGCGAATAATCCCATCGGCAGAATTGCGAATAACCAACTGCTTGAATTCATCGACACTTTTTAAATCAGTATCGGCACGCAAGTTTACTTGTGTATAGGTACCACGCGTCTGGCCCACTGCCGCCTGTACGTTATTTGCCTGCAACGCAGCGCGTACCTGCACCGGAGTTACATTCAAGGCCGCCATACGATCAGGCTTCAACCAAATACGCATTGCAAAGGTACGTGCGCCCAGAACCTCCGCTTTTTGCACACCACTCACAGCAATTAAACGTGGTTGGATAGAGCGCGTTAAAAAATCAGTAATCTGGTTTTGCTCTAAAATTTCCGAACTAAAACTCAAATAGGCAGCAGCAAACTGTGAGTCAGCGGACTCAATACGGATGGCAGGCACTTCAGCCTCTGGCGGCAGCTCATTACGCACCTGATTCACCTTGGCCGAAATTTCCGTCATCGCCTTCAGCGGATCGTAATTCAAACGTAAATGCACGGTTACCGTGGATGAACTCATCGCACTTTGCGATTCGATGTAATCAATACCGCCAGCAGATGCTATCGCTCGTTCAATCGGCGCAGTCACAAATCCGCGCACTAGTTCAGCGTTAGCACCCACATAAACAGTATTGATAATAATGACTGACATATCACTACGTGGGTATTGTCGCACTGTCAGGTTGGTACCAGCCTGAATCCCAAGAATCAGGATCAGCAAACTCACCACTATGGCGAGTACCGGGCGCTTAATAAAAATATCGGTAAATTTCATACGGAAGTCTCAGCATAAGACTGGGCAGCCATGGTGGCCAAACCTAACCCGCCGGGCAACTCGCCCGACAACCAATTTCATTCAATAATCCAGTTGGTGTTAGCTATCACTGGGTGTTGGTTCTTGCTTGAATTCAGGGGTTGGCAGACTGCTAACCACTACCGATTGTCCATTTCGCAGACGGAATGCACCAGCGCTCACAACCACATCACCGGGCTTTAATCCATCCAGAATTTCAATAAAGTCACCACGTGATTTGCCGAGGCGAACAAATTGCTGACGAGCAGTCAGTTGACCACCTTCAGCTTTATCAACTACAAATACGGTATCGCCGTAGGTAGCAAAAATGACTGACGTAGCTGGCACAGCCAGCACATCCTGCGGATCAGACAGAGTGACAGTAGTTTCCACTGCCATGCCAGGAATTAACAGGTTCTTTTCATTACCCATATTGGATTGGACAATCGCATTACGGGTGGTGGTGTTAATCTCTGCGCCTATGGCGGTAATTTGACCTTGCAGATTTGCATCCGAGCCATCACCTACATTGACTTGCACTGGCAAACCGCGGGTCATTTGAACCAACCAGAATTGGGGGACGGGAAAGTTCACTCGCACACTGTTGATAGCCTGAAGTGAGACAATTTCTGTGCCTACCTGCAAATCCTCGCCCAAATCCACTTTACGGATTCCCAAACGACCATCAAAAGGTGCACGCACCAGTTTTTTCTGCAAAGTGGTTTTCAGATCATTAACGTCACCTTGCGCAGATTCCATTTGCTGCACCGCAGCATCAAGTTCGCTTTGCGACACCGTGTTACGTTTGCGCAGTTCTACCAGACGATCATAATTGGACTTCGCCAGACGCAATCTCGCTTCAGCAGCACTCAGCTGAGCCTCTTCATTGCCCGACTCTTGTACCAGGATCACAGTGCCTTTTTTGACCTGCTCCCCCGATTTGAACTCAATCTTTTTCACTTTACCGGCCACCTCTGCCGAAATCACGATACCTTCTGACGCCTCAACAGTCCCCATGGCAGTGTAGGTATTGGGCCACTGTTGCATTTCAGCGGTAAAAGTACTGATTGTTTCCGCTGGTACCTGTGGGGTACCGCCGCTCATCAGGGTTGCAATTTGACTTGCCTTAACGCCGGCAACGATCGCTAGAACACCCAACAGACTGAATAACGCTATCAAGGATGATTTCAGTTTGCTCATATACAATGACCATAAAATAAGAAGAGAAGACGCACAGGTATAAACAGCTACCGGAATAAGATACACAGCGGGATAATAAAGACGCCTGAAACGCAGTATCCCAACCAAAGTTTCGGCTATGCAGGCTGCAAAATTGTTGCATAAGCACCAATAAAACCCAAATCCACAAATGTCACAAAATGTAACCTTTTTAGTTTAGATTTGTAATTACCACAACAACAGACCGCACGGTCGGTTGGCAAATCATATTCCCTTTTGAACGACTCTTCCAAACAATTATTGGGCTATTGGGTAATTCATGACATTCATCACCGGCACGGAGGGGCATTATCACCCCCCGTTAGTCAACATATGTCAGTAGTCGCAGCAGATGACCTAGCAATACTCCGGCTCACTAATTCCGAGGCATGCCAAATCTTCGACAATCTCAACCCTATACTCGTCACCAGTAACACGACCAAGCAACTGACAGAATTTGGAACATTGCGCACGATCAACAATAAAGGAGTCGCCCTCAATAATGACAAGATTGCTCCGTTCATGCATGGCTGACCGACTTGCAGAAAACCAATGCCCCGTAGATTGGATGTGAATGCGGATAATGCTGTGCTGGTACTTGTAAAGAGAATCTATTTTAGGAATGAATTGACGGTAAGCAGCTCCAGATGTAAACGCGGGGGACGCACGAAAACGACTACCGATAAAACCCACATTTACCAACTGTCGCTCAATAAGCTGGGTCTTGTTAAAACCGACAAATATTTCCGGATAAAAAACCAATGCAGCTCTGCTCATATACATCCTTGTAATTGTTTGTAAATAGATTGTTTTTTGAGCCTAGCAAAGCAATTACTGCGGGGTCAACGCTGAAATCTAAACTTAGAGGACAAAAATAAGTGCTCGATTTTTTAGATTACAGGCGCAACATCATTCAGTAAGATTCCACGAGAGTTTTTGTGAGTGAGATCATTTATGACTTGGGCACCCCACGTAACTGTTGCCACCATCATTGAACGCGATAACCGCTATTTAATGGTGTATGAAGAATCCGATGGAAAAAAAGTTTACAACCAACCTGCTGGTCATCTTGACCCCAATGAAACACTGGTCGATGCTGCGATTCGCGAAACGCTGGAAGAAACGGGTTGGACAATTCAATTAACCGGTGTAGTTGGTGTGAATCTTTATACTGCACCCAGTAATGGGATTACTTATTTCCGCACTACATTTATTGGCGAGGCGATCAGCCACGATGCCAAGCGCCCACTGGACACTGGCATTATTGAAGCTGTCTGGTTGAGCTATGAAGAATTGCTGGAACGCAAAGAGCAGCTGCGCAGCCCGATGACCCTACAAATTATTGAGGATTACCGGGCAGGACGCCGCTTCCCCTTGAGCGTTGTCGGTTAACGCTTATCCACCTTTAAGGTGGCAGTGACTGGCGCGGGCAGGTAAAATGCCCGCCTCATTTTCTGAACTGCTGCTATTTCCTTATGACTCAAGCCTCCAATCCCGTAGTTTCAGCCGGTGCACGCGTTATCGTGGGCATGTCTGGCGGTGTGGATTCCTCCGTATCAGCACTTTTGCTCAAACAACAGGGATATCAGGTCGAAGGCCTGTTTATGAAGAATTGGGATGAGGATGACGGCACTGAATACTGTACCGCCAAGGCCGACCTGGCCGATGCACAGATGGTATGCGACCGCATTGGGATCAAGCTGCATAGCGCTAATTTCGCAGCAGAATACTGGGATAACGTCTTCGAGCACTTTCTGGAAGAGTACAAAGCCGGCCGTACTCCGAACCCGGATATCCTCTGCAACCGCGAAATCAAATTCAAAGTGTTTATGGAATATGCGCGTATGCTCGGCGGCGAGCTAATTGCCACCGGCCATTACGTGCGCCGCGCTGATATCTATGGGCGCGCCCACCTCCTAAAAGGTCTTGATCCCAACAAGGATCAAAGCTACTTCCTGCATGCTGTGGGCGAAAATGAATTTGCCCACTCGCTGTTTCCGGTAGGAGAACTGGAAAAGCCCGAGGTGCGCCGCATCGCTGAAGAGCACGGCTTAATCACTCATAATAAGAAGGATAGTACCGGCATCTGCTTTATCGGTGAACGCCGCTTCAAGGATTTCCTGCAGCAATATTTACCCGCCCAACCGGGTGAGATTCAAACTGCCGAAGGTAAGGTGATCGGTGAGCATATGGGCCTGATGTACCACACCATTGGCCAACGCCAGGGGCTGGGGATTGGTGGAGTCAAAGGCGCCAATGAAGAACCCTGGTTTGTGGCGCAAAAGGATCTAACACGCAATGTTCTGGTCGTGGTACAGGGTACAGATCACCCCCTTCTATACACGAATCACCTGATTGCCCAACAGGCCCATTGGATTAATGGTGCCCCGCCCTCACATACGGTGAGATGTACCGCTAAAACCCGCTACCGCCAACCCGATCAGGATTGCACAGTACAGATTCTGGCGGACGGAACTCTGGATGTCGCCTTCGACCAACCGCAGAGGGCTGTAACTCCGGGGCAATCAGTGGTGTTTTATCAGGATGACATTTGCCTGGGTGGTGCCGTCATCGAATCTACTGACAACCGCTAATACGGTTAATTCATTACCATTCAAACCTGTTTTCAGCATGAGAGATAGCGCGTGAGCAAAAATTGGCAAGACATAACCTTCGCCCTCGCGGGCATATTTCAAGGCGCTGCATTAGTGGAGCAAGTCGCCAAAACCGGTTACCTGCCGCCAGAGGCCTTTAAGTGCAGCATTGAATCCATACTGGATCTTAATCCACCCAGCACTTTGGCAGTCTATGGTGGCCAGATAGAAAATCTGCGCACAGGACTGGAAGTCATGCGCGAATTGCTTCAACCAAATTCACAAAAATACCGCGAAGCCTTGCGTTACGGTTTGGGCGTTTTACATTTACAAAAAAAACTGGCTGGCCGTCGGGATATGCTGGGCGTTATTGCCAGTCGCATTGATCAAGTTAATCAACAGGCGCAGCACTTTTCCTCCACGCACGATAATGTCATCGCCAATTTGGGTACACTTTATAGTGAAACCATTAGTACATTCCGTTTTCGCATTCAGGTAAATGGCGACTACAATTACCTGCAACAACAACGCATCGCCAACCAGATTCGCGCCCTTTTATTATCCTCGATTCGCTCTGCCATGTTATGGCGCCAGGTCGGTGGCAACCGCTGGCAATTACTCTTTAATCGCAAGGACATCGCCCGTCAGGTAGACGATCTATTGCGCCGTATTTAATGTACCTATTTTTAACTTTCCTTTTATTTTTTGTTGAGAAACACAATGGACAATTCTTTCAATACTCTTTCAGCACTGAATGCGGTCTCTCCCGTCGATGGTCGCTACGGCAACAAAACAATTGCGTTGCGCAGCATTTTCAGCGAATTTGGTTTGATTCGCTTCCGCGTTGAAGTGGAAGTACGCTGGTTGCAACAACTCAGCCACCACACCGGCATTCCTGAAGTGCCCGCGTTTAGCGCCGCTACCAATGCGTTGCTCGACTCCATCGTTACCGGCTTCAACGAAGCAGACGCGCAAGCGGTTAAAGATATTGAACGCACGACCAATCACGATGTAAAAGCCGTTGAATATTTTTTGAAAAATAAATTCAAGGGCAACGCCGAGTTGGAAGCGGTGCTGGAGTTTGTACACTTTGCTTGTACATCTGAAGATATTAACAACCTGTCGCATGCATTGATGCTGCGCGAAGGCCGTAAAGTATTTATTAAGGATGCAGAAGCCATTATCGATGGAATCGTAAAACTCGCACACGATTACGCCGCTGACTCCATGCTGTCACGCACCCATGGCCAAACTGCATCACCGACCACAGTCGGCAAAGAAATGGCCAACGTGGCTGCACGCCTGCGCCGCCAATTAAAAGCTGTTAAAGAAGTGGAATTGTTGGGCAAAATTAACGGCGCCGTGGGTAACTACAATGCGCACTTGTCAGCCTACCCGCAAGTGGACTGGCAAACCAATGCCAAAGAATTTGTAGAGAGCCTGGGCCTGACCTGGAACGCCTACACCACCCAAATCGAACCGCACGATTACATTGCTGAATTGTTTGATGCAATCGCGCGTTTCAACACCATCGTCATCGACTTTGACCGTGATGTATGGGGTTATATCTCCCTTGGATATTTCAAACAAAAAACCATCGCTGGCGAAGTGGGTTCATCCACCATGCCACATAAAGTGAACCCGATCGATTTTGAAAACTCTGAAGGTAACCTGGGCATTGCCAATGCAATTTTCACCCATCTTGCACAAAAGTTGCCGATTTCCCGCTGGCAGCGCGACCTAACCGACTCTACCGTATTGCGCAATATGGGTGTTGGTTTTGGTTACAGTCTGATTGCTTATGCATCCACGTTGAAAGGCATGAGCAAGCTGGAAATCAACCGCGCGCGCCTCGCTGAAGATCTGGATAACTCTTGGGAAGTATTGGCTGAGCCAATCCAAACCATCATGCGCCGTTACAACGTGCCAGAGCCTTACGAAAAATTAAAAGCCCTGACGCGCGGCCAGGCAATTACCCGCGAAGTATTAGCTGCTTTTGTCGAAACATTAGATATTCCTGAAGACGCCAAACAAACCATGCGCGATCTCACCCCCGCCAATTACATTGGCAACGCAATCGATCAAGCGAAAGCGATTTAAACCAAACTAAATTTAAGGGCTCCGAGGAGCCCTTAAATTTAGTGATTTATATTGAATGCATAGGCTGGTGGTGAGCTTGCGAACCCCAACATTTTTATTCAAACATTATCGTAATTTTTAATATGGTCAAGTTGGGGTTCGCAAGCTCACCCCAACCTACGCCAACCTTGTAGGTATGCCCAAATGACAAGTCCACTTACCCATCTTGGCGATATGCCGATTGAAGAATTTCTGCGCGATTACTGGCAAAAGAAACCGCTGTTAATTCGCAATGCATTTCCCGACTTTGAATCACCACTTGCGCCAGATGAGCTGGCAGGCTTGGCACTGGAAGAGGAAGTGGAGTCACGCATTGTATTGGAAAATGGTACTACCCCATGGGAATTACGCAACGGCCCATTTGATGAAAAAACTTTTGAAAAGCTGCCAGAAACCCATTGGACTTTATTGGTTCAAGCGGTGGATCAATGGGTACCCGAGGTAAACCAATTACTGGATTATTTTCGCTTTATTCCCAACTGGCGGTTGGACGACTTGATGATCAGCTACGCACCCGATAAAGGTGGTGTAGGCCCCCACTTTGATTACTACGATGTATTTTTGCTACAGGGTCTGGGCAAACGTCATTGGAAAATCGGGCAGATGTGCGACAGCAGTTCACCGCGAGTTGAAAGCACTCGCTTGAAAATCCTGAGCGAATTCCACACAACGGATGAATGGGTATTGGAACCCGGCGATATGCTTTACATTCCACCCGGCATTGCCCACTGGGGAACTGCTCAAGGTGATGACTGTATGACCTACTCGATTGGCTTTCGCGCGCCCAGCCACGCCGATATTATTTCTGAAATCGGCCAAGAGATTGCACTATCGATTGAAGATGATTTGCGTTATGCAGATCCGGATTTAACACTGCAAGACAACCCCGGTGAAATTAGTACAAAAGCTATCGACCAAGTGCGCAACATTGTTTTACAACACCTCACAGCGGAAAAAATTGCCTTCTGGTTCGGCAAATTTATGACCGAACGCAAGTACCTGGAACAAACGCAGGAAGAGCCACTGGATATAGATGCCGATGAGTGGCAGTCTGCGCTGGCCGATGGTGAATTGCTCTGGCGTCACCCCTCTGCCCGCCTTGCATTCCATAGCGATGAAAAAGGCACAATGCTATTCGCCGACGGAGAAGCGATTTGCTGCTCGCGCGAACTGGCAGAGCTGGTATGCAAGGAAGTTGAAATTAGCTGGCGAGAATTAAAAGCACTGGTACAAGACCCTGTCGATCGGGCAGCTATTACTCAATTGATAAATCTGGAAACCTTATTAGTCGATGAATAGCTGGTAGTAAGCAAATGGGCAGCACTCGATGCTGCTCATTTGCATTATTAGCCCCCATAGCCATCAATACCTCACAGTCAACAATCAGGCGAGCACAATGCACTCAATAATAATTACTGATTGGCAAACTCATTCACAGGCACTTGCGCAAATTCGCATTCAGGTATTTATTGAGGAGCAGCAAGTCCCCGTTGCAGAAGAGTGGGATGGGCTTGATGAAACAGCCACTCATTTCCTTGTAATAAAAGATACGCAGGCGATAGCTTGTGCCAGGTTGCTGATTGATACCCATCAAGGGAAAGTCCACTTTCACATTGGGCGTGTTGCTGTATTGAAGCCCTATAGAGCGCAGGGTATTGGTCACGCGTTAATTGAGTTTGTGTTGAAATTTTGTAGGGATAAGGCTGATCACCCGGTTTATTTGCACGCACAAACAGAGCGCCAACGATTTTATGAGCAATTGGGTTTTGCGGCTCGGGGTGTTGTATTTATGGATGCAGGAATTCCCCATATCACTATGCACTGGCAAGCGGCGGAGTAATCCATGGCAGAACAAAGTAGTGTTAGCAAAGATCTATGGTTATTGGAAGGAATTGAAGACTTTCGCCATTATGCACTTGAATTGGTACAGCATAACCGACGCACACTGGCTGTGCTAACCCGTGATCTGGATGAGTTAATTTATGGCACCAATGAATTTACCGAAGCCCTATCGACATTTTCCCGCTCCAGCCGCCACACCCAGATTCAGATATTAATAAAAGATACCAAGCCTGCTATTGAGTCCAGCCACCAACTGATTCGCCTTGCACAACGACTCTCATCAAAAATTCACGTTCGCAAAATGACCGTAGAAGCCAACAACAAAGATATGGCATTCATACTGGGTGATACAGACAAACTGCTTTATAAAAACGACGATAGTGTTTATCGTGGCTTTTTTAACAGCAGTGCAGCGCGTGAATTAAAGCCATTGCGCGAAGAATTTAATTACCTCTGGCAATACGGAGAGCCAGAACCTGAATTCCAGTTGCTACACATCTAGTGCTTAGCACCTACTTAAAAAGTGTTGCCGAAGGTCACAGCCTTAAAAAAAAGCCATTTTTCCGCTGAAAAACCAATTTTCTTGGTTGCCGATTCGATTTTTATCCTATATATATAGCGCCAATCCGTATTTAGCGCTGTTTAAGCCTGTAAATACAGGGGTTTTCGAGTGCGGATCAGTAGAACAGCGACTATGCTTTACTGGTTACGCGGATGCTTGCTATCTATTCATACCAGCTATGCCTGCATAAATAGCATCCAGGCGAAATAAATGTTTTACACGAGAGTCTTTGTTTAAAAGATAACCTTAATCAACATTCAGAATCACAAGGAATCCATTATGGCTGCCAAAAAACCTGCCGCTCCAAAAGCTGCTGCTAAAAAAGCTCCTGCTGCCAAAGCGGCTCCTAAAGCTGCCGCCAAAAAAGTTGCTGCGCCTAAAGCTGCTGCCGCTAAAACCACGGCCAAGAAAGCTCCCGCTGTAAAAGCGGCTCCAGCAGTTGTTAAACCAATTGCTGAACGTCAAAACAAAACCCAAATCCTGCAACAAATTGCTGACGCGACCGAACTGAGCAAAAAGCAGGTTCAAGCAGTATTGGACGAGTTGACTAATGTGATCGAAGGTCACATCAAGAAGAAAGGCGTAGGCGAGTTCGTTCTGCCAGGCCTGCTGAAAATTACCACTGTGAAAAAGCCTGCCACCAAAGCACGCAAGGGCATCAACCCATTCACTGGCGAAGAAGTGATGTTCAAAGCCAAACCAGCCAGCACCTCGGTAAAAGTGCGTCCGCTGAAAAAGTTGAAAGAATTCGCAGTTTAATTAGCAAATCCCTTTCATGAAGAACCCCGCTAGCGCGGGGTTTTTTATTGCCGTAAAAACTATGGTGATTGCCACAGGAACTATCAATTGCCATAGAAACTATTAATTGCCACAGAGACTATCAATTAAAGCACTCGAAAGCCTTCACCGACCAACGCGTTTTGCAAGCGTTTAACTCGCTCAGCAAAATCCTCCGCCGCATATTCTTTTGCGGGCAATTTCCCCCAGATTGGCTGCGGCCAGGCCGGATCATCGGTAAACCGCGCGATATGGTGTACATGCAGCTGGCGCACCACATTACCCAGTGCCGCCACATTCATTTTGTCGGCATCAAACAAACTGGTCATGACCTCAGATAAACGACAAGACTCGCGGATCAATTGCAGTTGATCTTCCTCGCTTAAATGATGGATTTCATAAATATCTTCACACTTGGGAACCAGAATGCACCAGGGATAATTGGCATCCCGGCTAAGCAGCAATAGCGATAGATCAAATTCACCAATTACGGCTGAATCCTGGGCAAGACGTGGATGAAGTTCAAACATGATTGTTATCCTTTTGGTTGATACAAACTTGACTACTAGGACACACGAGCACCGCTGAAATTCACTTTCGCGGCGCTATACCAATAGCCTTAACCGCCGTAGAATAGGCGCCCTTGAATCCCATTATAGCCTCCAAGAAGTTATCACTATGCGCTCCAGTCGATTTTTAATTGCCACTCTAAAGGAAACCCCCGCCGACGCGGAGGTAATCAGCCATAAATTAATGCTGCGGGCAGGCATGATCCGCAAAATGGCTTCCGGTTTATACAATTGGCTGCCCTTGGGTTTGCGGGTACTGCGCAAAGTTGAAAAGATTGTCCGTGAAGAGATGGATAAATCCGGCGCGCAGGAAGTCCTTATGCCAGTGGTGCAACCTGCAGAATTGTGGGAAGAGTCCGGCCGCTGGCAGCAGTACGGCCCGGAACTGCTGCGCATTAGCGATCGTCATGAACGCCCTTTTTGCCTTGGCCCGACACACGAAGAAGTCATTACTGATCTGATTCGCAACGAAGTCAAAAGCTACAAACAATTACCGGCGAATTTCTATCAAATCCAAACCAAATTCCGCGATGAAATTCGCCCGCGCTTTGGCGTAATGCGCTCGCGCGAATTTATTATGAAGGACGCCTATTCCTTCCATACCAGCCATGAATCCCTGCAGCAAACTTACGATGTAATGCACGCGACCTACTGTAGTATTTTCACTCGCCTGGGTTTGCAGTTCCGTCCGGTATTAGCCGATACAGGTTCAATTGGCGGCGCCTTCTCCCATGAATTCCATGTGTTGGCCGATAGCGGCGAAGATGATATCGCATTCAGTAATGGCAGCGATTACGCCGCCAACATCGAAAAAGCAGAAGCACTGCCCCCATCAACACCGCGCCCTGCTGCACAACATTTGCTGCAAGAAGTTGCCACGCCCGGTAAACACTCCATCGAAGAAGTGGCAAGCTTCCTGAAAGTAAGTCCGCAGCAAACCGTGAAAACCTTGATAGTGCTGGGTGAAGTGCGTGAAGACAAAACCCAACCCTTGGTCGCGCTGGTATTGCGTGGCGATCACGAGCTAAATGAAATCAAAGCTGAAAAACTCACTGGCGTAGCATCGCCACTCACACTTGCACCAGAGGCACGCATCAAAGCCGAGCTAGGTGTTGGTGTGGGTTCAATTGGTCCTGTGGGTTTGAATATTGCCGTTATCGTTGACCACGCCGCCGCCCATTTGGCTGACTTTGTCTGTGGTGCCAATAAAGATGGCTTCCACCTGACCGGTGTTAACTGGGGCCGCGATGCACAAGCGCCATTAGTTGCCGATATCCGCAACGTAGTGACCGGTGATCCAAGCCCTTGCGGCAAAGGTACATTGGACATCAAGCGTGGTATTGAAGTGGGTCATATCTTCCAACTGGGCACCAAGTATTCCGAAGCCATGAAAGCCAGAGTGTTGGATGAAAATGGCAAAGAACAAACCATGATTATGGGTTGTTATGGTATCGGAGTTACGCGCGTGGTTGCTTCAGCCATTGAACAAAACTTCGATGACAACGGCATTATTTGGCCGGATTCTATTGCACCTTTCCATATCGCCATTGTTCCAATTAATATTGGAAAATCTGCTGCTGTCGCCAACAAGAGCGAAGAGCTTTATGCGACGCTGACTAAAGCCGGTTTTGATGTGCTGTTTATGGATGATGAAAAAGCGCGTTTGGGCGGCATGCTGGCCGACACAGACCTGATGGGCATTCCACATCGCATTGTTGTAGGCGATCGCGGTTTGGAAGCAGGCACTATCGAATACAAAGGCCGTCGCGATGCAGAAAAACAAGAAGTTGCTGTCGCCGAGATAGTTTCCTTCCTGAGCGAGCGTATCAAACGCTAATTATCTAAAAGGCAATTGCAGCTAACAC
>JAGKXA010000299.1 GCA_021151615.1 Cellvibrionaceae bacterium | reverse complement strand
GCGTTGGGTTAATTCAAACACTGAAAATTTATGCAAATCACCGCAGGTGAAAATGCTGGATTCAGCGAGTTTGGCTGCCATGGCTTTGCCGACACCGTAAATTTTCTTAACCGGCAGGTCGGCCACAAACGCCGCAACTTTTGCCGGCGGAATGACAAATTGGCCATTAGGTTTATTCCAGTCGCTGGCAATTTTGGCGAGGAATTTGTTGGGCGCTATTCCGGCAGAAACGGTAATCCCAATTTCTTTGTGGATGCGTGCGCGAATCTCCTGCGCAATCAACGTTGCACTGCCGTTGTGAAAATTTGACTCGCTAACATCCAGAAAAGCTTCATCCAATGACAGGGGTTCGATCAACTCGGTGTATTCGTAAAAAATGCTGCGCATCTGCATAGAAGCATCGCGGTAAGCTTCCATGCGATGGGGCAATACCAGTAGATCAGGGCAGAGGCGCTTGGCGTGGCTGGTGGGCATGGCGGAGCGTACGCCAAAGCGACGCGCGACATAATTGCAGGTGGATATAACACCCCGTCGTTCACTGCGGCCGCCGACAGCAATAGGTAAATTAACCAATGATGGATCATCACGCATTTCAATTGCGGCGAAAAAGCAGTCGGCATCAAGGTGGATAATTTTACGCATGCAAGCAGCTCAATCGGCGTGTTGATACTGTATTTAAACACAGTGCCGGCAAAAAGGCAGCGGTTGAATGTTGATTTGGGGGGCGTCAGCTGAAGTTGCTGCCAATAAATGACGGCAAAGTGGAAATTCCGCCAATTTGGCCTTTACTCCAGTCATTGCCGAGGTGGCACGACGCGAGTAAAAATAGGTTAAATTGTATGACTATATGATCTCTGCCCGACTATCCTTGCCCGGCCTGATTTAACTATAAATACAAACTCTGGAGAAAATCCTATGCGTTTTATCAAACCGCTTGCGGCAGCCATTGGTCTGTGCGCGTCTTCCCTGGTTTTTGCGAACACCCAGTTGAGTGTTGATACCACTAAACCAGGTCCCGTAATCAATAAAAACATTTACGGGCAGTTCACTGAACACTTGGGGCGCGGAATTTATGAAGGACTTTGGGTAGGCGAAGACTCCAAAATTCCTAATACCCGCGGTTGGCGCAATGACGTTGTCGGTGCACTGAAAGAAATTCACGTGCCCTTGGTGCGTTGGCCTGGCGGTTGTTTTGCAGACGAGTACCATTGGCGTGAGGGAATAGGGCCGCGCGATAAGCGCCCAGTGCGGGTAAATACCAACTGGGGCGGGGTACTTGAGGATAACGCCGTGGGTACTCACGAGTTTTTTGATCTGGTGGAGATGCTCGGTGCAGAGGCCTATGTAAATGGCAACCTGGGTACGGGCACAGCCCAGGAGATGGCGGATTGGATGGAGTACATGACCTCCGAGAGCAAGTCGTCCCTGGCGGAGTTACGTCGGAAAAACGGTCGCGATAAACCTTTCCGTGTGCATTATTTTGCAATAGGTAATGAGGCTTGGGGTTGCGGCGGCAATATGACCCACGAGTTCTACACCCATCTCTATAAGCAATATGCAAGTTTCCTCAAAACGCCTAAAAATAACACCCCGATTTTAATCGCCAGCGGCGGGCACACTGACGATACCAGCTGGGCAGATCACCTCACCGCCAATGTGAAACCGAATTGGGCGCTGCGTATGGATGCAGTGAGTTTTCACTACTACACCTTGCCAACTGGCGATTGGAAGGTAAAAGGTGCCGCTCTTGGTTTCCCCGAAGCGGAGTGGATGTCCACTGTGGTGAATACCCTGAAAATGGATCAATTCATCATTAACAACAAAAAGGTGATGGATAAAAACGATCCCGAGAAAAAAGTTGGTTTTTACGTGGATGAGTGGGGCACCTGGTATGACGTAACCGGTGATGACGATCCCGGGTTCCTCTATCAGCAAAACAGTTTACGCGATGCGATCGTGGCGGCATTGAATTTCAATATTTTCCATAAGCATGCTGACCGTGTACACATGAGCATCATCGCGCAGATGGTGAATGTGTTGCAGGCGATGATTTTGACTGACAAGGAAAAAATGATTCTGACTCCAACCTATCACGTGTTCAAAATGTACGTTCCCTTTCAAGATGCGACCAGCCTGCCATTGGAGTTAAACGATGTGCCCAAGTACACCTTGGGTAAAACGTCCGTTCCAGCCGTAAGCGCAACGGCAGCTCGTGCAAAAGATGGGAAAATTTATCTGGCCTTGGTGAATGCCAACCCGCACAAAGCGGAGACAATTGATATTAATCTGGCTGGTGTAAAAATTAATGCAGTGGAAGGGCAGGTGCTAACCGCGAAAGCGATGGATGCACACAATACCTTTACTGCGCCCAATAACATCAAACCAGAGGCCTATGCTGCGAAATCGGTAAATGGGAAGTTGGCGTTGGAGTTGCCAGCGAAATCGGTTGTAGTTGTTGAGGTGAAATGATTTTTATAATTTGTGCGTAATAACATGGTGAGGCAACCAGGACGGGATAAATTAGGACGGGATAAATCAGGGCGCGATAAATCGCGCCCCTACAGTAGGGTAAATTTTTCCATCCCGTAGGGGCGCAATTTATTGCGCCCTTTTTATTTTGTATTTACCGATTTACTTAAAACAAATCCTCAATTGATAAATAGCGCTCGCCTGTATCGTAACTGAACACAATCACTTTGCTGCCAGATGCAAATTCCGCTTGTTTTTGCGCAACGGCGGCAAGGGTGGCGCCGGAGGAGATGCCGACAAAAATCCCTTCTTTGAGCGCGCATTGGCGAGCCATTTCAAACGCGCTTTCTTCGCTTACCAGGATCGTGCCATCCAGTGTTTCCTTACTTAATACTTGCGGGATAAAACCGGCGCCTATGCCCTGAATGCGGTGCAGGCCTTTTTGTCCGCCGCTGATAACGGGAGATTTTTCCGGTTCAACGGCAAGGGTTTTCAGGTGTGGAAATTTTTCTTTCAGCACTTCGCTGCAACCAGTGATATGACCTCCGGTACCTACGCCGGTAATCAGGTAGTCAAGACCTTCCGGGAAATCCGCAAGGATTTCTTGTGCAGTGGTGGTGCGATGTACTTCCACGTTGGCCGGGTTATTAAATTGTTGCGGCATCCAGCTGTTGGCGTTTTCTGCTAATAATTCATTGGCTTTCGCGATACAGCCGCCCATACCTAATTCTTTCGGTGTTAAAACCAGTTCTGCACCCAGAGCTTTCATATATTTGCGACGCTCTATCGACATGGATTCGGGCATGGTTAGAATCAAACGATAACCTTTTACCGCGCATACCAGCGCCAGGCCGATACCGGTATTGCCTGAAGTTGGCTCAACAATCACAGTGTCTTTGTTGATCAGCCCCTTGGCTTCTGCATCTTCAATCATCGCCAAGGCTATACGATCTTTAATACTGGAGCCTGGATTAAAGCGTTCAACTTTCATCCAAACTTCAATATCGCTGCGGAACAAGTGGTTGATGCGCACGTGCGGGGTATTACCTATAGTTTGCAGAATGTTATTGGCTTTCATGATTTTCCCTGATGAGTTGGGCCTGCAATGCAAGCGGTGAATAGCAAATATTGAACATACTGCGACAGTGTAGCGAATACGAGGCATAAAAAAAGCCGCTATCACTAGCGGCTTTTTGACGTCACGAAACTGATACGGAAAAATCAGGTGCGTTTGCGGCGAATAAAAACCAAAGCCACTAAACCGCACAGCAATAATAATAGGC
>JAGKXA010000298.1 GCA_021151615.1 Cellvibrionaceae bacterium | reverse complement strand
GGTGTCGGCAAAGCCATGGCTGCCAAGCTCGCGGAATCCAGTATTTTCACCTGCGGCGATTTGCACAAATTTTCAGTGTTTGAATTAACCCAGCGTTTTGGCCAAATGGGCACCCGCCTCTATCATTTGAGCCGCGGAGTTGATGAACGACCAGTGACTGTGGATCGCCGTCGCAAATCATTGAGTGTGGAAAACACCTTTACGAATGATTTATCCGGATTAACACAATGCCTGAATGAAATTCCTGCGCTCAGCCAACAATTAGCCATTCGCTTGCGTCGTGTGGATGATGATTACAAAGTGGTAAAACTGTTTGTGAAAATCAAATTTTCTGATTTCACTGTCACCACTATCGAACGCAGCGCCAGCGCGGTTTCGCTCAATGAGTTGAAAACTCTGTGCAGTGAAGCTTATGAGCGGAAAAATATGTCCGTACGCTTATTGGGTGTGGGCGTGAGGTTTATTGACCTAAGGGAAGACGATCATTTTTTACAACTGGAATTATTTTCCGGGATTAGTAACCCTGTATCGCTACCATTTAACGCTACTCACTAGCAGCTCGACCTTCATTCCAATCATACTCCATCTGCCGCGCTGTTTTTTCCGCCAACTCGCGACTGTGTAAGCGACTTACCAGATACAAACTCATGTCAATTCCTGCAGATATACCACCGGAAGAAACCAAGCTTCCCGCATCTACCCAGCGAATATCTTCCTTTACCCTTAATGTCGGAAACTGCTGACGCAAATCAGCAATATCTTCCCAATGCGTTGTCACTCTTACATTGGATAAATCTGTGGCGTTGGCAACCAAAAAAATACCCGTGCAAACGGTTGCAACGAGAGGCACCTGGTCATGTTGTTGTTTTAGCCAATTCATTACATTAATTTTTTCCATTTCACCGGAATGTACCCCCCCAACAACCACCAACAAATCCAACTCCGGGTGATTGTGGATCGAATAGTCAGGAATCACTTTAAAGCCCGCACGAGCCGCAACACTACGTCCCGTTTCGCCAATTAGGTAAATACGAAATAAGTCCGGTGCTTTACTTACCCGCACAGCGGTGGAGAAAACCTCAAACGGCCCGGAGAAATCCAACACTTCAGCATTGTCATAAATATAAATTCCAATATTCATTGCAGATCTCTCCCGCTAACTCATTTTATATTTAGTTTGAATTTAGCCCAGGTTAACAACACCATTGCAATTAACGCAAAACAGGGTACTTGCCATAAGAGTGCACTACGCAAGGCATCACCTTCCGCTGACGCGGGGAACTGCGTGAGCAGCACAGAAAAGACCAAACTAAAAATGCCATAACCCAAATTAAAAATAAGCCCTTTAACCGATAATACAGTCGCACGACGAAATGATTCTGCCTCCTCATGCAATACACGACTCACAGTAAAGCCCAGGAAAAATATTACGCTAAACACAAATACAGCAGGAATCAGACCGAATACAGGCCAGGCAGGTACCAGCGCCGCGAGTCCCAATAAGGTACAAACTGCAATAAATACCAAATTGGCAAACAGACTAAAGTTCTCATTGAGATATTTTGCCAGTGAGGGAATGACAAAACCCATCACACCAAACAGCGCACCAAGAAAGCCATAAGTCCATTCCGGCACCTCAATTAAACGATAATAGCTGCTGTTGATGGTGGCAAAGTTACGCACAATAGAATCCACTGCGACACCAATCAAAATAACCACCAAGGTTTTGGGTGTGGTTAACACCCAGCGCGCCGAACCAAGAATATGGTTGAATGTATTTTCCAATCTGGCGCCGGCAATGGCATGGGTCGGCTCGACCATTTTTAACGTAATCCATAAACAGACTAGTGCTTGTAGCAACACCAAAATGACCGGTAGCCGGTGGGCGAATTCCATTGCAATTTGTGTAGACGATGGTAGAACGAAATTAATAATACGGGGATCGTATAAGAGCCCCCCCAAAATCATCGCGACAACAAAGCCCACCGAGCGCCAACGCATGGCTTTTGCAAGCAACACATCCCAGGCCGCTGCGCGATTTTGTTCAGGCAGTGAGTCATAGGCAAGCGCCTCATCGGCACCACTGGCACAGGCCTCCGATAACCCGGAACAAATACGATTGATAACACAGAGCACTAACAACAAGACCCCGTTTGTCCAGGAGGCCAACAACAAACACAGCATTTCAAGCAACATTAATGCCGACGCCGCAACGAGCAATTTGCGCCGCCCAAGCGTGTCAGCCAATGCCCCCGAGGGAACTTCAAACAGAAATATTGTGAGGGCCCAAATAAAATTGAGCATGACAAATTGATCGAGCGTTAAGCCCAAATCAATAAATAAAATGGCCAATACAGGATAGTAAGCGCGCGCGGTAAAAAATACCGAGAAGATAATAAAACGGCTGGCATTGCGCGATAATTCCACCGACATAACTACCCTCCCGGAGTTTTTATCACAACATTAATGCAGAAAACCCAATCCGTATCGGGTGGTTTCAAAGGTACCAATAAATAAATCCTGCTCACTGGGAATAACGCCCGGCTGAATGCCTAACCTTGTAGTATGGTTTTCGCCAATAGTATTTCGCATAAAGTCCTTATACCAACCGAGCCAATACAACTCCCCAATGGGACTCGTCTCTAAATACCCCTGTTCCTCAGCGCCATGTAACCCTTCTAATCCATTGTAAAAACCGTATATATCGCGCTGATATTGCTCGTACACATGCAAAATTTCATGCGTAAATACCGGGTGTGGTGCGTTAGGGGTATTCGGCCACTGCGTAGCGTTGTTTATTGAAATAAATCCGTTGCCGGCCCAAGCTCCCGCACCTCCGGCACCATCTATGCGAACACCGTTTTGGTTAAAAACCGAAAATGCGAAAATAATAATCTGATATTGCGCACGAAGTTGCTGCAAACCGGCATCAGAGAGAAACGCTTCCGGGCTGAAATCCTGATTACTGTTAGTGCGCAGCGTTATATTTTCTACCATGGGTAACACACTCATGTCCCATTGCTGCAAACCATACGAAAAGGGTTTGGTCCAGATGTTGTAAGTCATCTCCAATTGCCGTAAATACCCGGCCAATTCACTCTGCTGTAGTACGCCGATTAAATTGGTATTTGAATAGAACGCATATTTAATCGGTAAAATCGCAATTTTCACCGTATTTTGCACCCCCAGAGGTTGCACCCCTGCAAAATTTACCAACGCACTACCATTGCGCAGATCCACCTCTTGTTCGAAAAAATTACCTTGGTAATTCAAATGCTCATCACGGTATTTTCCCAAGCCCAGCTTATAGCTCCCCACTGGCAAGAAAACTGTAGCCGGCATCGACGCTGACTTGCGCCGGAATACGAGTCGGGCAGGTGTTATCGAAATCATCCCCAAACCGGGAGGACGACAAGTACTGTGCCCCCAGATGGATCGACTGCGAGTCGCTCAACGCCACCCAAACACGTGCCGTAGCCGAACGCGGCGACACCAGTACACGCTGCTTGCCGGCATACGGCCCTTCGCTGAATCGGGCCGACAGAGACTGGGCAGACCCCGTCACCGTGACCTTGGCGGTCACAGGCCACTTGCCGTCCACCTCCACACCTTGACGGCGCACCGGATCGATGTTGCGGTTGCAACAGAAATCCCGGTCCAAGGGGTTCAGGTCCAGGTACAAAATTTCGTGAGTGGTGTCCTGTCGGAACACTCGTGCGTTGAACGCCGCACCTTGGGCCGCCCAACGCAGCCCCAACTCCCGATCCTGACTGGTCTGTGGCAACAAAGGCTGGCCATTC
>JAGKXA010000079.1 GCA_021151615.1 Cellvibrionaceae bacterium | reverse complement strand
GAATAAAGCAGTACCTGTTGCTCCAGCCAGTTGCTAATAAATTTATCGGCCTGTTCGCGCCCGTGCGCCATACGCTCAATACCCTGGCGCAACTGACGCGCATCCGCTTCCATGGTATGAATTCGCTTAAGCATGGTTGAAACACTGCGAATCGCCTCACCCAAATCGCGGTACTCAAGAATTTCGTTAGCGACAAACTCATCAATCCCTTTGATCGGTTTGTACGCCATAAAGCGCGAAAAAGCACGCGCAGCATTCATCGCCTCACGTTCGGAGACGGCATCTACTTTGCCGCGCAAAATTCCGTAAAAACGGCATAGATACGATTTTTTCTTATCGTACTTCTCTACGTTCTCCTGACCATATTGGCGGCGCAGGCTGGCATAAAGCTTATCCAATGGAACTATGTACTTGTGAGTTTTTTCTTCTTTCAATAAATCCGCCAGGGTCAACTCAACGTGCGGCAAAATAAAAAACTGGCTATCGTCCAGGCGAGCAACTTTTTGTAAGCTGGCGCCTTGGCCCGTGGTTTCCAAAAAGGCGCGCATACCAATTAATGCGGTGAAAGGTTCACCGTGCTCACCCTGGGTGGGATAAAACACTGCCCCCAAATAACCATCACAGCCTTGTGGTCGCGAATAGGCACCGTCATCGCAACCCAGCACATAAGACCCGAGTGTACGAACCAGTTTCCCACCGCGCCCGCGTTGGCTCGATTCATCCTGCCCCGGATTAAAGTGGAACAGGTTGTCGTGCGCCGCCGTCATAATGGTTTGAATCGCATCCGCTGCAGTTGTCTTACCCGAACCATTACCACCGGAAAATAAATTAATCGGCCCGAATTCAAATTCAGCGTTGGGCACGTTGCCCCAATTGACGTAAATAAAGCGTTTTAAGTACATAGTAGTGTTTCAGCGAATCCTGAATTAATTATCGGCATCGGTCGCAAACAGCGAACGGTTCAAATGCGGACTGGCTTTTTTACGCTCGACTTTAGTGTCATCGCCGTCTGCATTTATTTCCTGTTCCTCTTCAACCAGCAATAAATTTTCAGCAAGGTGATTGCGGATTTGCGCCAACCATTCGTTGTTAACCAGATTGATAATGAGCGGACGAATTTTGATCCAGCTCTCGCCCGAATCTATATCCGCCTCCGCCATAAAATGAACCAGCCGCAATTGACGCAAGCGTTTGAAAGCCGCACGGCGCTCACCAATATTTTCTGGCAGACTGCGACGCAATAAACTTTTCATTGCCATAGCGATGGCTTCCAACGACAAGGTTGCACAACCTTGTTCATCTATTCCGCCTTCACGCAGCGCTTTGTCATATTCCGCGCGCAACACCAGAATCAACGCAACCTCGTGCTGATTCAAACGATTGCGCAAGCCCGCATTAAATGACTCATCACTTTCATCATCCATACCCGGCAAACGCGCACCGGGAGGCAACACGCGCACAAATCGAAAATGACTATCGTGCTGAAAACGCAAACCGATCAAACTGAGAAAATCATTGACCAGTGCTTCGATGCGCACAAAGCGGTCATAAAGCTCCGCTTCTACCTGGCTATCGTCGCGACATAGAACACCATAATCCAGCAAACGTTGGATAAGTTCGCGCCAGTTATCCAGCGATAGATTTTGTTTGTCCAGCTGTTCTTGTAACACAGAGGTTAATAAATCACTCATGAAGCTTCACCTTCATCAATCAGGCTGATGACAAACTCATCGCGCTGTTTAAAATACTTGTCGTTGCGCACGCGCGGGGATTCATGCAACCAATCATCTTCCTGATGCACCACAAATTTGTAACGCGATGCGAGATTCGCCGCCGCCCCCACCTCAACCGCATGGGAAAGTCCAAGCAATTCTTGCATATTGGCCGCCTTTAACTCACGGCTGCTCAGGCTACCCTTTTCCGCGAGCGCTTGATGCACATAATCGCGAATGCTGCTGGATTGCAAAATAAAGGCTCTATCCAATGCCTGTTGGATAAACAGGTTTTTCTGCGCTTCTGCATCCAGCGCTTTGTCTTCATCCACTTGCGAGCGAATAATTTGAAGGGTGCGCGGGGCGCGCAATTGAATTTGCGCCGGATCTATATAAGCCATCTGCAAACTCGCCAGGCTCTCACTCTGGGAGAGAAACACCTGGTCTTGTTCTTCCGGCGTTAGCTCGGCAAGGGAGCGATACACATCCATCAAATCATCTTGCCCGCGACTGTTGATATAACTCAGCTGGCGAATAATGATATCGGCACGCTGGGTGAAGGTATTCAATGCACGGCGTAGTGCCGGCAACATAATTTCACAGGCATTTTTTAAGCGGGAGTCAATGGTTTCCAGCAGGGTTTCCAATAATGAAACACCAGGAATAACACGCTGTGGCAAAGCCTGGCGCAAACGGATTTCCATGACGGCACGCCAATCTTTAGCCGCAGTTTCCGGGTCGCCCTGACCGTATTTACGCTTGCGACGAATTTTGGTGATGAGTTCGGAAATCTGGTCGCGGTATTTTTCAACGCTATCGGCAGACAAACGTACTTCAAGATCTGGCTTAAACACCGTTTCCATAAAATCGAAAAATTCATCACTCGCCTGCTGCACCAACTGGCGCGATTCAACTTCACGCACCAATTGTCGTTTGCGTTCTTCTAGTTCGGCAATTACGTCGGTGAAATCGCTAATAATTCGCTCGGAATATTCATAGGCATCGAGCAAATCATTAATTTCGCCCTGCTCATAAAAGGCTTGCAGGCTGTTGCGGGTATTGCGGGTGTTGCGATTGCGCGTGCGGAATTGATTGGAATGGTTATCGGCAAAGGGCTGGGTAAACAACCGCCCCATACGACTAAAACCGTAACTGCTTTGCAAGGTGGTTTCATCCACTTGCTTCTCCAGCCAACCATTGTCAATCAGGCGGGTGATAATAAAGCTGGCAAGGTCGCGCTGGGTTTTAAACCGACCTTCACTGTCATCAACTTCTCCCGTATCGGCATCAAGAATAGGCGCGCGCGCGATAGCCTCTTTGAATATATCGATCAGTTGTTCGCGATTCATGGCATGGCCATAGTCGCGCAAATCAGTATAGAGGCGTTGATACAAAAGAAGCAGACACTCGGCAACCAACTCGCGGTATTTGCCCGTGAGCGGATTAAAAAAGTGTTGGCGGGAATCGCTAAAAAACATCAGGAAACATCGCAACCAAAAACTGCATTAAATGCAGTTTTTGGCAAAAGTTTGTTGCTCTTCGGCTGTCCACTCTTTAGAGGGCTTAACCATCATTACCTCACACCAGTCATCGGTACCAGCTTGCGGATTTTTATCTTTCATAGCAGCGACTTTCGCTACTGAATCCTCTGGAACCACATCGGTAATAGGTACATCTGGATGCGCAACGGTTTGCATCAATTGTGTCTGGGCTTCATGGGCGATTTTATTCAGTGATTGCAGTTGTGCTTGCTCCCGGGCTTGCTTTGCCATTTGTTGCTTTGAGTAGATTAGCAATGCCGCACCAAGCAAAATCACCAAAAAGCTGACAACAAATAACGCCGCCAGCAATTTATTTTCACGAAAAAAATTCAACATACCCATTCCACACAAAGAAAATAGTAGACAAACAAAAAATCAGATAAAAACTATGCCGGCAACCAGTCAGCCAGCTTTTCTGCATAGTAGGTAATAATCAAATCCGCACCGGCACGCTTAAACGCGGTCATGGTTTCCAGCACTATGGCCTTCTCATCAATAACACCCGCAGCAGCGCCCGCTTTAATCATGGCATATTCACCGCTCACGTGGTAAACCGCCAATGGACGTGCTGAATTAGCGCGAATATGTGCAAGCACATCCAGATAAGCGATCCCGGGTTTTACCATCAAAATATCGGCCCCTTCGGCATCATCCTGTAAAGATTCTGCCAAAGCTTCACGTCCATTGGCTGGATCCATTTGATAAGTGTTGCGCGTGCCTTTAAAACTGCTATCAACCGCATCCCTGAATGGGCCGTAAAAAGCGGAAGCAAATTTAGTTGAATAAGACATGACTGGAATATGGGTAAAGCCAGCGGTGTCCAACGCTTCGCGAATGGCGCTGATCATGCCGTCCATCATGCCCGAGGGTGCAATCATATCCACACCTGCCTGCGCGGCCAGCACCACTTGCTTTTGCAAATTGGCCAACGTCTTATCATTGTCCACGTCGTGATCATGCACCACACCGCAATGGCCATGAGTGGTGTATTCGCAGAAACAATTATCGCTAATCACCAGCATATCCGGCTGCGCTTGTTTTGCGGTGCGAATCATGCGCGCTAACAATCCATCCTCACACCAGGTATCGGAACCTTCGTGATCCTTGTGGGTGGAAACACCAAACAAAATCACAGCGCGTACACCTTTACTCCAGGTGCGCTGAACTATTTCAGCAAGCTGCGCTTCAGGGTAGCGGTAAACATCCGGCATGGATTTAATAGGCACGGGCGCATCAATTCCCTCCTCCACAAAAATGGGCAGAATAAAATCGCTCATACGCACATGGGTTTCACGTACCAATTCACGTAACGCTGTCGTTTTACGCAAACGACGAAAACGAAAATCCGGTGTTGTTAATGGAATTTGCATAGTTTTATGCCTGTTAAAAGTTGTGCAAATAAAATTAACTATTGCACGAGCAAAAAATTAAATACTGAGCGAGCCCTCATGACTCCACTCACAACGCACCCGCATATCACCTGAACCCGGTTTGTGATAGCCACTTTCGGCCTCCCATGTAAACGTGTGGGTACCCGATAATTCTGTTTCCAAATGTACTGTGGCAGACACCCAATACATTTTGCTGAGCAGCGATTCAAACTGAGCGATCCATTGATCCCATTCGTATTCCACTGCTTTGTAGGAAGCGCCGAAGTGCATGACTTCAGTTTGGTAATTGTAAAAAGCCGACTCCACACTGGGAATTGAAAACATTTCCTGGCTCAAAAAGGGCCACTCATCTGCGCGCGGCAGAGACAACATCGCTTCCCGATTAACCCGAATCCGTTCCGATTCGCCGCTCACCGGCGCTAAATCCTTGATACAACCATAAACAATTGATTCTTGATCCATAGCTGTTTCTCGACTTTAAAAAGGCCACCACCAGCTGCCCTTAAAACGCTCTTCACAGGTTTGCAATTGGCTTGCATATTGTTGTGCACGGCTATCAACTTTATGCGCGGTATTCATCAGCCAGTTTTTTTGGCGATAAGTGCCGCGATTATAACCGCCGTGTCCTTCATGGTAAGCGAGGTAAAGGCTGTAACCATCATTCAATCCAATACGACTGCGCTTTTGGCTCTGCTTGTTATACCAACCGATAAAATCTATCGCATCGCCAAAATTATCACGTCGCGCAAAACTATTACCGCCCTGATCCTGATATTCATTCCACACTGCATTTTTGGCTTGCGGATAACCAAATGCGTCGCTTTTACGTGGACCGGGGAAAATCCACAAAATTTTTGTACGCGGCGTCCGCGCATTGTGTTTGAACATGGATTCCTGGTACATCATCGACATCATAATGGGCACCGGCGAGCCCCAGCGTTTTTCGGCTTTTTTGGCGTCTTTGTACCAGGAAGATTTTTCATCAAAAATGTCGCACAGGTTATTGGGGTTTGATGGCGGCAAGGTGGAGCAACCAATCATCCCCAACAAACTAATAACCAGCAATAATTTAACGAAAGAAGCCATAAATTTAACCGACGATTAACCGTTACACAGAGCGCCCATGTGCGCGCAAGAGTTCCAGCAACGCTGCTTCATCCATGACCTTCAAGCCCAACTCCTCTGCTTTTACCAGCTTGGAACCAGCACCGGGGCCTGCCACTACATAATCTGTTTTAGCTGAAACGCTGCCGGCGACTTTCGCGCCCAGCGCCAGCAAATGCGCTTTGGCATCATCGCGCGATAAGGCCTCCAATGTGCCAGTCAACACATAGGTCAAACCATTTAGCGGAAGTTCTGCCGGACTTGCCACATCAATATTGTCCCAATGAATACCCGCCGCGCGCAATTTCGCTACCGCATCACGATTGGATTCCTGTGAAAAAAACTCGGCAACAAAATGTGCAACAACAGGCCCGACATCCGGTACTTTTTGCAAGGTTTCTTCGTCAGCAGCAGCTAGCGCCTCGAAGCTGCCAAAATAATTGGCAAAGTTGCGCGCAGTAGCCTCGCCAACCTCGCGAATACCCAGCGCAAAAATAAATTTGGCAAGCGTTGTTTTTTTGGTATTTTCCAGTGCAAGCAAAATATTATCGGCAGACTTTTCACCCATGCGATCAAGACCCGCCAACTGTTCGCGTGACAAGCTGTAAATATCAGCCAGGGTATTAACCAAACCCAAATCCACCAACTGTTCCACTAGCTTATCGCCCAGCCCTTCCACATTCATGGCTTTGCGTGAAGCAAAATGCTTGATTGCCTCTTTGCGCTGCGCTGCGCAAACCAAACCACCTGAACAGCGAGCGACGGCCTCATCGGCAACAGTTTCCACCGGAGAATTACAAACCGGGCAAAACTCAGGGAAAATAATTTCACGCGCATCTACAGGACGCTTGCTTTCAATCACCTGCACAATCTGCGGAATAACATCTCCCGCACGGCGAACAATAACGGTATCACCCACTTTTAAACCGAGGCGCTGAATTTCATCGCGATTATGCAAGGTCGCATTGGAGACAGTCACACCACCAACAAAAACGGGTTGCAATCGCGCGACAGGTGTAACGGCCCCTGTTCTTCCGACCTGAAACTCAACATCCAATAACGTTGTTGATTCTTCCTGTGCAGGAAATTTATAAGCAATCGCCCAGCGCGGCGCACGCGAGATAAAACCCAATTCATCCTGTAACCTGCGAGAATTGACTTTGAAAACAATGCCGTCGATGTCATAAGCGAGCGAATCGCGTTTTGCACCAATACGACGATAAAATTCCATTGCTTGCTGGATATTGGTTGCCACATCCGTTTCGCGATTGGTTAAAAAGCCCCAGGCTCTTAGTGCTGTCAATATTCCGCTATGGGTATCCGGCAAATCGCCACCATCCACCCAACCCACAGCGTAAGCACACATTTCCAAGGGGCGACTGGCAGTAATTTTTGAATCCAGCTGACGCAAGGCACCCGCTGCGGCATTACGCGGGTTTACAAATAGTTTTTCGCCGGCAGCACGCGCCTTGTCATTAAGCGCATTGAACCCTGCTTTGGGCATATAAATTTCGCCGCGCACTTCCAATACCGAGGGATAGCCTTCGCCTTGCAAGCGCAGCGGAATAGAATTAATTGTACGCACATTTTGGGTTATATCTTCACCATTAGTGCCATCACCACGCGTAGCGCCGCGCACCAGAATGCCATCTCGATACAGCAAGCTGACCGCTATTCCATCGAGCTTCAATTCGCAGGCGTATTCAATATCACCCGAAATTTTTAATCGATCCAGAATGCGCTGGTTAAATGCGAGCAACTCTTCATCACTAAATGCGTTATCCAGGGATAACATTGGCATTTCATGCACAACAGTTTGAAAGGCAGTTAATGGTGCAGAGCCCACGCGTTGGGTTGGTGAATCAGACGTAATGGATTCCGGGTATTGCGCTTCCAGTTCCTGCAAGCGACGCATCAAGCGATCGTACTCTGCATCGGTAATCTCTGGATTATCCAGCGCGTAATAACGATAGCTGTGGTAATTGATCTGCTTGCGCAGCTCTTCAATTTCTGGAGGAAAATTATCAAACAAAGAAAGGGTAGACATGAATTAAATTACCTGATGATTCGGCTTGGGGCGATGCGCGATTCATGCCTTAGCTTGCGGTGTTGTTCAATTTACAAATTTAAAAGCTCTTGGCGCACCTCCTTGTGCGGTAAAAATAATTTCTTAGTTGCGCGGAGGACGACGGAATAAACGCATACGCTCAAAATCACGAATACGTTGACGACAGTGCTCCAAGGTCTGGCGAGTCATGGCACTACGTTGCTCATCTTTCATTTCACCATTTAAACCTTCGGCAATGGCATGGGCAGTATCCACCATCAACTCAAATGACTGCATGGAGTCCGCATCAATCGGCAGCGTCATAAATAAACTCACACCCGGCGTTTCAAATTCATCCATTGCATCCAGGTCAAATGTACCTGGCTTGACCATATTGGCCATACTGAACAACAACGCACCATCGCCCTTGGCATCGCTGTGACGATGAAAAATATCCATGCTGCCGTAGCGCATTCCGCAACGTAAAATAATATCGAGCAAATCTGCACCCTTGAGCATTTCACCCTTGTGTGCCATCACATTAATAATTAAAACTTCTTCCGGTTCAGCGGGTTGTTTTGCTGCAAGATTTTGTTGCGATGATTGCGCAGCGTGTTCATTTTCATCATCACGCTCATCATATTCCTCATCGTCTTCGTAGTGCTCATCATCGTAGCCGCGTTCATCATCTGCCTCTGTATAAGCTTCAGACTCTTCCTGTAGCTCTTCATCCGGATAGTCGTCCGTTGCCTCGTAGCGACTGCCAGATTCATAGTCTTCACGCTCATAGGCATCATCGTCTTGATAATCCTGCTCGTTCTCACTGTAGCGCTCATCCAAATCATCACGCGAGGCAGAGAAGCTTGGCTCAATACGCTCATGCGGCGCCAGTGGTTGCCCTTTGGCATCCTCCACTGACTCCATTAGCATTGGTACCGACTCACCCAGATTCAAACTGGTTTGTTGTGGCTCGCGCGCCACACGACGATCTACCGCGGGCGCTTCACCTTGCTGACGTGAGCGTTTTTCAATAAACGATTTTGCCTGGGCCTTTTTCTCAATACTGGGTACTGGAATACTGGGATCGCGCTGCCCGATTACCCGTGCACCGCCATTAGGCAATTCACTGGTATAACCGGGAGTCTCGTCGTAAGGCTCTTCATCATGCTCATCATGATGCTTCAAGCTTTTTTTCAAAGAGCGCGATACTTTAATGTTGCCATAGCGTTCATTGCGCTTGCGTCTGATTCCGTCAATTAGAATAACCAGAATCAAAATGGTACCTATGATGATGAACCAATCTTTCATAAGTTAATCCGTATTAAATTATTCAATATTAAACTGCAGCCAATTCTGCAGCTTCATCCACGTCTACCGTTACCAATCGGGAAACACCCGGTTCATGCATGGTAACGCCTAATAGCTGGTGCGCCATTTCCATTGCGTTTTTATTGTGGGTGATATAAATAAATTGCACGTGCTCGGACATCTCTTCCACCATGCGCGCGTAACGGCCCACGTTGGCATCATCGAGCGGCGCATCCACTTCATCAAGCATGCAGAAAGGTGCAGGGTTCAAACGGAAAATCGAAAATACCAACGCAATTGCCGTCAGCGCTTTTTCACCACCAGACAGCAAATGAATCGTACTATTACGCTTGCCAGGAGGGCGCGCCATAATAGCGATACCCGTATCCAGCAGTTCGTCACCGGTTAACTCAAGATAGGCATGGCCGCCACCAAACACTTTGGGGAACAGCTCCTGCAGACTCTTGTTAACCTGATCAAACGTCTCCTTAAAGCGTGTGCGAGTTTCGCGATCAATGCGCTTGATAGCATTTTCCAGTGTTTCCAAGGCTTCAAGCAAATCTGCATTTTGCGCATCCAGATAATTTTTGCGCTCGGATTCAGTTTTGTATTCATCAATCGCGGCAAGGTTAATTGGGCCAAGACGAGCAATGCGCCCGGCAAGCGCCTCCAATTCTTCCTCCAGTGGTTTTACTTCCGTGCCTTCCGGCATTTCTGCCAAAATGTTTTCCAGATTTAATTCTTCTTCCTGCAACTGTTCAACAATAGTCGCACGTTGGACTTCGAACATTTGTGCGGCAAGACGCTCTTGTTCCAAATGTGCACGCACGGCTTGTACTTCCTGCTCAGCGCGACTGCGTGCCTGTTCGGAATTGCGCAACTCGTGTTCGACAGTTTCCAGTGCACGACGCGCCTCTGTTAATGAAGCCTCAACGGACAGGCGCTTGGCGAGGCTCGCCTCAAGCTCAAGCTTGTATTCTTCAACTGGATCGCGATTATCGGCAATACTTGCTAATAAATTCTCGCGACGCTCCTGCAAGCGCGCGGTTTGCTCCTGCAAACGACCAATACCTAAACGAATGGAATCCAACTGGGTCTTTACCGATTGAAAACGCATCGCCAATTCATGGGCTTTGTCTTTATCGTGGCGTGCGCGCTGACGGGCAGCATCCAGACCGGTGCGAATATCGTCGCGCTGTTGCAACAGGTTTTCACGCAGCTCGGTATCCTGCTCCATCATCTCGATGGCTTCGCTCAGAATCATCCGCGCCTCAGAGAGGTGCTCTGCTTCCTGCTCCATTTGTTCGCGCGCTTCACGGATTTCGTTTTCCGCGCGTTCGCGACGCATATTGATTTGTTCAACGCGAACCTGTTTCGCACTCAGTTGGGAACGCAACTCGCCGTACTTGCGATTTTGTTCATCCACTTCGCGACGCAAGGTTTCGCGATCTTGTTCCAGGCGCTTGACAGTTGCGCGCCCTTCTTCCAATTGCAAGGCTAATAATTCAACTTGTTCTTCAGCATCAACCAATTGTGCGTTGAGCTCTTCCAATTCCTGGCGACGCGCAATAACACCGGAACTCGCATCAGTATCACGCGTTACACGAACCCAGTGAGGGCTCAGCCAAATGCCATCGCGAGTAATTACTGATTCACCGGCATGCAACTGTTTGCGCAGCGCTAACGCCTCATTTAACTCTTCAGCGATATAAATTCCAGCAAGCACACCACTGGCATCCCAGGATGCAGTGACTTTATCGCTCAACAACCTCGCTTTGGTGAAAGATGTTGCCGCTGATTTTGCGGCAGTATCAAATAGCACCAATTCCCCCTGGGTTAAATCGCCCAACAAGCTTGCAACTGCATCCAGGTTTTCGGCACAGACGGCTTGCAGACTGGAGCCCAGAACGGTTTCCAGCGCTTTATCCCAACCATCGTTAACACTAACTGACTCGGCAAGACGGGTATTACCACTCAACCCCTGTTGGTTTAACCATTGTGTAACGGCTTTATTTTTCTCGCCCAGCGCCGCTTGCTGCAAGGCTTCTAACGACGCATGACGACCGCGCATGGTTTGCAGCTTGCTTTTTACCTGATCAAGCTCATTAACCAAACGATTATTGTCATTGCGGGTAACATCAAGCTGTTCGGATTGCACATCCAATTGCGCACGCTTTTCTTCGGCAACCAAATCCATCTCAGCCAATTGCTCATTCAGTTGATTAATGGATTCGTCTTCAGAGCCTTCCTGTAAATTATTTTTTTCTTCGCGCAATTTTTCGATGCGCTGCAACAAGCGCTGCTGCACCTGTTCAAGGTGTTGGATGCGCGACTGCTGCACTTCTGCGCGCTGCCGCGGCTCGGAAGCACGCTGGTTAAAACTATCCCACTCATTTTGCCAACGCTGCATAGATTCTTCGGCATCAATCAGGGATTCACTGGACGTTTCTTCGGCCGCTTTGATCAAATCCAGCTCTGGTTCCAACTCCAGTAACTCAGATTGCCAGGCTTCCGCTTTTTGCGTATCTACCGCTAAATTTTCGTCAGCTTCTTTGCTATCGCGCGAGGTTTGATCCAAATCCGCCTGCAATTGACGCGCACGCTCATTAGCGTGCTGGATGCTTTGCTCAAGACGAGCAATTTCAGCACCTATCGCATAATAACGGCCTTGTACTTCATTAAATTTATCGCCCAGCTCGGTGTACTGGGTGCGATATTTTTCGATCTGTGTATCTTTGTTAACCTGATCGGTAACAAAAGATTCCATACGCAACTCAAGGTCGCGAATACCAGCCTGCCTGGCCTTGGCTTGCACATCCAGTTGCTGGTATTTCAACGCCTGCAACTGCGCCTTTAACAAACGCTCTTCTTTTTTGTATTCAGCGTATTTTTCTGCTGCTTGTGCCTGACGCTGCAGGCGCGATAATTGGCGCTCCAACTCATCGCGAATATCCGTTAACCGCTCCAGGTTTTCCTGGGTACGACGCATACGGCTTTCGGTATCTTTGCGACGCTCTTTGTACTTGGAAATACCTGCGGCTTCTTCGATATAAACACGCAGCTCTTCCGGTTTGGCTTCGATCAGTTTGGAGATCATGCCCTGTTCAATAATCGCATAACTGCGCGGGCCAAGGCCGGTTCCCAAAAAGATGTCAGTAATATCGCGCCGGCGACATTTGGTGCCATTCAGGTAATAACTGTTATCACCGTCACGCGACACTTTGCGTTTGATACTGATTTCGGTGAAGGCGGCATATTCGCCGGTAAGGGTGGCATCCGAGTTATCAAATACCAATTCAATAGAAGCTTGACCAACGGGCTTGCGGCCACTGGAGCCGTTAAAAATAACGTCAGTCATGTTTTCGCCACGCAGGTTTTTGGCAGAGGACTCCCCCATTACCCAGCGCACGGCGTCGATGATGTTGGATTTGCCGCAACCATTGGGGCCTACAACAGCGCACAAATTGCTGGGAAAGTTGACCGTCGTCGGATCAACGAAAGATTTAAAGCCAGCCAGCTTGATGCACTTTAACCGCATAGTTCCACATCACCATTATTTGTATCCAGCCAGGTTTTTAGTGCCTGAAGCGCCCCCACCCCAAGCAACACCTGTTCACTTTTTACCCGCCGGCACCAGCAGTGCCTAGCTATTTGATTTTATTAATGTTTTTTAGAGTAGCAAAAAAAATCCCGCCCTGTAAAAAACATTTAAGGGCGGGATTCTACACATTTACGCCACGCTTTACACCCGCCGTGAAACACAAAGCCAAACGGGTCCGCAAAGCGTATATTTTTTACTCAAGCACTTAAGGAATTGACCTCTTATTTCACCTGCCGATCAATGGTGACTTCAACTACCGGAGCACTACTTGTCAGATCGACAGGCCCCAAACTTCCCTCCCAATCCCCCGCTTTCGCCGTGGCAGTACCATCAGTGGAAACACGGGCAACCAACTCAATTTTATCGAAAGCCCCCAGGCTCATCGCCGGTGTCATGGCCATAGATTCATTCAACAGCACAACCCGGGGAAGCTCGGATACTTTTACGCGATCAATCGCCAAGGGCATTTTTGCTCCCTGATAAGCACGCGCATAAACAAACACCACCAGATCCTGGTTCACCTGTATACCATCAGCCAATTTAACCATCACACCAATTTGACGCCCGTTGCGCGAGGCTTCTAACTGCTCAATAGTCCCACCGGCATTGAAGAATAGAGTGGCCGCGTGCTCAATACCTGATGCCAGTGACTGGCCCGCAGGAGATTCTGCTCCCACCAGCTTCACCACACGTTCCCAATACTTAATCGCATTGATGTAATCCTTTTTACTAAACGCATCAATACCAGCAATACCAAGAGCCATAGTGTTATCTGGTTCAGCCTTTAACACTTTGGCTACCAGATCATTAATTGCAGGATTGGTTTTGCGACCATCGCGCAAGAACATGGCTTGGGCAAGCTCTGCCATTACCATTGGCGATTCCTTATCGCGTTCCAAAACTTGTTGATATGCGCCAACCGCTTTATCAAATTCATTCAGCTCCATGTAATTGCGCGCGAGAAAAAACAAGTACTGTAAATGATCAGGAACATCAACCAGACGAGCCTCAATTAGGCGATTGACCTCACGGGTTCGAACGGGATCGGGATTGCGACCGGCTTTGATATCCTCAGCATCCAACTGCTGCTTCAATTCTTGCGCCTGCCGAACCTCTACATCGGCACTGCTGCCCAAATGCTGATACAGCCCCCAGGCCCCAGCCACTATCGCAACAGCTACAACAGCCAGCGTTTTAAGGCCGAATTTTCCAGCAGCGGATGGCAATGACGCGCGCACACTGGCCTCGTCTTCCAGCAAGGTGCGCTCTTGCTCCAGCTTCAATTGATCATATTGGGCCTGGTCAATTCGCCCTTCCGCCAACTGTGTATCCAGTTCACCGATATGCTCACGAAACAAACGGATATTTTCCTCAAGGCGCGCGTTAACTTCCGTTGCAAGCGCAATCGTGGTTACCTCTTTGCGCTGCCGCAACAATGGCCAAAACACAAAACCTAACGCGATAACACACAGGAGCGACGCCCCCAACCATAAGGACATCATTTCGATTTCTCCTGCTTATTTTTTTCTTTTGAATCATTATTCAATAATGCATCCAGACGTGCCCGCTCCTGCTGCGACAACCCGGTTTCCACCTCTTGCGCCAAACGACGACGTTTACGCACAAGCAACCAAAGAAACAATGCACCAAACACCAGCAATAAAACGGGTGCTGCCCACAACAACACAGTCGCAGGACTCAAACGCGGACGGTACAAAATAAACTCGCCATAGCGTTCCACCATAAACGTAGTTATTTCCTGGTCAGATTTACCCGCTTCAATCATTAAATAAAGTTCGTTGCGCAAATCCATCGCAATGGGAGAATCAGAACCGGATAAATTCTGGTTTTGACATTTTGGACAGCGCATTTCATCAATAAAGCTTTGATAGCGCTGGCGATCAATTTCGTTTTTAAATTCGTGCACCTCAATTGCCGAAAAACTCAAGTGTGTTCCCAACAGAAGGCTAAACACGGCAAATGCTTTTATTAGATTCTTGTACATGATTTATTCCGGATATTCGAAAAATTCTGCGCGAGTATAACAACTCCCGAGTCCTCGGGGGAAACTTTGCCCACAAGACCAAAAACTAATCACAAGCGTTTGTTTTCTATCCTTTTTTTTACTGTTTTTCAAAAAAATGACGAAACTGATAAAAAAAGGTTGACCCGTAGTTTTACATGATTAGAATACGCGCCACCAACAAGGTGATCGCTGAAAAGCGTGAAATCTTGGGCGGTTAGCTCAGTTGGTAGAGCAATGCCCTTACAAGGCATGGGTCACAAGTTCGAGTCTTGTACCGCCCACCACTCTTACTCACAAGGTAGCTGTGGTTTTTTGTGACGCTGCGGACCGGTAGTTCAGTCGGTTAGAATGCCGGCCTGTCACGCCGGAGGTCGCGGGTTCGAGTCCCGTCCGGTCCGCCACTATTCAAAAAACCCGCACTTGTTGCGGGTTTTTTTATTGTCTGCCGCAATCGCCATTCCTTTAGTCCTGCCCGTTTCCCGCTTTAATGCTATTTCTTCTTACCTTTTGGTTATTAGCTAATAAAAACTAGGTATACATAAAGTTGTCATCTTCAATTGGTAATTTAGGTTTCGAGGAGTAAAGTTCGTGAACAGCCGGGTTGTTTGGCTGTCTCTGATCGGGCGGTGCGCCTCATCGTAAAATAATATCCTTAAAGGAGTAATAAACCATGCAAGACTATATAGAAGACCTGTTGGATGTTCAGTACGACGACTCTGACGATGAAATCACTGAGGATTACTCAGATATCTAACCCGGGCTACTGCAGCACTTTGCTGCACGGCTCGTGGTAACCACCTCACTCCGCGTTATCTCCTCTTTCATAACCGTTTATCATCTTCTCCCGCGTCGCTATAACCAGTGGTTTTTGGCGACAACTGCATTTACGCTAATTTACGTCGAATAGGCCGCAAAACTGGCTAAAAGTCAGTATCGGCGGTAGTCGTTCACGTTTTCGCCGCTGTGGGTTTCTTATACTGGAAAAGACCTCCCAGTATTTATCCGCTTGGTTTTGAGACGACTGCCTATGCCCAATTCTCCCGCAGAGCTATTCGAAGCGGTCTTTCTGTTTCAAGACGGGCAGATTTCCCGCGAGTTGCTCTATTCCGAATTTGAGGCCATTCTCGATGGTTTCATCCCGGTGCCTGATTTCGCAAATGCCTCCGCACAGGCCGCTTATGTTCAGATCGATCAGTCTCTATCTGTTACTGGCGCTGTCTTCTTTTTGTTGGGGTTTGATGCAAAAGGTATGGTGGATCGGCGCTGGAATGTGCCTTTACGTCAATTAATCGAAGCGGCGGGTTCCGGCCCGGATATGGGCGCTGGTGCGATTCGCCTTGCGTGCTACAGCCAATGTTCGATCGCATGGCACCAAAAAAACTTGTGGGATCCCCTGATGCAGCGGGGCAACAATAGTTTTGTGGCGATGCGCAAAGCGATAAAAGCCAATCGTCTTGGGCTGATTGTTATGCCTGCCGCAATAAAGGAGCCAAAGGTTCCTGCATCGAAACAGACGTTACGAACAGCGGAGGACGCGCAGCGCGAGCAGGTGGCGTTGGAGCAAAAGCTTCACGATCATTACGCGCAGGAGTTGCGCGATAAAATGGCGCTTCTGATCAAAGAACAGCGACTGCGCATTGCTACGCTAATGAATCAGCATCAGGCCAAGTTTCACGCGGTTCAGCATGAGCACCAACAGCGGTTGCTGGCCTATCAACAAAAGCATCAGCAGTTTGAGCAGCAAAACAAAGAGCTGGCCGAGCGAAATCGCACTCTCAAAGATACCTTGGATGTTCAGGCGAGTAAGATTCAGGGAATGCGCGAGTATTTTGCGCACAAACTAAAAATGGCTCAGCAAGATGAGTCAACACAGGTGCAAGTATTACAGGAAAATTTCGCGTTGGAGTTGGATGCCAAGATTCGCGCTGCCACTGCTGATTTGCGTGAAATGTTGGATATGCGCGAAGTTGAGCTGTTTTATCGCCATCAGAATGAAAGTGCATTGAAAGATGAAATTGTGAGTCTCAAACGCGAAAATCAACAGTTGTTAAAAAACAGTGGCGATCAGCTGCTGGGGCGTTTGACGAAAGCCGGTGTTAATTTGGTTGTTTTCTTGCCGGGATTGGGCGAGTTGGCTATCCCGTTGGATGATATTGGCCGGTATCTCGAAGACCCACAGGCATACGCGGCGGATAAAGTCGGCGTTACCGAGGGAACCTATATTGCTTGGTTGGAGCACCAAAAATCGCCTTGTTGTAATGCGCTTGATCCACGCGGCAAATTTTGCGGTAAAAGCGTTCCACAGGTTGAAACTCCATTAGAATTCCACCTTGGTGAAAGTGACCGCTGCGCACAGCATCAGGCGGTGGCTTATTCTTTGGTGGCAGAGCGACGTTAAAGGTTGGATAGGGTGTGTTGATTGATTCCGCGGATGACTTGTGTGATATCGCTCGTAAGGTTCCGCTGCAACAACTCGAGCACAAAATATTGACCGATGC
>JAGKXA010000297.1 GCA_021151615.1 Cellvibrionaceae bacterium | reverse complement strand
TCTCTGAATATTCTATTCTTTATGATCGCTTAGGTAGGACAGCAAAGGGCGATCTAATTGCAAGCTTTCCGCGTACCTCTGATTTCATCCCAGTTTTTTCTCATAGAAGTATTTTTGTAAGTCACGAATCGTCACACGCTGTTATATTTTCCAAATATCGCGACTTAGTTGTTTCAAGACAGGATCTCTTTGTTGCTGCTTTTTACTCCGACCACGCACATTCTGTTAAGAACATGGTGGAAGATAGTGGTGTCAACTGGTTTGTCGTAGAAGAAAAATACTATTCACAATTCATCGGTCCCGAGGTTCATTTTTCTCCTTATAAGGAAAGAATTAACGAGGCTTTAAAGGTCACCTCAAATCCGTTTCTCTTACAGTTTGCCCGTAAATATGGTGAAGAAATTAAAGGGGGAATATATTTAGTTGCTGCTACGAAACTCCATGAAAAGAACTATTCGCTAGAATAGCTTTTTTGAAGCATACATGTAGACTCTTGCGACCAATTAGTAGTATGGTTAAGGTGGCACAAATATTTCCGCATTACTATCCTGTATTAGCTGGTGCTGCTGAGCGTTTTAGGCGTTACGCACCAGGCTTGTTTAAAAGGGGAATATCCACTTCTGTAATAACCACACGAAATATAGAGTTAAGTGCAGAATCCGAACTTGTAGACGGAATAATTGACGTAAGACGAATCGATGTTGGGACGCTCCCTGAAGATAGGGATGCGCGATTATTCTTTGAAGCATCTAAAGTCCTGAAAAACAACCAACTACAAGCGGCAATCGTGCAAACGATAAAGGCAGATCGAAAACTACTTAAGTATCTTTGGTCTATAAAAAGGCAAGGCAAGGCGCTTGTCTCCGTTTCGACAATGGTAGAAAATGAAACTTGGGGAAAAACAGTTCTGCACCAATGCTTGAATCGTTATATCCAGATTCTATCACAGCGCTTATTCGAGGCAATCGTTGTAGGCTCGAGTGTAATGGCAGATTCACAATTACGTTTGGGTGCCAGCGATCGGCAATTGCACATCATTTCACATGGGGTCAATACCGGAAGATTCTGCCCAAAGTCAATAGCTAGGAATGGGCTTCTACCTTTATTACCAGGTAATGCCAAAGTATGCCTATTTGTTGGAAATTTAATTCCGCGAAAAGGAATTCATATTATTCTAGATTCATGGAGTGATATCGTTAAAATCAGGCCAGATGCTTGGCTTATTCTGGTGGGTGGCATTGATCGTCCGACTATTTCCACAGATGCTGAGCGGATAGAACTTGAAGCGTACCAAAAAAAGATCCTCAATTTAATCAATCAGCTTCCCCAGGTAATTTATGCGGGCCAGCACAGCAACATTGAGACTTGGTATCAATCTGCAGACGTTTTTGTCTTCCCTTCACGTCAAGAGGGCTTTCCCAATGCACTGCTTGAAGCCATGAGTTCAGGTTTGGCATGTCTTACGTCAAAGTTTCAAGGTTTTCCAACAGGCGATCTTAATGAAACCAACGGAACAATTGATGTTGTCAGTGAAGCGCCAGGTTCATGGACAAGTCGAATACTCAGAATATTGCAGCAAGAAGATTTAAGATTTAAGAGTGTCTATGGGCAACAGAGCGCGACAATTAATTATTAAAAACCACGATCTGAACGCTACTTTGGACAAATACGCGGAATTATACAGTCGAATAGCAGCCAAAATCTAAATTAGGCAAATATTTGAGTTTGAAACTATTACTCCAATTAAACATATAATGAGCATCACAAACAAATTGTTGGATTTGTCACCTCGTCTTCATGACGGATTTAGAAATTTGAAACACAAAGTTGCTTCACCTAACCATTTACATAAACTGCTACAAGACATTTTATCACAACGGCAGGGATGGACATTTTTCCAAGCAGGTGCAAATGATGGCGTTCTTGACGATCCATATCGTGAATTCATTCTTTCGCAACGAGCTGAAGGTGTCCTTGTAGAGCCTTGGCCTAATTTTTATCAAAAACTAAAACGAAATTATGCCTATTCAGCCACGCGATTATGTTTTCTCAATGCTGCAGTAAGCTATCCGGCTGAGCGTATGACTTTTTATAGTCTTGATCCAATTAAGTCTGAGGCCTGTGGGCTTGTTGCTTCTGCAGTCGGTTTGGAAACTGGTCTAGAACGTGCTCCACTTGAAGCCTTATTAAAGAAGCGGGGAATAAATGAGGATATTATAGTATCTCGAAAAGTTCAGGGTTATCCAATTGAAGACTTAATTGATATGGCGGGTTACCGTAGTGTAGATGTGCTGTTTTTAGATCTTGAGGGTTATGAAAGTGTAGTCCTCAAAAACTATGATGATGAAGTTTTAAAGCCGAAGGTTATCTCATTCGAATCAAAACATCTTTCTAATAAAGACGATATTTTTCGACTGTTGGAAAATAGGGGTTTTAAATTGTTGCATGCAGCGAAAGACACAGTTGCTGTCCGTGGTTGGTAAAAGTCCTTCGTTTTAAATTGTTGAAGTTCAGGATGAATTACCTTCCAAAAATACTATGATTGCAAATGGATTCCTGTTCGTAGCATTCGGCGAACGCTATGTAAAAGAGGCTGCTGTTGCGGTGCAATCTTTGAGACGCATTCATCCTAAAGCTAATATTACGCTAGTTACAGACGGACCGGATCATCTTCAAGGTTTTGATCAAGTTATATGTCGTAAGCCAATCCGATTTGAGGAAACATATAGCGCTGGAGATATTTCGCCTTATTATATTAAAATCGATGCGATGCGTAATTCTCCATATGAGCGAACATTAATGATCGATACCGATGCTCATGTTCAAGCTCCCATTGACCAAATTTTCAATCTTCTTGACAATGTTGACCTAGTTGTGACGCCATCATCGTGGGCTGTTGAGTATAAATTTGAACTAACAGAACCCGGTTTTGCAGAAGTTCCAGAATGTTTTGGCAGTTTTAATACTGGTGTGATTGCCTTCAAAAAGACTCCGGCTTTTGAGGATTTTCGGGCCCGATGGCTAAGTTTGCAAAGCGAAAAAGCATCCGCGTTCACTACAAACGATCAACCCGCTTTTCGCGCAGCCTTATTTCATTCGCGGCTTCCATTTCATGTCCTTCCCCAGCAGTACAACGTGCAACCCTGGAAGGGCATACTAGTCCCATCTGGTACTGGAATTAAAATCATTCACACAAGAAATCCTTGGTATATTCGGTATGCGCCAAATTTTAAAGGTAGTCGAGGACCCCTCTCTGTTGGTAATATACGATTAAAGTACTTATTATATTGGTATGGTGCGAAGTTGCTTTATGCGTTGCAAAAGATTTTGAGGCGCTTCAAATCTTAAGGATATCGTATTGATATTTTGTGGAGGTTAGTTACCTAACTGACTATCTAGCTATTACAACTATTTAATTGTAATGAAATACTCCTTTGGTAAGGTATCAGTTCTTATGCCAGTACTGAACGGAGCATCACATCTTCAAGAGGCTCTTCTGTCCTTGGAAAATCAAACCTTCCGGGATTTTGAGCTCCTAGTCTGGGATAATGGATCCACTGATGGCACTATTGAAATTTTACGAAATTGGATTCCAACTAGGTTACCGGGCCACGTTTTTCAAGGTGAACCACTTTCCCTTGGTCACTCGCTCGGTAGGCTCGTTGAAGTCGCTCAAAATGAGCTTTGCGCTCGAATGGATGCCGATGATATTTGTAAGCCGGAGAGGTTACTAAAGCAGTTATCATATTTAAAAGAACATCCCAATCTAACACTTATAGGAACAGATAGACAATGTATTGATATGGATGGTCGAGTAATTGATGCTGGAACTTCCTTACCCTATGAGCCATCTGATATTTTACACTCGACTCTTATTGGGCCCAGGATTTTACATCCCACAGTCCTTTTTAAAAGAGCAGCAGTTTTGGGAGTCGGTAACTACCAAGATCATAGCACATCCGAACATCCTTATTGGTCGGAAGACTATGATCTTTGGATGCGGTTGCAGACCGTTGGTCTTACAGCCACCATGCCTGATAAATTACTGTTGTATCGTATCAATCCAACTGGGGTAACACAAAAGGCAATGCGCGAGAAGAGGGCGGCTGTCGCGAGGCGAATGGTCTGGGAGAGATGTGCTGCGTCGTTTACTGGGCTACCAGTCTGCAAAGCATTGAAAATGCATGATAGAGAATGTTCTTTCTTATTGCCTCTTGCGCTACGAATATCCAAGCATTTTTCAGATTTAGACAATGTTTCAATGGTCAGAAGAATATTCAATCCATGGTTCATTGTGGCGGTGGAAAAATATACTAACCGGCAAGATTACGGAACGCGCTTATGGCTCAGAACAATACGCGCATTATCTCGGTTTTGTTTCGACTAGTGTAAGTAGATGTTCGGCCCAAATTTGTGCGGGATTAGGTGGAATAATTGTTCTTATGAAGTCACCCGCCGCTGACCCGATCGCCTCCCAGTCATTAAGTCGTGACCATGCTTCACTTAAAGTGTAGTCTAGTGATTCAGCGTCGCAAGATTTTGCCAGAAAACCTGAGATCCCGGGTTTCATTATCTCCGGTATTCCTCCAGCCGGAGTTGCAATTACAACGCGACCAGACCACATCGCCTCGACTTGTGCAATCGGCAGGCCCTCATGCCGTGAAGGAAGAATTAGACCATGATGATCTCTCCAAACGGATTCCATATCGTTTACATGTCCAACAAATGAAACCTTATGATTTATACCAAGGTTTGAACATAACTTTTTCAACGTCATTTCACAAGAACCGGTCCCCAGAATGGAAATGTTCAAGTTTCGATTAATCCAATGAGGGCGAGCCAAGACCTCAAACAAAATGTCGTGACCTTTTGTTCTTGGATGTAGCCGAGCAGGTAGCGCAAGCTTCACTGGTCCGTCATCCTTGATTGTTGGCATTGGTAGTGCTCTGCTAACAAGAAAAGGGTTCCTGACGATATGCGAATTCGTTAACCGTTCACCGGTTTGTAAGAAGAAAAGATTGCGGTTGTGCTCCGAGACAAAGCAGGCCTCTGCTGATTGAGAGAAGGCTGTCAAAATTCTCGAAGATAATAAATCGTTGGGCCAATTATCGGTTGATACTAAATGGGTGACAGCTACGCAGCGTGATCGATTGTCGTGTATGGCTTCAAGATACTGAAGGCCATCTAGCAAAGTGCCAGAATTGAATATAACGATGTCTGGATTAAAGCGTTTGAGTTCATGGTTTAGAACGTCCAAGCCTGGCTCCCGCATCCTTAACAACTTGCGCGCCACTTTTATCGGAAAAAGGCTGTTATTAGCGAGCGCTCTATGAGTTATGCCAAAAGTGCTTAATTGCGTTTTGCGGCGTTTTGCGGTTTCATTCCATTCGGTCAGAGCCAATACTTGGTGTCCGAGATGAGCCAAGATGCTGGCACTTTGAATCCAAA
>JAGKXA010000078.1 GCA_021151615.1 Cellvibrionaceae bacterium | reverse complement strand
CCAGGGAGGGGCGTCGTTCGCTACGCGCCTGTTGCACTTCGGCTATGCGAACATCTACCTCTTTGGTCAGTTGCTCCAAATCCGGATTGTCAGACAGTTTTTCCAACAACGTCGGTAAGGGCATAGCAGTTGGAACAGCATAAAGATCCGCCGTTACTGCCGTAAAATCGGGCGAGGAATCTGCCCAATAAGCGCTGAGTTTGACCCGCTCGCTGCTGACTATTTGCCGGGCTTGCTGCAAAGCAATATTGGAACGAGCCAAGGCGGCATTTCCGCGCAAAAGCTCACTGTCCGCTGTACCACCTGCCTGAACTTGCCTGGTCAGTGAGTTGAGGGTTTGCTGGATTAATTGATGCGACTCTTCCTGCAATGCCAGTTGTTCTTGAGATCTCAGCAACTGAATGAATTGACGGGTTACTGCGGTAATTACATCCAATGTCAGTACGCGCTGTGAGGATTGCAGTTGCTGTTGACGGGCAGTCACAACGTTTATACGGGCATCGCGCTGTCCACCCAATTCGATGGCAGATGACAATGAAATGGTTAGCTCACTGGCTTTAGTGCCGCTAAATTCACCGGAACCAGCGACATTTTCCAGATCAGTACCAACCCGGTACTCGGGCCGCAGTGCGGCAGTTTGTTTTTCTCCGGCCAAGGCACTGACCTTAAAGGTATAGCCCGCCAGTTGAGGGTTTTGTTGCAGGGTTGCACGAACCGCTTCACTCAACGTGAGTGTTGATTGTGCAGCTGAGGGCGCAGCATAAGCACCACAAGTAATGGCAATAACCGAGAGGGTTAATGCCCGATGGAAAAATTGCATAGAAAACTCCAGCCATATTGGCATTTCCCGGCACTGGCACTGTAAATAGCACTTGTAAGCACGACAGGGAAATGCACGAAATTACCCCGATCAAAGGGGCGTTATGGGTAATCAGACTGGAGTTACAGGAGGTGCACGCGGTGGTGGACGTAAACCGACGAGACGGCGTGGGTGACAAGCGTGAGAAAACGAGAAGAAAACTGGTGTTTTTGGCAATACCAAAAACACGAGCATGACAACAAGCAACAACGGCAATGTTGCATCGAACTTCAGTAGTTTTGCGACGACTGATTGGGATAGATCGATATCCATATCAATATGCGCGCTGTTTACGTCATGCCCTTCATGTGTATCGATATTATCGAGATGAATAGAGATAGGGGGTTCCTGACCATCAAAGCAATAGTGCCCGTGCACACCCGTCCAACTAGCCATAAGCCAGAGCAGTGTGGACAACAAGGCCCAATACTTATAACGCAGGAAGTAATTCACGATTACTTAATGATTCCAGAAAAGTTGGCTGGATTATGGCAGCAAACCAGTGATTGTCTGTAGTGAAGACTGCCATATTGTAAAAAGTGGCGCCTCAAATAACGGCCCTGTAGTACTCAGAAACTATGAGAGTTTTCGCCTCTATAAGTTCATACGCTTGCTTACAGTGCGTAGAACTATGAAACAATATAAAGTCTACAGTAACTATAGAGTCAATACCGGACTGTGTATGAAAATAGGTGCGCTCGCAAAACTTACGGGTCTTAGTGTTCAAACCATACGCTATTACGAACACGAAGGGTTGTTGTCTACAGCCCCTCGCACCGAAGGTAATTATCGCGTTTACGATGAGACGGCCTCCCATGATCTCTTCTTTATAAAACAATGCCGGAACCTCGGATTGACATTGGAGGAAATCCGCCAGTTGATCGGTTACTTCAGTACCCCGGACGAAGCCTGCAATAGTATCAATAAGATTATCGATAACCATATCCAGCAAGTCGATGTGCGTCTCGCCGAGCTACAGGAATTACGTCGGCAGCTCGGTGAACTCAGAACCAAATGTGATGCTCACCAAGCAGTGAAAGATTGCGGCATCATGAAAGAGTTGTTGGAGCATTGATCTACGTTAATTGCCTGGTCTCTTGTTTTACATTATGTTTCTTGCGTTGCATCAACAAATACGCCACAGGCAATATCAATAACGAAAGCAAGGGCGCCGTTAACATCCCTCCCACCATTGGTGCTGCAATACGGCTCATGATTTCCGAACCCGTACCATTGCCTAAAAATATTGGCATTAGTCCCGCAACAATTACCGTCACTGTCATCATTTTGGGGCGAATCCGTAATACTGCACCCTCCTGAATGGCATCAAGCAAATCCTGCTGTGTTGTTGTGCCCGCCTCAATGCGCCGCTGCCAGGCCTGCTTCAGGTAGAGCAACATAATCACCCCGAATTCGGCGGACACCCCAGCTAACGCAATAAATCCCACCGCCGTGGCGACGGATAACTGGTAGTCCATCAGGTATAACAGCCAAATGCCTCCGGTTAAGGCAAAGGGTAAGGTGCCCAAGATTAACAGGGCTTCGTCCAGTCGGGAAAAGGTCAGGAATAGCAACACCAGAACGATCACGAGGGTTGCCGGAATTATCCACTGCAAGCGGGCATTGGCGCGCTCCATAAATTCAAATTGTCCCGCATAGCTAAGACTGGTTCCTGGCAGTAAAGTCACTTGTTGGCCAACAGCCTGCTGTAAATCCGTCACTGTCGAACCCAGATCGCGGTCACGTACATCGATGTAAACCACACTGGTTTGCCGGGCATTTTCGCTTTTAAGCATGCTGGGGCCATCAGTAACTTTAATGGCGGCAAGGGTGCCCAGCGTGATTTGGCTCCCCAATGGGGTGATGATGGGCAGGTTCTGTAATTTACCAATGCTGTCACGCCAATCGCGCGGATAACGCAGGTTGATAGGAAAACGTGCACGGCCATCAACCACTTCACCAATATTGTCGCCGCCAATCAGGCTGCTTACTACGGACTGCGCCTGAGTGATGCTCAGACCGTAACGTGCGAGTGCAGCGCGGTCGAACTGGATATCGAGATAACGCCCTCCGCCCAAGCGCTCGGCAACTGCCGAGGAAATACCGGGGACAGTTTTGGCAACCTGCTCAATTTGTTGGGCGACTTGATCTATATCGGCTAACGCCTGACCTGCGATTTTGACTCCGATGGGGCTTTTGATCCCGGTTGCCAGCATATCGATACGGTTGCGGATGGGCGGAATCCAGATATTGGCCAACCCAGGTATTTTGACCCGTGCATCCAATTCAACCATGAGCTTTTTCGGTGTCATCCCCGGTCGCCACTGGTCGCGTGGTTTGAACTGAATAGTAGTTTCAAACATCTCCAGCGGGGCGGGATCGGTGGCGCTATTACTGCGACCGGCCTTGCCAAACACACGCTCCACTTCCGGAACGGTTTTAATCAGCCGATCTGTTTGTTGCAGCAGGCGGCTAGCTTGTTGGGTACTTAACCCCGGCAAGGCACTGGGCATATAGAGCAAATCCCCTTCATCCAGCGGCGGCAGGAATTCACTGCCCAACTGGCTCAGCGGCCAAGCGGTACTCAGTAATATGGCCAGTGCAAAACCCAATGTCTTTTTCGGGTGGCGTAATACTCCGACCAATAGTGGACGATAACCCCGGATCAGCCAGCGATTGATGGGGTTGTGTTGCTCCTCGGGAATACGGCCACGAATCCAGTAACCCATCAGCACCGGGATCAGCGTAACCGACAGGCCAGCCGCTGCTGCCATCGCATAGGTTTTGGTAAACGCGAGCGGGCCAAAGAGCCGCCCCTCCTGCGCCTCCAGTGTGAATACTGGAGTAAACGAGAGGGTGACAATGAGCAGCGAGAAAAACAGCGCGGGTCCCACCTCGGCAGCAGCTTGGGTCAATACCTGCCAGCGTTTCTCACCGATGAGTTCCTGTTCCGGATGTTGCTGCTGCCATCGCTCCAGGTGTTTATGGGCGTTTTCAATCATGACGATGGCCGCATCCACCATCGCCCCGATGGCAATGGCAATACCGCCAAGGGACATGATGTTGGCATTAATCCCCTGATAGTGCATGACGATAAAGGCGATCAAAACCCCAAGTGGTAAGGCGACAATTGCCACTAAAGCGGAACGCCAATGCCACAGGAATAAGGCACAAACCAGTGCTACCACCAAAAACTCTTCAAGGAGCTTGTGAGTCAGGTTGGCGACGGCGCGGTCGATCAGCAAACTGCGGTCATAGGTAGTGATAATCTCGACCCCAGCGGGCAAGCTGCTTTGGAGTTGCGCGAGTTTTTCCTTCACTGCCGCGATAGTGGTGCGGGCATTTCCGCCCGAGCGCATTACCACAATACCGCCGGTGACTTCTCCTTCGCCATCCAGCTCCGCAATACCCCGGCGCATTTCCGGCCCCAGTTGGATGGTTGCCACATCCACCAGCGTGACGGGGATGTTATCCACCAATTTCAACGGTATGGATTTGAAATCATCCAGCGTGCGTAAATAACCGCTGGCACGGATCATCAGTTCGGCTTCCCCCAGCTCCAGCACGCCGCCACCGGTTTCCTGATTGGCTTGCTGCACCGCCGTAATCACCGCCTCATGGGACAGGTTATGGGCAGCCAAGCGGATAGGATCGAGCACTACTTGGTATTGCTTAACCATACCGCCGATTGCAGCAACCTCGGCCACATCTGGCAAGGGCGCCAGTTCAAAGCGTAGGAACCAATCCTGTAACGCCCGCAGTTGGGCAATATCCTGTTGGCCGGTTTTATCGACCAGGGCGTACTGGAATATCCAGCCAACACCAGTGGCATCCGGCCCCAATGCGGGTTTGGCGCTGGCCGGTAGTTGCGCCTGCATCTGGCTCAACGATTCCAAAACGCGGGAGCGCGCCCAGTAGAGATCGGTACCATCTTCAAATAGGACATACACAAAACTATCGCCATAGAGCGAATAACCGCGCACGGTTTTAGCACCTGGCACTGAGAGCATTTTGCTGGCTAAGGGATAAGTCACCTGGTTTTCCACCAGCTCGGGTGCTTGCCCTGGGAAACTGGTGCGGATGATGACTTGCACATCCGACAAGTCGGGCAAGGCATCAATGGGTGTGGATTTGATCGCCCAGATTCCCCAGCCCGTGAGCAGTAGTGAGGCGAGGAGCACCAGTATCCGGTGGCCGACAGACCACTGAATCAAACGGCTAATCATGGTTGTATCCCTCCGCTGGTCTTGGCACTATTCCCAGAAAGGAGGCTTCAGAATCCAGCAGGAATTGGCCGCTGGCCACTACCTCCTGATCTTCATCCAATCCTTGCAGAATGAGTGTTTGGGAGCCTTGTTCATGGCTTGTAACAACATTCAGAGGCCTGAACTTGCCGCCAGGTTCAGCCAGCATCACCAACACCCGTTTGCCGGTGCGGATCACTGCCTCCGTGGGCACAAACAATCCGGTTTTATCCGTGGATGATTGCAACAGGACGCGCCCGCTGGTGCCAGGTTTGAGGCGCCCCTCGGGGTTATCCAGCAGGATACGGGCAGTCAGGGTGCGGGAGCTGTCATTGATCGAGGGCAACAAGTATTCCAGCGTGCCGGTCAGGGCTGGGTCACCGGGGTTGGCCGAATGGAAAGTAGCCTTATCGCCTGCACGCAAGCCGGTTGCTTGAGCTTCGGGAATGGCAGCATCCAGCCACAGGCTATTCAGGTTGTTAACCTTCACCACCGTATCACCACCGGCCAGTGACATACCGGTTTTTACACCCAGCATATCCACCACTCCAGCAATGGGTGACTTGATGGTGATACGGGTCTCCGGCTGGCGGGTTTTTTCCACTTGGGCAATCAGGGTGTCGGGCATACCGAGTAGTTGCAGGCGTGCGCGCAAGGTTTTTAGCCGTTGCGGATTGCTGGCAACTGGTTGGGAGAGCAGCTCATTCTGGGCATCCAGCCATTCGGGTATCTGGAACTCGGCAATCGGTTGACCGGCGATGACCTGATCACCCACCGCCAGCGGCCAGGCTTTTTCCACAAAACCCGCCGCGCGCAGTTGCAATATCGCCTGATTGCGTTCGTTAACTTGCAATTGCCCAACGACTTCCAGCTCGTGATGTATTGGCAAGCGCTGTACGTTGGCTTTACGCATCCCCAAATTCTGCACCAACCCCGCGTCAATGGTTAATGCGGGTGCTTGTTCATCCGCCTCGGCATACTTGGGTACCAACTCCATGTCCATAAAAGGCGACTTGCCCGGCTTGTCAAAATGCTGGTCGGGCACCATGGGATCGTACCAGTAGAGAACTTTGGGCTTGGCCTTCTTGACTGGTTTCGAGGCCTGCACCGGTTCCGCATATTTGGGTACCAGCTCCATATCCATGAACGGTGACTTGCCGGGTTTATCAAAATGTTTGTCCGGCACCATGGGGTCGTACCAATAGAGCACCTTGGGTTCCTGCTTGACTGGGATTGGAGTGGTTGTTGAGGTTGTAGCATCGGCAACAACCCCCAATTGCCAGTTCGCACCTATGGCGATACCAAGTGCCAGAGTACCCATAGCAATAGGCACCCACAGGCGAAGTGAGTTAGGTTTCATACAAAAATTCCTGACAGACGATAAAAACTATTCCGCCCGAAAACAGGGGTTCAGGGCAGAGCCCATCACCGCGTCAGGCGGGTATTATCAAGGTCAATCAGGAAACGCTTGGAGGTCGCCAGATACTGGCAGGATTAAAAACAGCCGCCATCAAAGGTGGGGGTTTAAGGTGTGCAGACAAGCTTGAAAAAGAGGAAACTGACGTAGTGGTAAAAAGATATACGTGCACAGGGGTTTTACAGAGGTGACAGGATTTGGCCGTTTCACAAGGGTTTATAGTGTCGGTGTCATCCGTATCAGGGCAGCACGGCATGGTTTCGCTAGCACCCGATTCACTCATCATGACTGTCATGTCTTCAGGGCACGGTGAAGCGGACAGGAGGATTTCTGCCGCAACTTGCAGGGGCATCAAAAAACTTAGCAGTAAGATGAATAACAATGGGTAGCGGCGCATAGTGTCAGCATAGCTCAATGCCGGTGATAGAAAAATACGGTTTTCGAAATTCCCCTCGTACAAAGCCCTCGAACCAGTTAGTTAACAAGCGGCGCACGCGGTCAATGTACCCATTACAACGAGTGAGAAAATTAACTTGGGCACATATCGCGATTTAGAAAGCTTCAAAAACCCAACCAAGCCTGATATGACTAACAAGACCGATATCATTTCAGCCTGAGTTGCGTTGATACCCCAGAAACTGTATTCCTGATTTATTCTTATCTTTTCTATCATCAGGCGCTCCAATCCACTGAGAATGAGATAGATAAAGAACAATTGACCTACAGTTTGTTGACGTTTCCTTATGCTCCATAAAAATATAAAGATACAAAATGACATTAGTGCTTCATACAGCGGTGTTGGATAAACACCGGGAGAACTTATTGCCACACCCAGCACATTGTTTTCATATGTTTGTGCCCAGAACCATTCGGGAAGCCATTCTGGCTTTAAGCTCATATTGGCAGCTACACCCCAATCACCATCCCCTGATATTTGGCAACCCAGGCGACCAATGCCATAGGCGAGTATCAATGCAGGTGCTACAGCATCAAGCATGGGTATGATAGGTATGGATTTTCTTTTGAGGAAAATAATGCCCGCTAAAAATCCTACTATCAGTCCCCCATAGATTGAAAAGCCTCCTGATGAAAAGACTGCATCAATAGGATCATTAAAGAGATCTGTTGGGCGCTCAATTACGTCAAATAATTTCGCACCTATTACACCAAACAAAACAGAAAACATAGCCAAGTCGCCAATTAGCTTAGCCGAATTCCCTTCTAATCCAGGTAGTAAACCTAGTTTTTCAAAACGCCGAACTTCACTTTGTATCAGATATACAGCGACGATAATTGCCAAACCGACAAACGTTCCAAACATGGCAATAGGGAGATGAATATTTGTTCCAAATAGCTGGTTAATAAGATCGCTTAAATATGGGAAAGACATATGGATACCTTGTTTTTAACATCCTTAATATTTGCCCGAGCTGCCTTTAGGGGAAGTGAGAGCTTTAGAAAAAAATACCACTTAATATGAAAAATGAATTTATGCCACTGGGTTGTTTTTTTGGCGTGAAAAAGTGGCAGTTGTATCAATTGCGAAGATTATCCTGTTCGATGAGGTAATGCTGCAAATAACATGGCTGTACTACTTTTGACGGCCACATATGCGAAAGGTAATATCGGAGGAGCCTTTTGGCTAATCCGAAAAGTGAGGGCTTTTTAAGTTGAGAACCTTGCAATTAATAGCTTTCAAGAGAGCTACACAGGGTTTGGCGGAACCTCTCTAGCCCCCAATAAATCTCTTAATTAATACCTAGCATCGATACGCCAAGCCCAACCAAAAAATAGCGTTAGCCAAGCTGGCTTTCCACAGAAATTGGCTTAATCCAATAGCCGGGACAGTGTACGTACTGTTACATCACCGAAAAGTGTGTTTTCCGGTACTGAAATTCACATTAGATAATGCCTGAATTATTACGCCTTAGAATGTAGACGGTGTGTAATGCAGTAAGAAATACTATCCCATTTAATTTCTGCGGGAACGTTCTTAAAGCATATAGGCACAAGTGCCTAAGTGGGCAATCCATGGCGGAATATTCCCGCTACCACAAACTGGTGGATGGGGTGCCCCCCATTCATACAAGACGTATTTAAAGTCTGTGATGAGATAAACCTCACCTAAATTCTTTTGCTCATCGTTTCCCTGCCTTGCTTGGTGCTGCTGAAGTTCAACCATTCCAATTTAATTGTGTACTTTCTAATTTATTGCTGCCTGGTCTCACATAATTTTAGGATTAACAGCTGTTATGGCTGCAATTTCGAATGGATTGGAACAGCGCTAAAGGTTAAAAACGATATCACAATTGGAGGAATGTATAGCAAAGTATAAGCATGTATAGCCAATTTCCACTATACATGGCTATACATGCTTATACTTTGCTATACATTTCTATGAAAGGGCAGAATTTAAATGAATTCGCTTTTAATATCAGTAAGTTAACGGAGATAAACGATGCGAAGGCCTCAGCGGTGAACAACACTGAAAAACCCAAAGTGGTGATTTTCGACCTGTATGGCACCTTGGTTAGATTCGGAGTCATGCATCACCCATTTCGCGCACTCCTCAAATGGGCTCGCGAGCAAGGGCGGGCTGCTCGCGGCGATGATGCGCGACAACTAATGACCGTCAAAGCGGATCTATTTCACCTTGCAAAACATCTTGGCATTAACGCCCCTAAGCAAATATTGGCTCAACTACAATCACAAATTGACGAGGAGTTAGCAAGCCTTACATTATTTGAAGATGTGATTCCCACCTTAGAAAAACTGCAATCACTACGTATTCCCATCGCCATTTGTTCAAATCTGGCTCAACCCTACGGAGTGGTTATTGACCGGCTACTTCCCCAGATAGAAATGTATCGATTTTTGAGCTACGAGGTTGGCACTATTAAACCGGAGCCACTGATGTATCACCGAATCGTGACAGATTTATGCGTTGAAAGCGCCCAGTGCCTTTTCATAGGCGATACCTTCATCGCTGATTACGAAGGCCCGATCAAAAATGGGATGCAGGCACGCCATTTAACCCGAAACAATCCGCCAGCTAACCACACCCTGAGTAGCCTCAACGCGGTAATCGAATTGCTGGAATGACCTAACAAAGCCTCCAATTCCTATTACTTGAACTCAGTTGATCACCTAAATTAATGCAATTGGCTTGTGCCGGGTGTCACAGCTTGCTACTGAGCGGCGAAAACGAAAAAACCGCCCTGAGGCGGTTTCTAATCTTTAATTCATGGCCGACGACTTAGATTGCGTCGGCGCCAGAGATCAACACTTTAATGGAACGGCTCGCTGCAAGGGTGGCTTTTTTATTTCGCATTGGTATTAAACCTGTTACGAAAGCTGACGCAACCGCTGCTCAATGACCTTGTGAATTCCGCTACGCTCCAACGCCGAGTGCTCTTCCAGGCGATTTAAATGTATCGCATGCAAGTGCAAACAAGGAGTAGATGCATCCAACTCACGCAAATCCCCCTTCATTAATACCGGCAGGAAAGGCTTGTTCGGTGGCAGTTTTTCACGAACTATTTTCAAGCCCATTTGCAGCGGCAATGCGCGATATTTAACTGTTCCACTACGAAAGGGAATTCGTAAAAATAAGCAGGGGCGGGACTGATATATACCGGGGACAATTTCCATTCCCGTTGGCGTTACTGCATTAGCCGTAATACCGTTAAAGGTATCATGAGGCGCATAAGGGTTCGGAAGAATTACCAACTTACGCTCTTCCTCTTTGGGAAAGAATATATTGTAGTTTGTGTAAAGCTGCTCCACTGAACTGGAGTAGACACAGAGTTTGTTTTCAAACCCCATCACAAAATCTACTGCCCGCTGACGCTGATTAAAGGCATCCAGATCCCAGATCAGGTCCTTGTTATCGGAATTTATTGACAAGATTGGCTCTTTAAAAAAGAAAGTGAAAGAAGTATAACTTGGTAAAACTCAAACGTTCAAACATTCAACACGCACAAGAACACGCTTTAACTCCTCCAGTCCCTTGTCACTAAACAAATAATTTGTTCGGGCGTGCCCCAGGTACTCGCGCTCATCAATTACAGCACAAGCCTCGCGAATGACTTCCAGTTCAGGGCAGTGGCGAAAGGATGAAGACAAAAAAATAGCCCAGTCATTTTCACTTGCCTGCCCTACCAATACCTTTTGCAATAGCGCAATCACGTCCGCTTTTGTCATCAGATAGTGCGGGTGCTTTACCCAGAGTAAAACACCGATGACCACCAAAAAAATCAACAGCGTGATAACAAAAACGGCCATGACCTAATGCTCACGCGTAGCCCGGAACACAACCTCCGGGTGGCGCTCCTGCGTCAGTGAGAGGTTTACGCGTGAAGGGGCGAGATAGGTCAAATGCCCACCGCCATCCAGCGCCAGATTCTCTGCACATTTGCGTTTGAACTCTTCCAACTTTTTAGGATCAGTGCATTCACACCAGCGCGCAGTAGACACACTGACAGGCTCGTAAATCGCCTCTACTTTATATTCATCTTTCAGGCGATAAGCAACTACTTCAAACTGCAGAACCCCCACCGCACCAACCACAATATCGTTATTGTTGACGGGAAAAAATACCTGGGTTGAGCCCTCTTCCGACAATTGCTGCAAGCCTTTTTGCAATTGCTTCATTTTGAGCGGGTCTTTCAAGCGAATGCGACGAAACAGTTCCGGTGCAAAGTGCGGGATGCCGGTAAATTTCATATCCTCGCCCTCGGTAAAAGTATCGCCAATCTGAATGGTCCCGTGGTTGTGCAAACCAATAATATCGCCCGCAATAGCTTCTTCCACGGCACTGCGATCACCCGCCATAAATGTTACCGCATCGGCGATTTTGACATCTTTGCCGATACGTACATGCTTCATTTTCATGCCCTGTGAATAGGTCCCCGAACAGATTCGCATAAAGGCAATACGATCGCGATGCTTGGGATCCATGTTTGCCTGGATTTTAAAAATAAATCCGCTGAACTTCTCTTCTGTTGGCTCTACTGAGCGTTCGTGGGTTGCGCGCGCGCGCGGAGTTGGAGCCCATTCAACGAAACCATCCAGCATTTCACGCACGCCGAAATTGCCCAGTGCGGTGCCGAAGAAAACCGGAGTCATGCGACCAGCAAGGTATTCATCCAAATCGAATTGGTGCGTTGCGCCGCGCACAAAATCAATCTGCTCACGATAGTCATCGGCGTAGGATCCCATTAGCGCCGTCGCTTCAGGACTATCCAATCCTTTGATTTGAATATCATCGGGTATGGTGTGGCCAAAACCTTGCTGGTAAACATGGATCACATCGGTATAAAAGTTATAAACCCCGAGGAATTCCTTGCCACTGCCCAGCGGCCAATTGATCGGTGCCGCAGTAATTTTCAATACGTTTTCAATTTCATCCAGCAATTCAACTGTATCGCGACTCTCACGATCCATTTTATTAATGAAGGTAAGAATAGGTGTATCGCGCAAGCGACATACTTCCATCAATTTAATGGTGCGATCTTCGACACCTTTCGCGCCGTCGATCATCATTAACACTGAGTCCACTGCAGTGAGCGTGCGATAAGTATCTTCCGAAAAATCCTCATGGCCGGGCGTATCGAGCAAATTGACGATGCGATCCTTATAAGGGAATTGCATCACCGAAGAGGTCACCGAAATTCCCCGCTCCTGCTCCATGGTCATCCAGTCGGATTTTGCATGGGGACCGCGCTTGCCCTTTACTGAGCCAGCTAATTGAATAGCATTACCCCAGAGTAATAACTTTTCGGTAACCGTCGTTTTACCGGCATCCGGGTGAGAAATAATGGCAAAGGTGCGACGCTTTGCGAGTTCAGCAGTTAAGTTACTCATAGAAATTTCGCGCAATATAATGAAGAAAAAGAGAAACTGGAAATGGCGGGAATTATATCCTGCACGTGGTATTTAGGGGCATTGGATTTAAAGTAGCTAGGATTCAGCGAGCGCAATACTCTGGTAGATGTGGCGTTTCAGCCACAGCCAAGCCCAGATGCCCAAGCCAACATTGGCAACCGCGGTGGCAATAAAAATACCTTTCATTCCCCAGAGCTGCTGGCCAATCCAGGCCAGAGGTAAGTACACATAGAGTACACGACCGGCAGAAATCATCATCGCCGGCCAGGGATTCCCCATTCCATTGAAGGCAGCGTTCACCGACATAATCAAACCATAAGCGCCATAACTGATAGGGACTATCCACAAATACAGGGCAGCAATCGCTACCACTTCGTCATGGCCACCGAATAGTTGTGCGATCTCTGTACCCAACAGCCACAGGATAATTGCCAGTAACAAACCAAATCCTAGACAAAATTGTGTCAGTACACGCAGCGCATCTTGTAATCGCTCGATTTTCCCGGCGCCAAGATTCTGTCCGAAGAATGGTCCCACCACACCGGATAAGGCGTAAAACACTATCAGGGCAAGGGGTTCAATACGCGTAGCAATTCCCAAAGCGGCGACCGCGTCAGTTCCATAAGTAGCGACCATTGCCACGACTATAGCGCTGGCAAAAGGAATGATCACATTAGCCGCCATGGCCGGTAGTCCTACCTCAACAATTGCTCGCCAGGATGTTTTCAGTTTTTGCCAGGGAATAAACGGGTTAATTACCATATGCAAACGCAAATGCAAAATGTAAAGGGCAATCACCAACATCAATGCACGGGTGATCAAGGTCGCAAGGGCGGCCCCTTGTAATCCCAACGCGGGTGCCCCCAACAAGCCGAAGATCAGCACCGGGTCGAGCAACACATTTACGAGAGCGGCACCACCCATCAAATAGCCCTGTACATGACTCATTCCCATAGCACGCAACGCCGATAAGCACACCATAGGCACCATCAAGCAGGGAGCACTGAAATACCAAATGGACATGTAAGAGCGAATGAGGGGAATTAGCTCTGCAGGGGCCCCCAGCGCGAGAAACAATGGATCCAGAGTAAGCCATCCAAGTAAGCAGACGGAGGCGGAAATAATAAACGTCAGGCTCATGGCATCAGTCGCGAGCCGGCGCGCCTTGCTTGAATCCCCCTCACCAATCGCGCGCGCAACAGCTGACGAAGTGCCCGCACCCAAGCCAATCGCCAAACTGGTCAATACCATAATAATCGGAAAGGTGAAGCTGAGTGCAGCCAACGGCTCACGCCCTAACTGGGCGATGAAAAACGTCTCTATGGCATTGAGTGACATAGTTGCCATCAACCCCCAGACCAGAGGTAACGCCAGACTTTTTAGCTGTGTAGACACCCGACCTTCAGTAAGGGTTGCCTGTAGCGGTTCTGCCATAAATAGGTGCTATTGATCAACAAAAAGGCGTGCAGTATACACCAGAGCTGACGCAGAATTTGCTCACGGCTCAGCGCTACTGCGACAAAGTGTCACAGCGAGGTTACCACTGAAAAACGCCGTAAGACTGCGCGCTTGGTTATAATCGATTGGGATGATCAATACGAAATCTGCCATGCAAAACCGCCCAGCTCCACCCGTTTCTTTTGCGCTTGCCGATCATACCCAGCACCTCAGCTATTGGGTAATGATTCGCACACTGATACTTATTTTATTGGGTATCGCCGCCGTCTGTTGTTTATGGCAAGGCACAGTGAACCTGCCATTTACGGAAATATTAATCGCGCTGGTAATCCTGACCGGGGTCAACTTGCTAACCTTTTCACGCTTGCGTCAAAGCTTGCCGGTTACCGAGGTAGAGTTCTTTATCCAACTACTAACCGACCTGACTTGCCTGAGTGCGGTGTTTTATTTCAGCGGTGGAGCCAACAACCCTTTCGTGTCCTATTTTCTGGTGCCGATTTGCATTTCTGCTGCAACACTCGGCAGTGGATTAACGCTGACTATCACTAGCCTGAGTATTCTAAGTTATTCCTTGCTGCTATTTTTTCACGTACCTCTGCCAATACTCGCTCCGGACCACCATCAGCACGACAGCAATTCGCTAAACCTGCATGTACTTGGCATGTGGTTGAATTTTTTTATCAGTGCAGGCCTGATCACTTATTTTATTGTGAAGATGGCGCGCGACCTGCGCGCACAGGAAGCGCAATTAAATCGTTGGCGTGAAGATCAATTACGCGATGAGCAAGTAATGGCAGTTGCAACTCTCGCTGCTGGTACAGCGCATGAATTGGGCACGCCTTTATCGACTATGAAAGTATTAATTAGTGAATTACGCGAGGAATATTCTGACAATCAAAATCTACGTCGCGATCTTTTATTGTTGCAAGCACAAGTCAATCAATGCTCAACCACATTGCGTGATTTGGTAAATAAAGCAGAACTAGCTAAAGAAGGGAAAATTACTGCTGAATCAGTTCGTATTTACTGTGACAACCTGCTGGATCGCTGGAAAATTCTCCGCCCGGATATCAAAACCACAATCGAATTTTCTGCAACAAGTCCGACTATACATGCGGTGTTCTCACCAACCATCGCCCAGGCAATTTTAAATTTACTGAACAATGCTGCCGATGCCAGTCCTGATGATATACAAATTATTATTGAGTGGAGTCGGGAATCCATGCAATGGACCATTAACGACAATGGTCCAGGCATAGCAGAGGATATCAGTGCCCATTTGGGAAAATCATTTATTTCTACTAAAAATAAAGGTTTGGGTATTGGCCTGTTACTGACACAGGCAACGATCAATCGTCACGGAGGGACCGTGAGTTTACACAACCGCAACCCCCGCGGAACTGTTACGCAAGTGCAACTCCCGTTAATCACTGAAATAGATATACAAACCCATGTGTAAAATAGCCTGCCTTGATTTTCTAATCGTCGATGACGATCCAACACTCGCCGCCATGCTAGAGCGGGCACTCAAACGCCGTCAATTCTCCTGTGCAGTTGCTCATAATGCTATGCAAGCGCTACAACTGGTAGAGACTCATTTAATCGATAAGGCGGTTGTTGATCTGAAGCTTGGGAATGATTCAGGCTTGCAACTAATTCGTGAATTAAAAATAAAATTGCCTGATTTACAGATTGTTATACTGACAGGATATTCGAGTATCTCAACTGCCGTGGAGTCGGTCAAATCAGGAGCAGTAAACTACCTGTGCAAACCCGCCGACGCCGATGAAATACTGGCCGCTTTCGGAGAAACCCAGCGCAGTGCGGCGAAAGAATTAAATTATACCCCTTTATCCGTTGATCGATTGGAGTGGGAGCACATTCAGAGAATATTGCAGGAAAATAACGGCAATATTTCAGCCACAGCAAGAGCGCTGGGAATGCACAGACGCACCTTGCAGCGAAAACTACAGAAACGTCCGGTCAAGCACTAAAGCGAGGAATTGATCGAGTCAAGTTGCATAGCCATCAATAATGCATCTTCATGGCCATTCATTGTTGGGTAATAATTTTTACGTTGGCCAACCTCAAAAAAACCTTCTTTGGCATAAAGTTCTATCGCCTTGCGATTAGAAACTCGCACCTCCAGAAAAAGCATGTCGGCTTTGCCTCTTACACAATTTGCCGCATGAGCTAACAGGGATTGACCAATGCCCTTACGTTGATATTTTGGCGCTACAGAAATATTCAACAACTCTGCATCCCCGCCACCATGGGTAACGACTACGTAACCAACCAATATACCTTTCGCTTCTGCGAGCCAGCATTTTTGCCGACCATTAATGCAATCTACAAAACTGGACTGCCGCCAGGGATGTGAGTGCGCACTACGCTCCAACTCCATCACTTGCGTAATATCATTTTGGGTAATCTCTCGAAAATGGAGCTCAAGGCCAGTATAAGTTGTTGCTTGTAGAGAAATCATGGAGAGAATTCTAATCTAGAACAGCCCACAAGAGAGCTTTATCATTTGATCTTTGTAGAAGTTCATTGAGGCTAGGTAACAAGAGCGCCGATATCGAGTGATGGCCTGATAGTCCACTGACGGCGACAGATTGCCACCGTTTTTGGATCACTGAAACATCCTCATCAACAAAATATTGACTGGCGTTTTCGCCCAGCAACCATAAACGACTGATAGGGTGTAACTCATTCTCTACCGCCAGCCAAGTCTGCAATTCGTTGCGAGCATCGGATGCGGTGCGTGAGACAAATCGATTTTCAATCATCGGCCAACGCAAGACCTCTTCATTCAGCTCAGGCTTTATTGCCCCCAATACGACACGCAATATATTACCTAACAACAATTCCGTTGGTAACGCCATAGCGGCATTACGCGAATCAATAATTAAAAAACCCGGCACCGGACGCCAAAGACTCAACGAAAATGGTGCAACTACTGGAGCTTTTTTTTCCTCAAATTGACGCAAAATAGAGGCAGCATTAACCGGTGCTACAGGCCTTTGCATTACATCCAGATCACCCACCAGCATATCGATAGCTACCGATGAATCGAGTTTTACGGGAGCTATAGCTACCGGTGAAGAACTCAGTGAATCGATCAGAGGAGATGAGGTGCTAGCGGCTAGACCCTCGATTTCTATGGATGGCAATATGCAGGCAACAGAAGCAGGTGCAGATGACAGGATCCAACGCGGCATATAGTTTTCAATACCGAGCGCAGATAGATAAGCCTGCCGTTGCAATTCGTTCATTGATTACGCGCCTTTGTGTTAAATATGAGCTCAAAGAATTATAAATCAGGACACGTGATTAAATCCGCAGAGCCAAATGGAAATTTAACTACGGAAAAATGAAAACGCCCGATAGATTATCTACCGGGCGTTTGAATTAGAAGCTTGACGATGACCTACTCTCACATGGGGAAGCCCCACACTACCATCGGCGCTAAGTCGTTTCACTTCTGAGTTCGGTATG
>JAGKXA010000077.1 GCA_021151615.1 Cellvibrionaceae bacterium | reverse complement strand
CTATATAGATGATTCTTAAAGGTATGTTATGACAAAACTCCCCGGTCCTATTTATATCAAAAAGCCCAATAGAAGCACGGAGGTTTTAACCTTTGGAAAACCAGAAGAATTGTACGAGAGAGATTTGAAAGACGGCATATCAAGATTTGGTGGATTTTTGCGGGGACCCAATTATTCTCAAGCATATTTAAAGTCGGCTGAAATAGTCCTCAATAAAGCAATGGAATCGTGTGAATTGGATGAGCTAGGCTTACCGATATTTTATTTTATAAGGCATGCAGTAGAACTAGAAATTAAATCAATATTAGAGATGGCTTACGAAGTTTTAAAAACTGGTGTGGAATGCTGTCCAGAAGCCTACTCTATAGGCATGCTACCCTCAGGTAGGCAGCTACGCAGGCTCAGCAAGAGTCACGATCTCGACGACCTTTTCAGAGATTTAAAAAGCACATGTGCCTCGTTGAGGCTGGAAGTTCCTGAGGAATATTTCATATCAGTTATAAACCTTATAACAACGTATGAAAGCAATCCCACATGGTCTCGATATTCTAAATCAGAGTTCGGATCTCATGTCGATGTCGAGGTACTACTGCCAATTTCAGGGCTACTTTCCCGTACAAAAGAATTATTTGCGGTACTATCTTTTGATCAAGAGAATAATGCTAGTTCTTTGGTGATGGATTTGTATCATATGATCAATTCTCACATTTCTGCATTGGATCGAATGAAATGATTCAGGATGGAATAACAGGGCAAGAAAGGTTCAATGAATGTGTAGCATCGACCGTTTGAATCCGCAACCCAAAAGCAGAAGGCAGTTTAAGGCCCGACCAATCCCTGCTTTTTTGTAAGAAGACCGCGGTTTACTTCGCATATAAATAGTTCTGCCCACTGATCAGGTAGTCCAATGAATCCATAACCCTTTAGCTTGCGGCTGAACCATTTGACTGAATGGTCTCTGCTCCTTTCCAATTTCAGTGTCCATCACAATATGATCATCGAACAAGACTTGTCCCGATGGGGAGCTAATCACAGGATGATCTCCTTCCTCGATAATGAATAGATCGTCGTAACCAGCAGCCCCTTCTAGTTCAAGAGCCCAGACCATTCCCTCAAGGCCAGTTTCAAACCAACCGAACAATTTGCCCTCAACTTGCATACTGAGTCTCCAGGGCGGATCAAAACTTGCCAGCAATGTGAACATTACTCATCTTCGAAAATGTAGAGAGCAATAAATGTATGGTTCATTGATTGAGTTGCCAGAGCGTACATTAGTCAAAAGCACCCAAAGCCTTATAAAATCAAGTTTTCCAACCTAACTCGTAAAGAATCCACATTTCGGTTGGAAAACTAATGGCGACACAGCTTTGCCCACTAACAATTACTTAAAACTGCAAATAGATTATTCGTGACCAGTGAAGCCTTTGTAGTGATACGCCAAGGTACTGAGCTTGTAATCTTCTCGATCCATACCAGCCAATGTATGGCCAACGTCACGCATAAATAACTCCAGATCAGTATTTAACAGCAGGAAAGTTTCTCGATCCATGCCTTTTCTTACGATGTAGTAGTCCATATTAACCATCACCATCACTTCGTCTATATTGAAATTATCCTGCTGCTGCGGATATTGACGATATTCATTTAAGAAAAATACGGTGGCGATAAATATGCGTTGGTCAGGTAATGGATGAGTGGCCTCCTTGTCACGATTGCGAGGACTTATAGTTTCAAAAGCTTCAAACAACAAAATGAGTCCTATCAATGTATCGTAAGCTACTCGTTTTCTTCTGAACAAATCACCATATAACTCTTCAGACATTATACGCCATGAAAAATAGTGAAATGTGGTGAGAAATTTGATAGCAAATGCGTCGGCCTCTGCCTCCAGGCAAATACGCTGTGCATTGGTAAGTTTTGATGTGGCAGGAATATCGAGGGTCGGAATTTCTAACCATAGGGTTTTATCAAGCGAAAATTTATGATGTCCACAAATGATATGTGACCATTCATGCAGAACAATAAAATTCATCCATAACCTGAATAAAACGGCAGCTGCTTTATCAAGCTCGACGTCATTTGCTCGATCAATATCATAAAAAATGAGAGGGCAATCATGAATGATGGTTTTGCTCAGATCGAACAGCCAAGCAACTAATCCTGCATCCAGGATAATTTTATAACTGCTGTCAGAAACAATACGTGCTCTGGCGTTTTTTTCATGTCTTAAATTATCAACTTCTATACTAACCGTGATATTGGGGTTTTTATAGGTTGCGAGCGCGGCAGGCGAAAGAATGATACTTTCTGCCTCTTGAATCACTTCATCAAATAGTGCTTGCCAATCTTCATGTGTAGTCATGAGCAGTGAATTTCCTGACGTAGTCTACGAGCCTATAACATGCATATAGCGGACATTACTATCAGTCGGAATTAAATGAGCGAGAGGTAGTTTTTGTATTGCTGAAAATGATTAATGCTCAAGAAAAAAATGACATAGAACAATATCGCCAAGCTCACCATAATTGGTGCGCGAGTGAACCGTGTCAAAATTGACGCACTCGACGAATCGTTCCGAAGGTTTTCTGACATAACCAGCGTCAGAATTGGGAAGAATATGCAGCACGCTACGGGTGTCGGGTCTTTTCAACCGGTTTTCCAATGCGGAAACCGTCGCATCAGGATTGTTGTTAATGAGTCCAACCATAAAGGCCAGATGTTCGGCATGCTCAGCATAATTTCCCTTAATGAAACGTAGCATGCCATCCTCGCCCACGTAAGCACTCCTGCTATCCCCGTTGTCCTTTAATTTTTTGAATTCAAAGATAACGTATAGCCGCTTACCGGATGGGAGACGAACATGGCTGTCATGATAGGTAATATCGGTGCGAAGTTTCCTTACGCGCTTGCCCGAAGTCGGATCAGTAGCGGATCGCGGTGCTTCGTAAATAAAGATACCGGAGAGCGGGCTAATTTGCCCATGAATGATCAGATGCTCTCCTAATGTCTGCGTAATTTCCGGTTCCCTATTCGCAGGAGCAATGGCCTCCGGAAAGTCTTTCAGCAATTGCTGCCATATGGATTGCATAAATGAAACGGCGGCACTCACATCGGTTTGAGGGAATACCGCTTCCCAATCATTGGACAGATAAGCATATTTCTTATTGTTCATGGACAGCACCCTTGCTGTGCTGCCGGGTCGCCTTGAGGATACGTAATGCATCTCGTTGTGCTTGTCCGTGCAGCCAAAAACGCGCAATTAATGGTTTGATTAAATAAATTTCATTGCGATAAAAGAACAGGAAATCCGAGGTCAAACTAAAACTTTCGCCTACCGGTACTGGCAGCAGCTCTTGACGACGCAACCACGCAATAGCCAGCTCCACTTTATTGAAACCATTTTTGCTGCTTGCGGTAGATGAACCCAGTGATATACGGCATATACCCACAGCACCAAAACCACCGGTGGTTTCAGCAAGTGTACTCACATGGATATCAGCGGTTCCGCCAGCGGATCGGCTCAATGCCTGAAGCTCTCCTGTTAACACGTCAACATACGTCGATAAATCCTTATCACTCAGTGTAGACAGCAGCGGTGTTTTGCCCAGGTTTTTCCAGCTCGGCTGGATGCTGGGAATCAAAATGTCGGCAGCCTCATTGACGACCTGAATTTCTTTATCGGTCAAACCAAAGTAATCCGATACCAAATTATCAAATGATGATTTGATGCTGGCGTACTTATTAAAAGCGGTAATATCGTCCAGCTTTTCAAGCGCGCGAGACTTGGTGGCAATCTCGCGAATGATGCGCGCTGCTTTTTTAGGGTCGGGATGTTTTTCGGGCAAAATAAACGGCAAGCTTTTCAGCTCGGCCATGGAAATACGTTGGCGCTCTACGGTCAATGCATAGGAACTCATGAGCATTAAATAGCGAGCCAAGGACGACCGTAAATACACTGCCAGAAACCGAAAAAGGTCTTCGTCTTCATCAGGGCCTGCAAATGCACCAATGGAGCTTTTGAAAGAAAATGGAATGTTGGAAAATACAGCTTTCGCCTCAAAGGTTTCGCAATCAACGCCATCATTCAATACAACGCGCGGCCCGCTAAACAAATTGCCGTTATGGGCACCATAGGAGGCAACGTCTTTATATTCAGCGGGAAATTTGGTCAATAGCGCTACCGGCATTACCGGAATTGGCGGTGTAGACCGGGCGTCCAGATGCAGCATTTTTTTCAGGAAGCCAGGCTTTTTGGATTCAACATGACTGTCTTTTAAATGGAAACCTTTGCCATCGATCCAGCGAGGCTCGGATTCACCCGCTTGACGGGTAACCATTGTTTTCAAGCTGCCAAACCGGCTTAATCGAAGCATCAATGCCTGATCATGAGCGCCGCCCCATAGATACGTTCGCAATGCCTGATTATTTCGCGCAACCAATCCCAATGGGAGTTGATGGCGATCTGTGCCGTGAATATTCAATCTGCCGTAGGCAATACTGACATCCGCTTTGGGAACCCAATAATCAAATAGTGGTTGCTCGGGAGTGGCGTCGTCAGCAATTTTTTCTGCAAGCACAACCACGCACGGATGGATCGCTTCCGGAAATAGCACCAGGCGCACATCCGCAAAGCAAACAATACGCTTTAACTGGCAGCGCTGGATGAATTGCTCGACAAAGTCCTGACTGGTTGTCGATAGAAATAATTTAGCGGGGAGAATAAGACAAGTCCTTCCTCCCACCGGAAGAACATCTAGCGCACGATGGGTGAATGCGGCAGCAATCTGGCGATGCGGAAGATGCCAGTTACGCTCGGGGTGTGCAGCCCACGCTTCATAAGTTAATCCTTTTTCCGCACTCTTGGGTTCACGCCAGGGTGGGTTGGAAATAAATACGGTGGCATTGACTGCTTTATTTGCCATTAATTTCTTCGAGAAGAAATCACCTTCGGATTCGCCTGACCACAAAATAACGTCCAATAACTTCGGCAGCTTCGCTTTATGGTCATCACCACCAATCAATGTCAGATCCGAAGGGCGCAGGTTTTCAAGTAACGACAAATACAAACTGAATGCCGTGACCATGCAGGCCGCTTTATTAATATCACTACCGCGAATATGCCCTACAAGTAATTCACAGCGCTCAATAAAGGATAGCGGTTCTCCGGTCAGGGCTTCCGCTGCATTTAACATGCGCCGAAACGCGGTGACCAACAAAATGCCCGAACCACAGGCACCGTCATAAACGATTTCATCGGCAATGTTAGTGCTGTGCTCAAATGCCTGATCAACGGTGAATGCCGCGAGGTTGCGCGGCGTGTAGTAGGCACCCACTAAGTTCTTGTCTTCCGACAAAAATGTTTCGTAAATACCGGAAATCAATTCGACGGGAATGAATCGAAAATCGTAGGCCCACAATGATTGCTGCCCACTGGCTAGATCCGTGTGGGAAAGAAAATCTGAAATGATATGCAGGCATTCATTATCTAATTCTGCCCATCCAGCAAGGCCAACAATCTCAGGCGCTAAAAAGTCACCATTGAAACTTTTTTTCAGGCACTGAATGTAGTGAGTTAGTCCCGTGAGATTACAAGTGCGCACAAGATCGTGTAAAGATTTAACGCGATGCTTGGCCTGATACTCACTGCCTACGATACCCCGATGCTCAAGGTAGGAAATAAACAGGCTTTGCCCAAGCAGGTATTGGGCGCGCAATTTTTCCACACCAGAAGCGGCAAGTAATTTGACTGACTGGTCGAGATTACGCAGCAATTTTCTGTCAACGCGATTCTTTCGGTCAAACCATTCCGGATGCAACTCCAGTAAAGCGCCCGAGGCCATTTCACGATAGAAATACGGCTTTGCCTTGGCAATGTGCTTTCGCTGGATGGGAGACGGGGACGGTAAATCAGGTATAGCAGAGTACGGATAAAGATAGTGATCCGAAACCACCAAAATCAGCGAAACCAGGTTTTGGTTCCAGACGGCGCGCCGGATAGCGGCAATGCGCTCTTCACTCCCCGGCACGTCCGGGTCAATGCTGACAAAGCATACGGCGGGCGACTGATCGACCAGCGCCACCGCTGCAATAGCCGAATCCACACTGCCATCCAATAGCAGCTTTAACTCTGGTGCGTAGCAATTATTAGCGGGGATCGATTCTTCAGAAGTGATGAGGTCTGCCCCGATCTCGGAATACCCGAGCGGGTTAAGCCATTGCGCAAGATCCTGATCGTTATGGTTTTTCATCATTTTTTAATTATTACACACGCGAAAGAATTACGTCAATTATTTAGATTGTCCTATTGATAAAGCGTAGATCAATGTTATAAATTGACCTAATCATATTATGTAGTACTAAACCCATGTTGAATGAAGTGTCATTTGCCCAGCGCCAGCGCCTGCAATTCATTGAGTCCATCGTGTTTTGGGAAGGGTCTATCGACCGCCCGCGCGTGGCAAAGGTGTTTGGCGTGACGGAGAATCACGTCACCAAAGATTTCAGCTTTTATCGGGAAAAGTATCCGGAGAATCTGGACTACGATTTGTCGGGACGGTCATACAAGCCGGGTAAAAAGTTCAAGCAACAATTCAGCTCTGGATTAGCGGAAGAGTATTTGTCGCTGCTAAGGGTTTCCCAGGAAGGTGTTGGTGTGGGCTTTACTCCTTCCATCAGCGAAGGAATTAATGCAGAGATTCTCCCCAGTCCATCTGGAAAAATTGACTCATCCATTTTAAAAGAAGTGACCCGTGCACTGCACAATGGATCAGGACTCAAAATCAGTTACCAGTCTTTAAAAACTGCTGACAAAACAGAGCGGGAGATTTGGCCGCACGCTCTGGTGTATGCGGGCAACCGGTGGCATATCCGCGCCTTTGATAGCAAATACGCGAATTTTATCGACTTGGTGTTGCAGCGGATTTTAAGTGTGAAAGCTACGCGTAATGCTGCGCCCAAAAAGGTTGACCAGGATGTACTGTGGAATAATCGCATAACTGTTACGTTGGCTCCGCGATCAGAGCTACCGGAACCGCAACAAAATGTTATTGCCCGCGAATTCGGCATGGAGAAAATCGATAATCAATGGATGTGGCGCAACGACATAAGAGAATGTCTGGTTTCTTATTTTTTGGATTCCATGTCGCTTACCAAAGCCATTGCCCATTTACATCCCAAATTGCGCCTCATCGAGACCAATCTATTGGACACACATTGTTTCTCAGTTCTCATGGGGGATTCGCAGTAGGTCTTCCATTTTATAGGGTTTTTCAGCAAGGCCAATTCGCATTGCCGGTGTTTTTTTGTCGTCACCGATGAGGACAAAATTGTGTACTATCCGAAACAAGTTTATGACTTTTTGGGCAACCGCCGGATTGTAGGCCGAATACCCGTGCCAGGTGCGCATCGCACTAGCCGAAATGCGTGGACGCTCCAACAAACTCACTCGCCGCCTTACTTGCATAAAAAACTTATCGATGGAGTGCAGGCTTGCTTTACGATAGAGCGCCGCCAAATGACCGATATCGTAATCACCGTAATTAGTAAGATGGCACACGGCTTTTTCAGGTTCGCTCATATCGGGAAAGGGGTGAAAGAGCCATTGATCCCCTTCATTTCCAGCCTTCATCATTGACTCAAGCCTATCTACCATGACGGCTTGAATAGCCTCTTTTCGATCTTTGATTCCCAACTCTTCCTGCTTTTGGCGTAGCGTATGTTCCGCGCCAGATTTCATCGTTTTCTTTTGTGTGGTGGTAAGATCCTTATTTATTTTTACGAAAAAAGCTTCCAGCGTTTGGTCCTTTATCCGCGAGGAAAATGCACCAAGACACGCGTTGCGCATGCCCGTATCCTGATCCATAAATATTCGCACTTTCTCAACACGTGCCAAAAGTTTTGCGAGAAACCAGAAGTGCGCATACAGCGTATATTCCGAGTGAACCTGCATTCCTTGAGATGGAAGTTTGATATCCTCATTATCCGGTTTTTCTTCCCCCTCCCCGGTATACCCATCTATTATTTCGCTCTTCAGAGACTTTCCTTTTACTCGTTTTTTTTCGCGAGTGAGCGTGTGATAGTCGTCATTGTATTCACGCTGAAGCCATACGCGAGCGTATTTGCGGAAGTGATACGGTTTTTCATAATCACCCGATAACACTGCATCCCGCTCGATGAGTTCTGGTTCCATATCTGCATCGAAATTCATGTGTGTGGCGAAGACGTAACCCGTCGCATTATCGGCAGATGCAACAACCTGTAATAGCGCGTTTCGGCGATCAAAACTCGACCCCCAATTAAAAACATGATCCTGGCGATCTACCGCAAGATATACGCGACGTAAACGCAGCGTTTTTATCAGTCCCTCTTCGGCGCGTGCTGCGAAGGCTTCTGCAAGATCGTGGCATCGGGTGATTTGGTTATACAACACAGACGGGCTAACTCCTGCTGTTTCGCAGATCCGCCGCATGGGCATTTTGTTCACCAGCAATGTTGCGATTTGGCTATCGAGGCCCTCGCGTTGAAGCTTCCGAGGGATGCGTCCGGTGCGGCTAAATGTAGTGCCGCACGAATTGCATTTATAGCGAGGCTGACCGGCTCTGGTTGACCCAAATGCGGCGAATAAAACTCGCTTGCGGCTTGAGCGGGGTATCGTTCTTTCGCAAGCAGCGTTCGGACAAGTCAATTTCAAATTAGTGAATGGTCGCCAGCAGCGTTCGACTTCCTCGCTCAGGGCAGCATTGCTTTTCACGGGGAATGACCGGTTACATAACTTGCAGATCAACACTACAGCGGAGGACTTACCACCAGATAACCTATAGACGCCCATCCCGGTAGCATGTCTCCACTTTTCGGTGTCCCTTGGATATTGAGCATAGTTTCGGCAATGGATATTACGGCAGAAATGGAATTCGATCTGCTTGTGCGCGGGAGGTAAACGTGGTTCGTCGGCCATTCTCAGTGCACTCCATGAACGTCGCCAGCGAGGATAGTGTAAGCCTATCAACAGAAGGAGCAATTGGGAATGCGAGAGGAGAGCACTAGCACCGAAGAGGTGCGGATTGACAGGTCAAGTGTCGGAGGGGTTGTAACCAATTACCGTGGCTCGAAAACAAAAAACCGCCTATTAATAAGCGGTTATCGACAGTGCAGTGGTTAGTTGTTATGCCGTCGAGCAGAATACTTTAACCCGTTTCTAGATCATATAAATCATTACATTGCGACGTAAACGCGTTAATACTCGAACTAACACCCACTAAGATAAGCAAAGTAAAAGCCGCCCGAAGGCGGCTTCATACAATCCATATTCCGGCGCCCATAAACAACACCTTAGTGGAACGCCTCGCCCTTGCAGAGTGGCTTTTTTATTGGAGCTGGCGATTGATTTATTCTGGTAATGTCCAGCGCATTGGTACGGTAAACTCAAAGCGCGCACCGCTGATTGCATCAGGCAAGGTAGGAAATGGGGCAGACCGTTTTACGGCATCTAGCGCTTCCTTATTAAGCATTTCATAAACGCTCTTTTCGAGAATATTTGTATTCAAAATATTTCCATTGCGATCAATCACTACAGCCACACGTACACTTCCTGCCTGGCCTCTATCCAGCGCGCGTGGAGGATACTTGGTTTTGCTGCGGATTTTTTTGATCGCATCGGAAACATAGAATTGACGCGCCAACAGCGTTTGTGCAGTCAATGCCGGCCCATCCTCCTCTTCCTCTTCCACTTTTGTTGGTGCAGGTTGGGCTACCGCGACAGGTTTGGTTGCTGCAGATGATGTAGCCGCAGAGGCAGCGACTTGAGCTGCTGGTGCAGGAACATCCAGCTTTGGTTTTTCAATTTCTACCGCAGGTAATTTAACCTCTGGACGTTCGGCAATCAGCTCGTCTTTCGCGCGCGTACTGGATTTGGCGGCCACTGATTTAGCGGGGATAGATGATTTTGTATTTTGTGCAATAAGCTCACCACCCTGATCCCACGCACGTACCTCTGCAACTCTGGTCGCGGATGGTGTAATTGCTGAAAAGCGGGTACGCAAATCGGTGTTGACGTCACCGACCTTTAACAGGCTGTCGCGGTAGTCAGATGATAAGGGCACGCTGCCAATCCAGGTGGCCAATAGCATAGAAAAGAACGTTTCGTCTTTAATGGTTCCCAACACCACTTCATTAAGGGTTACGCTTACTCCTTTGCCTGGTGCGTGACTAATTTTTACATGGTCGTTTGGCACGAGACGGCCTTTGAACATAGCATCAAAAGCGACAGTGTTATCTGCTTGTGCCATCAAGGCGTCAGCCTTACTGTTAACTGCCAGGCCTTCAATCCACAGCCGGCTGAAGCGACGTGCGGTAATCCCTTCCGGGCTCACAATTTTCAGCTCCATCCGCATGGGTTGCTGGTTACGTAGCAGTGTTCCTGGGTCGTTGCTCAATGATTCGGAAAAGAGTGCACCAATAAAGATCTCTCTTCCCAGCTCCTGATGAACTCCAATACCATTCAGCATTGGTTCGGCGCGCGATGTGTGGGAAAAAATCAGTAGTGCAATACAGATGAGTACTCGGAATAGATGGTTGAAGCGCATAGTCTTGCTACTCTCTATTATTAGGGACATTGTTGTCCTGTGTTGTAGTCCTGTGGGGCATACAGCGATTTGTACTTAGCCCCGTAGGTATAATATAGAAAAAACAGCAGTGAGCGTACTTTGTCTGTAATTTAGCTATAGTTGTTCTATAGATTTTCAGTAGTATCATACGTGCAGGGAGTGTTAGTGTTGGGATTGCTTATTATCTGGTGTATGAGTTGATTAATTTTTAATAAAAATAGTATTACGGGTAGATGATGGAAACGAAACCGCTGCATAAAATCCCCAAAGATACCCTGGAGCACTTACTCTCCGGCATCCCGTTTTTTAAAGTTGTTAAGCAGCAAGATGTAAAGCAACTGGAAATACTCTTACAAGCTTCCCGAATTTTGTCGTTTGTTCCGGGTGAAGTTGTATTGCAAAAAGGTGACACTGGAAACTGGCTGTATTTTTTACTCAAGGGAAAGTTGGCGGTTTATGTAGACCAGGCGCTCAAAGGGGATTTGGTCAACTACGTAACACCGGGGGAAGTGTTTGGGGATTTGGCTCAGCTGGTTGGTCAGGCACGTACGGCTACAATTATTTCAGATGTGTCGGCCAAAGAATCAATGGTATTAGCCCTGGATTTTAATGTTTTTGGCCCGCTTAATTCAGTAAATCCAATCTCATTGCAAACCAAGTTAGCTTACTACCGCAATACGGCACATAATCTGCGCTGGAAACTCGAAGTGTATCGCTCCCAACATTTGCAGCATGAGTTGGCCAATAAGCATCGGCAAATCAAACTCTATCACGGTCCAAAAGACAGTTATGACGAACTGGTTTCTCTTTATGAGCAGTCACAGGCCCTGGCCTTATTGTTGATGGAATGGAACAAAGAGTTCGGTGTCTTGGCTGCCGAATCCACGGGATAGCCATTTCATAACTATTTTGAGTTCTCGTCGAAGGTGGCTCTTCGATGCCTTAAGGCACAATTGCCCACAACTGCTACACTGCTGAACATAACATCAATAATTTTCAGTGAAGCACCATGAAATTCGAAGAATTGAAACTGGCTTATGGTTATCCCTTGCAACTGCAGACAAGCAGCCTTGCGGGCCAACCTGAACGTTTTTCATGTCGGCTTATTGGGTGTTTACCAGGGCGAGCCCTTTTATTATCTGTACCTAAACAAGCCGGTAAATTAGTTAAGTTCAGGGCGGGTCAAAAAATTGTTGTGCGATTGATGATCGATAACGGTATAGGAATATTTGCGGGCATAGTAGAAGGTCAAACCCTCGATCCCTATCCGATTCTTCATTTGAGTTACCCCGATTCAGTGACCTTTAAAGGTATTCGCGGTGCAACCCGAGTGGCAGTCTATGAAAAAGTCGATGTCTTCAATATCGATCTGGAATCCCGGCCCTCGACCACCGGCATAATGCTAGATATCAGTATTTCTGGAGCGCGTATTGAGCTGGTTGATGAAATTGCGGAAATTGGCGATTCGTTGGAAATCAGAGCGCAAGTTGAGATTCGCGAGATAAAGCGGGAACTGGTACTAACGGGTAGAGTGCGTTCACGTGTGGATCCCACTGATGGGCAATCACAAACGATGTTGGTGAATTATGGTTTAGAGTTTGTAGAACAAACAGAAGAGCAACGCTTGTTGATGTATGTCTATGTATTCAATCAAATGGCGATTCAGGAGCATTCATCTAATTAAGTGGCAGAGTTGTTTCAATGAGATTAGATAAAAAAGGCACCCGAAGGTGCCTTTTTTATTGTGAGTAAAATCACTAGTTACGCAGCAGGTGCAGCAGCCTTTGGCTTGCGGCCGCGTTTTGCAGGTGCGGCGCCTGCAGGCTTTTTAGCTACTGCTTTTTTAGCAGCTGGAGCCTTTTTAGCAGCTGGAGCTTTTTTAGCTACTGCTTTTTTAGCAGCTGGGGCTTTTTTAGCTACTGCTTTTTTAGCAGCCGGAGCTTTTTTAGCTACTGTTTTTTTAGCAACTGGGGCTTTTTTAGCTTTAGCGGCAGTTTTTTTGGCTGCTGCTTTAGCTTTAGCGGCAATTTTCTTGGCGGTTGCTTTAGCTTTAGCGGCCGCTTTCTTAGCTGCTGCTTTAGCTTTAACTGCTGCTTTCTTATCTGCAACTTTTTTCTTCAGCGCAGCCTTTTTAGCAGCTGCCTTAGCTTTTACTGCTTGCTTTTTAGCAGCAGCTTTGGCTTTAGCGGCAGCTTTTTTAGCAGCTACTTTAGCTTTGGCAGCAGCTTTTTTCTCAGCAGCTTTGGTTTTTACAGCAGCTTTCTTCGCAGAAGCCTTCAGGCGTTTTGCAACAGCACTTTCAGCTTTGGCAACTGCTTTATCGTGCGCAGCAGCCAATTTAGCAGCAGCTTTAGCAGCAGCAGCTTCTTTCTTGGCAGCAGCAACAGCGGCCTTAGCAGCGGCAGCATCTTTCTTGGCAGTAGCAACAGCAGCTTTAGCAGCGGCTACAACTTTAGCTGAACCAGGAGTTTTCTTTTTGCTAGCAGCAGCCAACTTGCTTTGAGCAGCTTTCAAAGCCGCAGCAGCTTTAGCAGCGTCTTTAGCCAAACCAGCAACAGCTTTACCGGCATCGGCCGCTTGAGCTGCGCGAGCTTTTGCCAATTGCGCTTTCAGTTGAGCTAATTGCTGTTCCAAACTTGCAACAGTATTAACAGCGGTTTGTTTACGTGCAGCCATGGTGTGCTTCCTTTATAGTTTTCGAAAGGTCGATAAATGGATTAAAAAGTCCAACATGTATAAGTTAAAACTTTATTAAAAAAATTCAAGTTTTTTGCGCTAAATAGTCAATAAAAATGCGTTTTTTTGCCAATTTTTAGTAAAAAAATGTGTTTTTTCGATTTTAACGGAAAGTTTTCCTGTTCGTTGCACCTTCAATCAGACTATTTATCGAAAACAATTTTGCTTCTTCGCAATTACTATTGGGCGTAATTGGTTTTGTTTTTCCCTTTTAAATTTGCCATTAACGATGCTTTCGATGGCAGGAAAAACTGTTATTGCGAGTTCTTTTTTGCCTTTCAAAATGACGTTTATCTAAATTTTTTGGCGTTTACCAATCTCTCTGGCGTTATAGTGAATGACAACGTGATGGCTAACTGGATCACGTTTTATACTTTGTTTAGGTTGGAAAACCTGTCCTCCTATACTCAAGCAGAGTTGATTTAAGACTTAATGTTGGCTGTGATTGATATCGTAGAGTGAGAAAATTATCTATTTGGGATAGTCAGTGTTGTTTATTGGGGGCTGTGTTTAGGTGTTGGCATCGCACGTCTGCTTTTTGAATAGCGTGCTATAGCGCATAAGTGTTGATGAACAAATCTCTTCTTGTGCTATCGAACATAGCTATTTCACGATAATGAGTGGCGTAGGCGAAAGGGGCGAGGTTCTGAAGTTAGTAACTCTGCTGCGTGAACTATCCCTATGCTCTTATTAAGTGGTGATTATTTAGTTTAGTTGTATATCAATTTTGAGAATTGCCTTGTTAACTGATCCAAGTCATTAAACGAAGACATGCTTGGTTGGCTAACTCACTTGGGGTGAGTTCTTAACTTAAAGCGAATTACATAAACAGGATTGGTTGAAACGCATCTTAATATCAGGGTAATCAGTTATTGAAGGCTGAACCGTAATGAATCTTTTCAGGTGAATGCGAGAGCTTAGAGACAATTACATTAACCATTGTGTTCACGTTATCTTTTGGCTGTGATTAATACACATACTCCATAATTCATTGCAATGAATATGCTGCCTAATCAATGCGATCTTTGATGGTTGGTGTACCTTAATGATCGTGTTATTTCTTCGAAATACTTCTTGTCTATGACGTGAGTGGTGGATGTTAACCGGCATTGGAAATTCCCTTCGTATTGACCGTGGGGGTTACAACGAGCCGCTCTTGAAATTGATTCACTCGGGTTGTGATTTTCAGCAGTTATTGAGCGCAGCTAATTTGCAGATGAAGGCTGGTTAGATTTAATGGGGGGAAGCACTTATCAGAGAATTGCATCTGTGACGTTTTTTTGACGATAAAGTGAGATGTTGTATTGGCTGAATATTGAACAATCGCACATTTGACGACTGAATATTTCCCGTAAATTCCCCCCTTTGGGGGTTACAAAGAGTTGGTCTTTGTCCGGCCAAAACTGCTAGAATTGAGAACTTTCAGTTAGACCTAACGATAATGTTCAAATAACACGAGGAGTACCCAGAGTGAGCCGTAGAAAAAAAGGCCAAGCCGGTGATGATGGTAACGAAATTGACTTGACCCCCATGCTCGACGTGGTGTTCATTATGTTGATCTTCTTTATCGTAACTGCGTCGTTTGTTAAAGAAGCGGGTTTTAACCCGAATGTCCCTGAGCCAAACAACAATCCTCCACCGCCAGATGCTGAACCAAACATCCTGGTTCGCATTTCTGCTGACGACCAAATCTGGTTGATGGAAAAGGAAGGTGAGCGCCGTGTAGACACTCGCTCAGTTCGTTCTAACCTGGAGCGTTTGCGTGCGGAGCTGCCTAAGGCTGCTGTGATTATTTCTGCAAGTGGCCGTGCAAGCACTGGTACTTATGTGGCTGTTGCTGATGCTGCCCGCGAAGCCAATGCGCCAAACGTAGTATTGGTACCGAGCAAGGATTAATTCCTTCTGCAATGAAAAAGCCGCCCTGGCAACAAGGCGGCTTTTTTTATGCCCGCAGTTCGTCTCTTTGAGCAGCATCGCGGTTAAAGCTCATACTCCTGGCGAATATACTTTTTAGGGAGCTTGCTGTGACGGGTTCGCTCGGCACTGAAGTGATCGTGTAGTTTGTCTTGCATCAACTGCGCGAAATCAGGCTGCTTTAAGCGGATGAGGTGGCGATGATCGCCCGCCTCGATATAAACCTCTTCAACGCCCATTAATTCCTCATCCCAGATTACGTCCAGGCCATAGGCTTCTCCCAAAGCAGGGATCGCCCCTTCTGCACAATCTTTAAAAATCTCCGCTAGTTCTTCCTCTTCGACCAACTCCATGTGGCGATCAAAAATCTGGTTCAGGGTGTGGCGTAATATTTTATTGCGTGTGGGGAGAACACAAAGCGTGTAATGAAAATCCTCATCACGTAAGAGTACGCCTTTGGCCAGGCAATGATCGTCAATCTTGGCGACACGTGCTGTGTTGTATGAACCCTCGCAATATTCATGTTCCAGCAGCGTGAACTCGACCTGTTTTGCTTTTAAATATTTTTCTACAGTTGCAGCAACACCCATACAAAATCTCCTGTGGCATAAGCGCAGAGAAAAAGGGTTAAACAGTCTTCAGGGTTAAAGATAATCGGATTAAAGGTAATTGGGTTAATGGGATGGGTTAGTGCACGCGTTTAATACTGTCGTGCTAATTTGAGTATAGAAAGAAAAAAAATAACGAACCGAGAGTTTTGGAATTAATCTGTGTTGATTAGATCGGTTGGTTTGCTGAGTGGCTGATAGATAAAACAAAAAAGCCGCTTGAAAGCGGCTTTTTTGCTGGTGCGGAATAAGCGATTAGCTCAGGCTGGCGAGCTTTTGCTTTACTGATGCCAGTTTTACGCAGGTAACAAACACTTCCATCGCGCCTACAACTTCCGGAACTGTTGGCACAGATGGCGCGATACGAATGTTGCGATCTTCCGGATCTTTGCCGTAGGGATAGGTCGCGCCAGCGGGGGTCAGTTTTACACCGGCTTCAGCAGCGAGGCGTACAGTTTCTTTTGCACAACCTTTGCGGGTGTCAAAAGAAACAAAGTAACCGCCGACGGGTTTTTCCCATGCGCCCAAATCGGTGCCGTCAAACGCTTTGCTCAACGCACTCAACACCGCTTCAAAACGTGGGTTTAACAGTTCAGCATGTTTAGCCATATGCGCCAAAAGTGCTTCTTTGCTTGGCAAGAAACGCGAGTGACGAATTTGGTTTACTTTGTCCGGGCCGATGGTGCAGCTGTTCAAAAACTTTTTAAAGCCTGCGAGGTTTGCAGCACTTGCCGCCACAAAAGCAACGCCGGAGCCTGCGTGGGTAATTTTTGAAGTAGATGCGAATTGCACAACAGAATCTTCAGTGCCATTGCGGCGGGTTGCTTCCAGAATGCTGGTCAGCTGCGGTGCGTTGGGAACCAGGTCGTGTACTGAGTAGGCGTTATCCCAGAATACGCGGAAGTTGGCGCTGGCGATTTGGCCGAGTTTGGCAATGCGCTCTACGGTTTCATCGCTGTACACCACGCCTGTAGGGTTGGAGTACTTGGGCACACACCACATACCTTTGATGGATTTGTCTGCTTGAACCAGTGACTCAACAACATCCATATCCGGGCCGGTTGATGTCATAGGAACGTTGATCATTTTGATGCCGAGTTGCTCGCACACGGTGTAGTGGCGATCATAGCCGGGAACCGGGCAAAGGAACTTCACTTCGCCTTCATTTTTCCAGGCACTGGCGGTATCTTTCAGGCCGAATTGGTAAGCGGTTAGCATCACCTGAAACATCAGGGTCAAGCTGGAGTTGCCTGAGTTGGCTTTCCAGTTCGCGCAGTTGCGCAACAGATGCGTTGTCCAGTTGCAAGGTAATTACCTCATTTGGTTGGCAGGATTAGCGGATTAAGTGCGGCGCATTATACCTGTTAGTCACCTGCTTGTTGTAGAGCATCCGGTGTCTGGCGTGAGATTGGTTTGCGCTAGAACAACAAATTTAGTGCCCGGCCTCCAGTATTAGCGGTGGCACCGGGCAGTCCAGGCTATCGGCGATGGCGCGGAAGAGTTCGGCTTCAACCAGAGTGACGCGGTTGTCCTGCAGGACGCATTGGCTCATGGCTTTTAACAACTGCGGTTTTTGCAGTGGTTTAACCCGATTAAGTTGAGTCAGGGCTTTATCCAGATCAGCCAGTTGTACCTGATCCTTGGGGAGCAATACCAGGTTGGAAAATTTCAATTCAGCCTCTGCATGTGCAAAAGCAGTTTCCGCATCGGCAACTGATGCTGCCCCTGCATAAGCAAGCAGCGATAAGAGAACGGAGCATTCGCCGGGTAATTGTTTCAGGTTGAGGTTGCGCTCAATTCGCGCGGTGCGATAGTTGTTATGCAAGACAATTTGGTGCAGCGCCCACTCCATCAAACTGATTTTCTTGTCGGCACTGATTAATACATTCATACACTCCAAAAATAATTGTTGCTGCTCAGCGGACAATTGTTTTAAGGCGGGCAGGCAGAGTTCAACCAGCGGCAAGCGCAGCCCGGCATGCTGTGATGCTGCCGCTGAAATTATCGGTCGCAGCTGTTGGAATTCCTGTTCCGGTAAATGTTCGCTGAGCAGTGCCAACTGGTGCTGCGCGATTTGTGCATGGCGATCCAGCAGCAAACCAAAAATAATGGCACGCGCACTAAAGCTTTCGTGTGCGGCACTTTTTAATACCGCTGGAATTTCTGCGAGGCGCGCACGTGCATAGCTGATTTGCGCCTTGTTAGGTTGAGCGATTTGATTGATCGCTTGGTCTATATCGATAGTGGCTTGAGTCGGTGTTGCTATTGCAGAACTCAAGGTTGCAGTAGTGTTATTAAATCCCGAAATGACTTCACTCAAGTCATCAGCTGTTATTGGAGCCGCGTCAGCTGAGTCAGTTTCTGCCGCTGCAGAAGTCTTCCTTCTTATATATACACTTGTAGCAAATTCGCCATCCCAGTTGGGTTGAATGCGCTTGATGCGTTCTTCCAATGGTGGATGAGTGGCCATTAAGTTAAAAAAGGATTTCACTCCCTGGCCAAAGTACATATGGCTGAATTCAGCGGCATGTTCATTGTGTAGCTCTGAGCCAAATGTACTGCCACCAATTTTTTTCAGCGCGCCGGAAATACCATCCGGGTTACGGGTAAATTGTACGGCAGATGCATCGGCGAGGAATTCGCGCTGGCGACTTACGGCCGCCTTGATCAGGTTGCCAAAAAATATTCCCGTGTAGCCAATCACCAATAAGCCGACGCCTAATGCCAGAAGGGCGGCAGGCGAATTATCTTTACTGGAGCGACTGCTACTGCGATTGCTGGCAATCCGAATAAGAAATTCGCCAATCAAGCCAATTACCAGAATTCCATACAGTAGGGAAATCAAGCGCATGTTAATACGCATATCGCCGTGAAATACATGGCTGAACTCATGGGCAATCACTCCTTGCAATTCATCGCGCGATAAACTTTGAATACAGCCGCGCGTAATACCTATAACAGCATCCTGAGGGTGATAACCAGCGGCGAAGGCGTTGATACTTTCTTCTTCCATTAAATACACTGGCGGTACAGCAGTGCCGGAGGCAATTGCCATCTCTTCTACCGCATTTAAAATTTTGCGTTCATCAGCGTCCTGCGTGTTACCCATTAACAAGCGACCACCCATGGCTTCAGCAACGGTTTTGCCACCAGCGCCTAATTGCATAAAGCGAAATAAACTGCCCAGTAGTACCACACTGCTCACACCTAATGCGATCCATAAAAAAGCGGTAGGGCTGAGCGCATGTAAAATTCCCTGCCATGCTGTTTGCGCCGATTGCTGGCGATGCTCATCGCTGAAATAGGCAAGTGTTGCAAATAGTAAGGTGGTAATTGCTACCAGTGATACGACCGCCAAAATTAACAACAAGATTAAATAGTGAGTATTACGGCGGGCGCGATCCTGGTGTTCGAAAAAGTTCATAGGCGCAACCTGTTGGCAATGAGTGATTGCTGTATATAAAGAAGGAAGACTTGCTCGTGCCTGAGAGGGAAAAATCTTCCTTCTATATATAGAAGGAAGATTTTGTGATGAAAGTGTTAAAACTGCACCTTGGGTGCCGCCTGGATTTCGGCGCTATCGCCAAACACTAACAAACCTGCATCGTCTCTGTGGCCAAAACTGGCTGCTAACACCACGGGTGGAAAACTTTGTTTGTAAGTATTGTAGGCGGTTACTGCATCATTAAATGCCTGACGAGCGAAGGCGACTTTGTTTTCCGTACTGGTCAGCTCTTCGGAAACCTGCATCATATTTTGCGAGGCTTTCAAATCAGGATAAGCCTCCATCACCACATTCAGGCGGCTCATGGCACTGGTTAATAAATTTTCTGCGCCGGCCAGTTCAGTCATGGCAGCTGCGCTACCGGGATTTGCCGCTGCGGCTTGCAAGCCATTAATTGCCTGATTACGCGCGCTGATCACAGCTTCCAATGTTTCGCGTTCGTGTTTGATATAGCCTTTTGCTGTCTCTACCAAATTGGGAATAAGGTCATAGCGGCGCTTTAATTGCACTTCAATTTGGGAGAATGCATTTTGGTAGCGATTTTTCAGCGCGACCAGTTTGTTGTAAATCCCGATTACGTAGAACACCAACAGGGCAATTATCACCAGCGTAACAATGGTAGAAATCATGATGTTTTCCTTTGCGTGTCAATAAATGGTGATTGGCTAAAACTGGCAAGTTGCCAGTTGCCGTTGCGCAGGATACTAACAGGATAACGTGAGATTTCCAGTGGCAAATCCTGATGCTGGGTAAGCAGGCGATAAACGCGCGAATCAGGTGATAAAAGACCATCGATAGAAGGGCCGGAAATAATGCGCGGACTGCTAGTCCACGTATTCAAAAACCTTAACAACCTGTTGTACGCCATCGCTGGTGCGTGCGACTTCAGCAATACGATCCGCTTCATGACGCGATACCAAGCCCATTAGAAAAACTGTCTGGGCTTCGGTAATGATATGAATGCGACGGCTTTGAATACTGCTGGCCACCAGGCGCGATTTGATTTTAGTGGTGATCCAGGCATCCAGGCTTTGTGAGCCAAAACGAGCGACCGGCCCCACTTGTAATTCATTATGTACCTGACGTACGGAGTTGATTGCGCCCACGGTGCTGCCAGCGAGTTGGCGTAAATGTTCCGAGGGAACCTGGCCGGTCAATAATACAAAACCGTTAAAGCTATCGATATTTACGCGGGTATTTTCAAATGCCTGATCAGCCTTGAGCAGGTTTACTCGCGCATAGGTTTCCAATCGATCATCATTGAGTTTGGTGCCCAGTGAGCGTTTGTTATTACTGATTTGCACCGGGTCACTGGTGGTTGCATGAATTACGCGCGCGCAGCCGCTTAACTGAAATGCCATTACACTCAATGCGAAAAAAGTCAGAGCATAAAGGGCAAGCGAACGCATTAATTGCATTAAAAACCTCCAAACAATTGCTGATCAATCAAGTCACATAAGCAAAATAAGCTGAGCAAGTGCACTTCGTGGATACGGGGTTTGGCAAATAATGGCACTCGAAGTTCAATGTCACCATGGGTTAATAGCGCGGCAACGTCGCCGCCGTCACCCGCTGTGAGTGCAATCACTTGCATCTCTTTGTCGTGTGCGGCACTGATGGCTTGCAGTAAATTGCTCGCTTTGCCGGTGCTGGTGAGCAATAACAAAATATCGCCCGCTTGCCCGAGTGCGCGAATTTGTTTGGCGTAGATGTCGTTAAAGCTGGAATCGCTGCCGATAGCTGTTTGGGTGGTGAAGTCAGAACCCAGATTTAGCGCCGGCAAGCTGGGACGTTCCTGTTCAAAACGATTAATCAGGCTGGCGGTAAAGATTTGCGCTTGCGCGGCAGAGATGCCATTGCCACAAGTTAGCACTTTTTTCTCGTGTAAGAGGGCGTGCACAATAAACTCACTGGCATTGGCCAGCAGCGGTGCAAGTTGTTCACCGGCTTGCATCTTGGCTTCAATACTTTCGTGAAACAGGGTAATTACACGTTGTTCCATAAAGGGGTCGCTGTAGTCATTCGAATAATGTTGGGTGCATTGGTACCTTCGCTCAGGTGCTGAATGCATTTTTAATCCACTGGACGGGCGGTGCTGTGCCAGTTTGATCCAATGCTATCACATCAAAGCGACAGGCGATTTTGTCGTAGAGCTTTTGCTCTTGTAAAAAGCGCTGGGCGGTTTTGATAATTTTTTGCTGTTTGCGGTAATCCACTGTTTCCAGCGCGGGCGCAAAACGCTTATTGGTGCGCAGGCGCACTTCTACAAAAACCAGCGTGTTTCCGCGTGGGTTTTTCTCCAGCATAATCAAATCGATTTCGCCGAGCTTGCAGCGGTAGTTGCGCGTGCGGGTGATGAGTCCTTGCTGCTGTAAATACTGCTCGGCATAGTGTTCAGCAGTAGCACCTATGACTACGCTGGTGTCTATACCGGGTGCTGTAGCGTCCTTGTTGCTGTTGTTCATAATCTTCCCTTTAATACCTTCGGTTAACAGTAAATGCAGCCAGTCAACAATTAGCTGCTAATCATTTTGCTCGATAAAAACGGCAGTTGCCTAGTATTGTAGTTCGCTTTCGTTGATAACCATGGGCAGCGGTTGGGCTTCACCATTGCGGAACCTTACCCATATTTGTTCGCGTTCGATGCGCCCTGCATTCATTCGTAATGCGCCGGTTGCGCCAAAAATTCGCATTTGCGGTACTTGCTCTAATTGTGGCAAGCGCGCGTACAACCGGAAAGCGTCTGCCCCCAGTGCATGAAGGCGACCATATACAGCAGCGGATTTAGTGTACTGCGCAACAGCTTGTTTTTCCGGGCTGGTTGAATCAAACAGCCAGGGCATAGTATTAAAACGAATGCCATTTAAATCGCGGTCTGCTTTCACATTGGGTTCGCCGGAGTAAACCTGGCTGGTGGCATACACTGGAATTTTTCCCGCGTAGTGAAAGGCAAATGTCGGTTTAATTTGACGTGCTTGCGCCGGGTCAGCAATGAGGAAAATCATATCAACATCGCTGCGGCTGCGCGGCGAGGCAATTAAATTTACGCCGAGTAACTCTTGCAACTCGCGTGCACGAATTTGACTTTGTTCAATCAGCATCGCATCTTTCACCAGCCCTGAGTAATTTACGCCGGGCTGAAATTGAGTGCGATTTACAATTACGCCGCCGAGCTTTTCCCACTCATCGGCAAAAGCGCGTGCGCTGCGTTCGCTCCACTCTTGCGAGGGAATAATGACCATCGCCTGGCGATGGCCCTCTACAAATGCCTGCCGCGCTACTTGACGCGCTTCGTCTTCGACCGCCAAACCAAATTGATAAAAGCCTTTCAGCGGTTGCGCTGGCTGCGCATCGGGATAATTCAGCGCTAACACCGGCACTTCCAATGACGGCATCAAACTGAGTTCAGTCACTTTTTCTTTATCGATGGGGCCGATGACCAGATCGGCACCTTCAGCAACCGCTTGTTGATACGCTGCTAATGCATCGCCGCTGCTATCGTATTGCCGCACTTCAGGTGCGTTACGGCCATTGCCAAGTGCATAGTAATAGGCTGCAAAAAAACCGTCGCGTACCGCTTCACCGGCTTCGGCCAATTTGCCTTGCATGGGCAATAAGAGCGCAATTTGTTTGGGTTGTTGATCGATCAAGCTTTGCAGCAAGCGCAAATCATTGGGCAAATTATCGCGCGCTGGGTGCTGGCGCCACTCGTTGAGCCATTGTTGCAGTTGCTCACGCTGTTGCTCCAAATCGATTTGGTTATTTTTGCTGATGGCGGCAAGACTATACCAACCGCGTGCCGCTTCTCCGTACTCGTCCTGCGCGAGTTGCTGTAATTCGGCGAAGGGAATACTCATCAGGTTTTGCCAGATGGCATCCTGATTTTGTTGGCGCTGTTGCTTGTTGCTAATTAACGCGGCGAGTTGGATGCGCTCATTTACACTATGTTGCGCTTCACCCAGCAAGGTAAAAACCTGCGCGCGTTTTTCACGCAAGGCGATTTCTGTGGTGGGTTCCATGGCTTGCCATTGTTGTTCCAGGCGCTGCTTGGTTAGAATGCCGTGGGCGAGGAAATTGGAACCCTCTTGCAAGGCGAGGGTACTGAGTAAATCGGTGTATTTAATGTACGACTGATCAGGCAGGTCATCGGGATTCATGTCGCTAATCAAAGCGCGCGCGCGACTGAATTTACCAGCATCCACATAAACCTGCGCTGCTTGAAGTACCAGACTTTCGCGCTCGGGGGACTGGCTTTGGCGTGCAAGTTCCAGCAGCTGGTTAGCACTGGGAGTTTTTGCCTGGGTTTTGACGGGTGGCGCCTTGCGTTTTTCCGGTTGGGGGGGGTTGCTACCGCAGCTACTCAGGGTCAGCACCAAGGCAGAAGCCAGTAAACCGGTTGCAGTGTGGTTAAGTAGTTTGCGCACAAAAGGCCGTATCGGCATGAAAACCTCGGTGAAAAACCAGCAAAAGTAATGAACTCAACAGAGTCTGGCGCTAGGCGCCCGGCTCCCTTATCCGGAAAGCGGTATGTCAACATCAGCCTTAAACCAGGGCATTTTGTATGTCGTGGCCACACCCATCGGCAATTTGGGCGATATGGTACCGCGAGCGGTAGAAACTCTACAAACAGTAGCCTTGATCGCCGCTGAAGATACGCGACACAGTTCCCGCCTCTTGTCCCATTTTGCTATCAAAACCCCCTGTATTGCTTACCACGACCATAGCGATGAGTCGCGCGTGGACCAGTTGATTG
>JAGKXA010000076.1 GCA_021151615.1 Cellvibrionaceae bacterium | reverse complement strand
TTTCCAAACTGGCCGTGGAGGCATCCTCTTCGGTTTGGACGTTGGGCAGGAATACAATAAATTCATCGCCACCAAAACGGCACACTTGATCAACCGATTTGGTATAGCTCAACAGGCGCAGTGCCACCTCTTTTAAAATCTGGTCACCCGCCTGGTGACCGAGTGAGTCATTAATGGGTTTTAAATTATCCAGATCGATAAAAATAATACCCAACTGTTGTTTCCGGGACTGGGCAGTTTGATACAGAAATTCAAAATTTTGCTGCGCCATGATGCGATTGGGCAGGCCGGTTAAGGGGTCGTGGAGCGCCATGTGTTCAATATGGTTTTTGGCTGCTTTCATGCGCTCGTTGTCGAGTGCCAGTTCATCCAGCGCTGCGCGATAATCATCGGCAAATTGCCAGGCGGCCATGCCCACGACGACCAGCACAATCACCACAATACTGCCGGTCAATAAATTGGTAGGTTCAATCTGGTGGTGATAAATCCCGCGATCATTGACGTAAGCAATCACCAGCAACAGGCTCACCATCAGCGCCAGCAGGGCGACCAGTAAGCGCTTGTTGCCCAGCGACGCGGAAAAAACCAGCACCGCGCAGTAGCCGAGCAGGGCGGTATCGCGAATGCCGCTGCCCTGCCAGGCGAGCCAGCTGAGCATCAGGGTGAGGGAGACCAGGAAAAACGCTGCGCCCGCTACGGGATGCTTTTTGTGGACGGCCCAATCCACCACAAACAATATAATGCCGGTGGCCATGATGAGGATGGCATCGCTGTAATTGCCGGCCACAACGCTCAAAATACTCACCAGCAAGAGTGCAATCTGGGTGATGCGTAGTATCTGGATCAGGCGTTTTATGGTTCGCAGATGGAAATCCCTGTGCGCGGCTCCTTGCAAGGGGGTGTGAGGCGTAGGGTCAGACACACGGGCACCTTGGGTTCTCGACTGGGGTTATTAGGATTCTTGCTCAGTAGAATCCTTTATTTATAGTCGATTTCCGCGCGGAGGTTGCCCGGTTTTGTGGAATTAACCAGTCAATTTATCTCTAAACATAAAAAAGACTGCCCCCAAAAGGCATAAGCCTGCCCAGAGATAATCCAGCTTTAGCGGCTCCTTCATATAAAAAATCGCAAAGGGCACAAACACACTGAGGGTAATCACTTCCTGCAGGATTTTTAATTGTCCAACGCTCATTACGGTATAGCCGATGCGATTGGCAGGTACCTGCAACAGGTATTCAAACAGGGCGATGCCCCAGCTGATGAGCGCGGCGATAATCCAGGGCTTTTGGTTCAGCTCCTTCAGATGCGCGTACCAGGCAAAGGTCATAAAAATATTGCTGCAAAAGAGTAGGCCAATGGCGATAAGTGATGCCTGCATTATGGGTTCTCCGGTGCTTGTTGCAGATCGCGTTTTTTCCCCGCGAAATAAGAGCTGAGAATACTCAGCAACCAACTGGCCAATAAAATCCATTTGCCGTCGTGCCAATAGGGCGAGGTAAAAAAGGATTCATGCAGCTGGTGATAGATAGCCACTGCATCAAATGCAAAATTGCCACGCTTGGCCTCGGCATCCAGCTGGGCACTGATTTGCAGTGCGGTACTCATTAAATTTTTAAACAGCAGCGCAATAATCAAGGCGGCAGGCACGGCAAAAATGCAACCGCGCAGCCGCTCGCCTAGCATAAATAATCCAGCGCCGGGGAAAATACAGGCAGATGCAATAGCGGCGCGCTTGGCATAACTCATGGGTTTGTAGGGGGCAGACATGGAAGCTCCGTTATTCAGCAACGAGTTGTTCAAGGCGATAAAACCCGGCGCCATGTTCACCCAACTGATCTACCAGCCAGGGCAAGGCCTCTTCCATCGCCGCCCAGAGCGTCCAGGGTGGGTTAATCACCATCATACCGCTGGAGGTCATACCCAATTCCGGGTTATCGGGCTGCAGGCCCAATTCCAGTAATTGAATATTTTTAATGCCGGATTTTTGCAGTGCCAATTCCATTTCATCAATGCGCTGGCGCAATACCACCGGGTACCAGATCGCAAAGGTGCCAGTGGCAAAACGCTTGTGCGCCTGTATTACTTGCTTCACCACATGCAGGTAATCATTTTTTACTTCATAGGAGGGGTCGAGTAGCACCAGCGCGCGTCTGTCTGGTGGTGGCAAGAGCGCCTGCAATCCGGCGAAGCCGTCTTCATTAATAACCTTGACGCGCTTGTCGGTACGCATGCAGTCGCGCAGGAATTGAAAATCGCTGGGGTGAAGCTCGTGCAAAAACAGGCGATCCTGTTCGCGCATCAGGTGTTGCGCGAGCAGCGGCGAGCCGGGGTAAACCTGCAATTGGCCATGCTCGTTCAATTCGCGCACGGCGGTGATGTAAGCCTGCACAGCGGCGGGCAGTTGCGGCAATTGCCACAGGCGACCAATGCCGTTATCAAATTCGCGGTTTTTTTGCGCCTGGGGGCCGTTTAATTTATAAACACCCGCTCCGGCATGGGTATCGATAATGCGCAACGGCTTGTCCTTTTGCTTCATATACTCGATGCAGTGCACCAGCACTGTGTGTTTGAGTACATCGGCAAAATTGCCGGCGTGAAAGCCGTGGCGATAACTGAGCATACTGGGGTCTCTGGCTGGACGGGTGAAAAATAAACCGGGTGAGTTTAGTGCAGGCGCGATTATAACGGGTGCCTGTGCAATTGCCTAAACTACATCACCCTGCTGCGGGCCAATAGCGGGAAATGGAACAACCGGGTTTACAAGAATGTCACACATTCAGCCTTTTAGCGGCCAGTGTTAGCGGGTAAAGTAGGCTCCGCTCTAGCCCGACGAAGATTATGGAATTGCACACTTCAGCTGTATTGCGCATCTGTTTCCGGATTTTATTGTTACCGCTTGTCCTGCCGGTGGCAGGCCCGGTATTGGCCGCTGAACCTGAAATAGAAATTGAAGGTGGCACCAAGAGCCTGCGCGAAAATATTCGCCAGCACCTCAGCCTCGCCGATGAAAGTTGCAAGGCGCCCCTCTGGCGACTCAATGCACTGCTGACCGATGCCGAAAGCGAAATTAATGCGGCGGCCCAGGCACTGGGTTACTACCAACTCGAATACGACACTAAACTGTTGAACAATAAAAATTGTTGGGGGCTGAATATAACGCTCACACCGGGCGAGCCGGTGCTGGTGAAAGAATTGCGTATTGTCATTAATGGTGCCGGCAGTGAAGACAGTATTTTCCATAGCCTCTATGACAAACCGGGCATAAAAGTGGGCAGTAAACTTAACCACGGCCGCTATGAATCCCTCAAGGCGCGCTTTGGCACCCTGGCCGCCAGCCATGGGTATTTTGATGCGGAATTTGATGTGGCGCGTGTGCAGGTAAATGTTGCGGAAAAATCGGCCGTGATTGAACTGGTGTACAACACCGGTCCGCGCTACAAAATTGGCGCGATCAATTTGCAGCACAATATTCTCGATGAAGATTTTTTAAAACGCTATTACACCTTCAATGAAGGTGATTATTACGATACCGATCAATTGCTGGAACTAAAAAACCTGTACAACGCCAGCAATTATTTTGCAGTTGCCAGCGTCGCGCCGGATTTGCAATCGCTAAAAGATAACCAGGTGCCGATTAATATCGAACTGGAAGCCCGCAAGCGACGGGTTTACTCCATGGGTGCCGGTGTGGAAGCGGATGAACCGCGCATCAAGTTCGGTTTTGAAGATCGCTACATCAATCGTCGCGGCCATTCAATCTCTGCCGATACGTCATTCTCTGAAATAAAAAAAGAAGCCCTGGTTAACTATAAAATTCCGCTGCGCAAACCGGCGTTTGAATTTTTAAATGTGTATACGGGTTATGAAAAAGAAGAAATAGAGACCTACACCAGTCGCAAAGACAGTTATGGTGTGAATTACACCTATTACCAGGACAACAAATGGCTGCAAACCTATGCGCTGGAATATGCCTATGAAGAATCGCGGGTGGCGAATGAACCGGTCGATGCTATTGACCTGTTGATTCCTTCCGTAACGCTATCGCGCACGCAAACAGATGGTAATGCGTATCCGCTGCGCGGCTGGAACCTGATGAGCAAGTTATCCGGTTCGCCCGAGAGCCTGGGTTCGGATCGCAGTTTTTTGCAATTTTATTCGCGCGCAAAATATGTCAAGGCATTTACTTATGGTCGCCTGCTGGTACGCGGTGAATTGGGTTTGACCGACATTGACGAAGTGAATTTACTGCCCGCATCAGTGCGCTATTTTGCCGGTGGTGATGCCAGTGTGCGCGGTTATGATTACCATTCGTTAGGCCCGACCGACACCAAAAAAGTAAGTGACCCGGATTCACCGGGTGCGCTGGTGGAAAAAGAAGTGGTCGTTGGCGGTAATAATTTATTCGTCGCCAGTGTGGAATACGATTATCGCCTTGAAGATTCCAATTGGGTGTTGGCCGTGTTCTATGACCAGGGCAACGCGATTGATGATGAAGACTTTGAATTCAAGCGCGGCGCGGGTGTTGGTGTGCGCTGGGTATCGCCCATCGGGCCGATTCGCATTGATCTGGCCAAAGCATTGGATCCCATAACCAAAGACGATGAAACCAAGGGTTGGCGTCTGCACATCAGCATGGGGCCGGATCTCTAATGCGTGCGCCTCTGCTAAAAAAAATCCGCAACATTTTTTTCAGTTTGCTCGCCGTTATTGTCATTGTGCTGGCAACCCTGAGCGCGCTGGTGGAAACTGAAAGCGGCAGCCGTTGGCTGGTAACGCGTATTGCCCAGCTGGTGGGGGCAGAAGCTGTTGGTATTAGCGGCAATCTTCGCGCCGGCCTGGATATTGCGCGCCTGGAATACACGGCGGAACAACAGCATTATCGCGCGCAGCAATTATCCTTTCGCTGGCGCCCGCTGGATTTGCTTTACGGTGCGCTGGCAATCCAATCGCTGCGTGCGCAATCGCTCTTTATTCAACCACCGCCCGCAGGCCCGCAAACTTCATCCACAGAACCTTTTAGCCAATGGCCCCAATTGCGTTTGCCCCTGCGCATTCATCTGCAACAGCTGCGCATAAAAAATATTGAATTAGTGCAGGGCGATAGCAAACAGGTTTGGAAAAAATTAAGTGGCTCCTTGAGTTGGGGTACTTTTCATATTCGCTATAGCAATCTCGCATTGTTGCATCAGGATTATTCATTGCATTTAACCGGCACTACGGCGCTGACGTTTCCCTACAACACCGAGGCGAGTTTGCAATGGCAGTGGCAAGCCGCGCAGATTGCTGGCACCGCGCCAGCGGATCCGGCGTTAGCAGCGTCCACGAACCCCGCGCTGACTTATATGGGCGTGAGCGAGATCGCTGGCGATTTGACCCAGCTACAACTAGTAACGCAGATGAGTGCACCAGTGGTTTTATCGGCCAGTGTTAATACTGCGTTGGTAAATCAGCAGCAACAATTATTAACGGCACCCCAGTTGCAACTAAACGCACGCTGGCAGCAGCAAACCCTGCCAACACAATGGTGGATTCCCAATCAGCCAACCCCAGTAACTAACGGCGAATTAACGGCGCAGGGTAACTGGCAAAAATACACGGCGCAATTGCAAGGCGATATTCATTTACCCCAGGCGCCGCTGCTGGGGGTGAATGCTGCAGTGAATGGCGATTGGCAAAAAATCCGGATCGATTTTTTGCAATTGCGCGAGCGCTATTTGAATGTGCAGCCGGTTGCAGCTACTAATGCGCCTATACCGGCGCCGTCAAATGCAGCGACATCCTCCTCTACTTCATCAGTGGTTGCATTTTCTTCGATGGCTACCGGCGAACCGCAGTACACAGATACCAATGCCGGTTTGAAACTGCAAGGCGAAGTGCGCTGGTTGCCCCAACTCGATTGGCAATTAAATCTCGCCGCTGAACATTTGAATCTCGCCAGTTTATTTGACAATTGGCCGAGCAATATCAATGCAGGCTTGACTAGCCGGGGGGCATTAACCGATACCGGCTGGGATATCAAATTGCAGGATTTTTTATTGGAAGGTGATTTGCGCGGTGTCAATCTGCAGGGCAGCGGCACACTGGATTTTGACGGTAAAAAATTGCACAGCGATGCGTTGCATTTGGTCTTCGGCGCAAACCAAATGCAGGTGCAAGGTGAACTGGGTGATGCCTTTAACCTGCACTGGAATATCAACGCACCTATGCTGGGTCAAATTGATAACAGTCTGCAAGGCAGTGTGATCAGTAAAGGTCAATTGCGCGGTAATCTGCAGCAACCGCAATTGGATATAGAGGCGGCACTGCAGAAATTTTCCTGGGGCGATTATGCGGTGGATAAACTACAGCTCTCACTCGCACCCCGGGTTGCAGCGGCAGTCGATACACTGCGCGATGAAAAATACGCGCTGAATTTTTCTGCCAACCAATTGCGTGCATTGGGTAATCGTTTTTCCACCCTCAATATCAGTGGCGAAGGGTCGATCAATAACCATGAACTACAGGCGCTCATCAAACACACAACCTATGGTCGTGCGGATTTAAAAATCCGCGGTGAGTATCAGGATTCCCACTGGCAGGGGCAGTTTGAGCAGCTCGCGGTGAAATTAAAAAAAGTGCCGCGCTGGTGGCTCACCTCCAGTAAACCGATTCACATCAGCGCAGATACTTTTTCACTGGGGCGCCAGTGTTTAACCACGCGCACCAACCTCACCGGGCAGGTGGAAAAAATTGCGGCGGTTGAACAGGAGCAGGTCATTGGTGAATGGATGTCCAATCAAAGTTATGTAAAACCCAATTACGATTGGTTGGTGCGCAAACAACACTTGCCCGCGAGTCCTGTCGAAAAATATTCGCTGCCGCAATTGTGCATAGAAGGTGATTGGGCCAACGCGAGTGGGGCGCACCTGAGTGCGAATCTGGATTCAGTGCCCTTGCGCCAATTTTTATCGCTGTTTAAAACCGAGGTTTATTTTGCCGGTGTGATGGATGGCTCTGTGAATCTGGTGAGTTCCGATTTATCGCTCGCCAATACCAAAGCAAAAGCGGTAATCAGCACACGCAACGCCGAATTGCGCTACCAATACACCGGCGGCACGACAGAAGTTTATGGCTGGCGTGATTTTTTTGTGCGTGCGCATTTGGAGCAAGCCTTGTTAACCGCCAATGCCGGCATGGATTGGACCGGTTACGGACGGCTGGAGGCCAGCACGCAACTGGATCTGCAGCAACAAAAAATTAATAGCGGAAAATTCAGTGCACAATTTTCCAATTTGGCACCGCTGGAAACCCTGCTGACATTTGCCAATGATGTAAAAGGCGATTTGCGTAGCGAGCTATCGCTGAGTGGCACTTTTGCGCGCCCGCAATTGGTGGGTGAACTTAGCCTGCGCAACGGCTCGGCCAATTTGCCGCGCCTGGGCCTGGATTTATCCAACATCGATATCCAGGCGAGTTCCGTACAGAGCGGTATTATTAATCTGGTAAGTCAATTTCAATCAGGCGAGGGGCGCATGACCGCTGTGGCAGATTTGCGCAATCCGGGCACACCTGAATGGGCGCTGCAGGGTTATATCAAGGGTGCGAATGTACAAGTTGTTGCGCTACCGCAATTAAAAGCAACCCTGAGCCCGGACATTAACATTAATTCCAATCGCACCCGGATTGAATTAACGGGCTCCGCGGTAATTCCCTATGCGCGCGCCAATATAAAAAGTTTGCCTGAATCAGCCACGGCGGTATCCTCGGATGTGATTATTGTGGACGAACAATTTGCGCAAGAAGACGTTGGGCCAGCGCTAAAAATGATTACCAACCTGGATGTTTCCCTGGGTGATGATGTGCGCTTTAAAGGCTTCGGTTTAAACAGCAAGCTCGCCGGAAAAATTAAATTATTTAAAGAATCGCAACGACAATTTTTTACCAGCGGTTATGTCAGCGTGGTGGATGGTAGTTATAAAGCCTATGGACAAACACTCACCATTGATCGCGGCCGGTTAAATTTTCAGGGGCCCTATGAAAACCCCGGTTTGGAAATCAGCACCTCGCGCATCATTCGCGATGATGTTAATACCAAAGTGGGCCTGGAAATTTCCGGCACCTTGCAGCGACCAAAAGCCAAAGTGTTTTCCATTCCAAGTCAGAGTGACAGCAATGCCATGATGATGTTGCTGACCGGCAAGCCGATTAATGAAGCCTCCAAAGCGGATGCATCGTTACTGGTGAGTGCCATGAGTGGTTTGGGAATGGATTCTGGTGGTTCCATCACCAGTGAGATCAGCCAATTTTTCCGCATCGATGAATTGGAAATCAAATCGGATCAGGGGTTGGATCAGAGTGAACTCTGGGTGGGCAAGTACCTCACGCCCAGGTTATTGGTGCGCTACGTGGTGGGAATTTTTGATCAGGCGTTTAGTTTGGGCATGGAATATCAACTTACAGATCGGCTGCGTATAGAAGCTGAATCGGGTGAAACCCAAAGTGTGGATATGGTCTATAAAATCGAGCATTAATAATAATTTTTTCCATTCCCGTTAAATAGCGTTAAAAATGTTTATACCGCTCTGATTTTGTCTATGCTGAATGAGCCCTGCCCGGCAAATATCCGGGCAGCACAACGACTACTAATAACGCCGTTCAATTCTTGATAAAACACGCATAACACGCCTTTGAGGTGTCATAATGAATAAGCTCCGCATCGGACTCTTTTTTCCCTTTCTATTCTTGATGAGTATGCTGGTACGGGCGGATAACGCCTGGGAAAACACCAGTGGCTGGTGGAACCAAACTGATATTCCCGCCTTTGATAAAGCCAAAATTACTCAGCAGTTGCCACTGATTAAAGTACAAGGCAATAAGTTTGTGAATGATGCCGGCAAGGTAGTGGTGTTTCGCGGTTTGAATATTGCTGACCCGGATAAAATTGTGCGCGATAAACGCTTCACCAAAAAACATTTTGAAGTGATCAAATCCTGGGGCGCGAATGTGATCCGCGTTCCCGTGCATCCTTCAGCTTGGCGCAAGCATGGCAAAAAAGCCTACCTCGCCCTGCTCGACCAGGTGGTGGTTTGGGCTAACGAATTAAATATCTATGTGATCCTGGATTGGCATTCCATCGGCAATTTGCATTCGCAGATGTTCCAGAATAATTCCTATTACACTGATAAACCGGAAACCTTTGATTTCTGGCGCACTGTGTCCGAGCGTTACGCCGGTGTTAATGCGGTAGCTTTTTACGAAATTTTTAATGAACCAACGGTATTTAATGGCCGTTTGGGTATTGTGAGTTGGGAGGACTGGAAAGCGATTAATGAAGAAGCGATTACTATTATCCAGGCGCACAACCCCAAGGCGATTTCATTAGTGGCGGGGTTCAACTGGGCTTACGATTTAACCCCTGTCGCCAAGGCGCCGATTGAGCGCGAGAATGTTGCCTACGTGAGTCACCCTTACCCCATGAAAGTGGGTGCGCCCTTTGAAAAAAATTGGGATAGGGATTTTGGTTTTGCAGCGGACAAGTACCCGGTATTTGCCACCGAAATTGGCTATCAATTGGCAACCGATAAGGGCGCACACGTTCCGGTTATCGATGATGGCAGTTATGGCAAACGCATCACCGATTATTTTGGCAGCAAAGGTATTAGCTGGGCAGGTTGGGTGTTTGACCCTGATTGGTCACCACAAATGGTTACTGATTACGAAACCTATACGCCGACCCTGCAGGGTAAACATTTTCGTGAAGTGATGTTGAAGGAAAATAAATAGGTTTTTGCAGCTAAAGAAATCCCGCCGAGTGCGGGATTTTTTTTAGCTACGCTGTTCTTTCTGGAACAATCGCTGTTTCTCTCGCGCCCAGTCGCGCTCTTTTTCGGTTTCGCGTTTATCGTGCAGCTGCTTGCCTTTGGCGATGGCAATTTCGCATTTCACTATGTGTGCTTTCCAGTAGAGTGCAATGGGCACCACCGTGTAGCCTTTTTGCTCTACAGCTTCCTGCAAGCGATTAATTTCGCGGCGGTTGAGCAGCAGTTTGCGCGTACGGAAGGGGTCGGTCACAAAGTGGGTCGAGGCACTCAACAGCGGCTGAATTTGGCTGGCGAGTAACCAAGCCTCATTATTTTTAAAAATCACATAGCAATCAGTGATATTGCCCTTGCCCGCGCGCAGGCTTTTGACTTCCCAGCCGGTGAGGGCAAGGCCCGCTTCAAAACGCTCGTGCAATTCGTAATCGAACTTGGCTTTTTTGTTCAGGGCAATAGTGCTGCTGTCATTTTTTTGCTTTTTTGAGGCCATGGCGATGAAGCTTCTCGGGTCAAATCAAAAATCGGGCGGGCATTATATCGGCAATCGCTGCGCGCTGTCTTGGCTAAGTCCCGCACAGACCTTGTCCTTATCGGGCTTATGCGCGTGCGGCTTTACCGGTAGAATTCACTTCCGGGTGTGGTGTCAGATTGGCGCGCTCTGTGCCTGTGAATAATAACGAGTAAATACCTGAGGATCTTTTCCCCATGCGACTCAAACAACATGTGATTTGGGGCCAGCGCGGCAGTTTTATTTTGGCAGCCACCGGTTCGGCGGTGGGTTTGGGCAATATCTGGAAGTTTCCCTATATCACCGGCGAGAACGGCGGCGGCGCCTTTGTGCTGATGTATCTGGTGTTTGTCGCCACTATTGGTATCCCGATCATGATGGCGGAAATCCTGATGGGCCGGCGCGCGCGCGCCAACCCGATTATCGCCACCCAGGAATTGTGCGCTCAGGCCGGTGCCCATAAAGCCTGGTCGGGTTTGGGCTGGATGGGGGTTGTCGCCGGCTTGATGATTTTATCTTTCTACACTGTCATTGCCGGTTGGACCCTGGAGTATTCACTGCTCGCATTTGAGGGAAAATTCACCGGGCTGGATGGTGAATCCTCCAATGCATTATTCAATTCGCTGCTGGCGGATTCCGGCAAGGTCTTGCAATGGCACACAGTGTTTACGCTCATGACCATTGCGATTCTGGCGCTGGGGGTTACGCGTGGGTTGGAGTCCTCGGTGCGCTGGATGATGCCCATGCTATTTGTGTTGCTGTTTGTGCTCTTGGGGTATGCGATCAAAGAAGGCGATTTTGAAACATCACTGCGTTTTATGTTCAGCTTTAAATTGGAGGATATGTCCTGGGAGGGGGCGCTCATCGCGATGGGCCACTCATTTTTTACCCTGAGTTTGGGCATGGGCGCGATTATGGCCTATGGCTCTTATATGCCCAGTAATCAATCGGTGGGCTCGACAGTATTAATTGTCGCGACCCTGGATACCCTGGTTGCGCTGGTTGTGGGTGTAGCCATTTTTGCATTTGTATTTGCTACACCCGGTATATCCCCCGGGGCCGGTCCCGGACTGATGTTTGTGACCCTGCCAGTGGCCTTTGGCAATATGGGCGCGGGTGTTGTTATAGGCACAGTCTTTTTTGTGATGGTGGTGCTCGCCGCCTGGACGTCGACCATCTCTCTCCTTGAGCCCGGCGTCGCCTACCTGAATGAGCGTTTCGGTGTGAGCCGGATTGTTGCCAGTTTACTGCTGGGCTTTATTGCCTGGGCGCTGGGCCTGGGTTCGGTCTACTCGTTTAATGAATGGGCGGATGTGCAAATTCTGTGGGGCAAGAGCTTTTTCGATAGCATGGATTTTGTTGCCACCAATATAATGCTGCCCCTCGGCGGTATGCTGATCGCCTTGTTTGTGGGCTGGAAGCTGCGCGACGAGATTATCCTGCACGATTTGAAGTTTGAGGCCGCCTGGATTTTCCGCCTCTGGCGCCCGGTACTGAAATATCTCTCGCCTATCGCCGTGCTCCTGTTTTTAATCAACGGTATTTTCCCGGTGCTGCGCAAGGTATTTGTTGAATAGCAATGAGGTCGGTAGTGGCAAGTAAGGTTGAGCGTTCGGCGCTGGTTAATTATTCCGCGCAGCAGATGTTTGATTTGATCAATGATATTGAAGCCTATCCTCAATATATGGAGGGTTGTATCGGCGCTCGCGTGCTAGCGCGTGGTGAGGATTGGGTGGAAGCGCGTTTGGAGTTAAGCAAGGCGGGTGTTACCCAGAGTTTTGTCACGCGCAACCAGTTGCAACCGCCCCTCAAGATGACGATGAACCTGGTGGATGGCCCGTTTAATTACCTGCGCGGCATCTGGCAATTCACGCCCTTGGGGGAAAGCGCCTGCAAAGTGGGCTTTTTGCTGGAGTTTGAAATGAAAAACCGCCTGCTCGGTATGGCGGCGGGCAAGTTACTGGAGTCCGTGGGCGGCAAACAGGTGGATACCCTCTGTGCCCGCGCGCGACTGATTTACGGTTAATCCTGCTTTTTAACGCTATTTGGGGATGAGCAAACGCAATGGCTGATTTTGATTTAATTACTGTGGAAGTGGCCTACGCACTGCCGCATAAGCAAAAAATTATTGCACTCCTGGTTGAGCCGGGAACCACAGCGCTAGAGGCGGTTAAACGCTCCAGAATTACCGATCACTTTCCCGATCTGGATATCGCCTCGGCCAAGATGGGGATTTTTGGCCAGTCGCTGGGTACCAAAGGCCTGGAAGCGGCCGAGAAACATGTGTTGCATGCCGGTGACCGGGTCGAGATTTATCGCCCCCTGGCGTCTGACCCGAAAGAAGCGCGTCGTAAGCGTGCGGATAAAGCCGCCGATGACAAGGCGGCGGGCGCCGCTGACGAGAACCCGGCGACTTAATATCCCTTTCACTTTGGTCACTAATGGTGGCCTGCTTCACAAAAAATTTGCACTACACTGGGGTAATACTTCGCCATTTTTCTCGGCGAATCTACCAATAACAACACCTATCCCAGAGTGATTCATGCAGCCAACGACAAAACGCCTCTACCAATGGTTGCCTTGGGTATCTGCCTTGGTATTGGCGTTAGTGTTTCTGCTTTTTATGCGCCTGGATTTGCTCGCGCATGAGCAAGTATGGGAAGAACGCTTACAGTGGCGAACACAGGCCCAGAAGGACTACATGGGTACCACCGGCAGGGATCTGACCCAGCAGGCCATGTTGCTCGCCCAGCTACTGGTGCGTGATTCTGCCCTGATCAGTGAAATCCGTCGCGCTCACCAGGTTTTTGCAAATACCGACAACCAGGCCGTACCCGGGCGTTTGGCTGAGGCGCGCGCGCGCATGCAGCTGCAGTTAAGCGACCAGTGGGACAGCATGAAAGACTTGGGCGTAAGGCAGCTAAGCCTCTATTTCGCACCCGGTGCAGTGGCGTTTTTGCGCATGCACAAACCCGATCGCTTTGGCGATAGCTTGAGTGGCTTGCGCCCGCTGATTACCAATGCGTTTGCTTCCGGGTTACCCGCATGGGGCGAGGATGTTTCACGCCATGGCAGCGGTTATCGTGCTGTCTTACCGATCATGGCGAATGAGGATCAAAGTGGTGGGGTAATTGCGGTATTGGAGGTGGGAATGTCATCCATTCCGCCGTTACGGGAGGGCGAGGTTGCCCCCATGCAAGTCGCGATGTTTTTGCGCAAAACAGCGGTTGAGCAGATGCTCTGGGAGCAGGTTCGCCAAGCGCTAAACCAGAAAAACCCGACGGTGGTTGATGATTGGCGCCTGGAAGAGAGCAGTGACCCACAGTTGGGGGAATGGTGGACGCGCGGATTGGTGCCTATTAACAAGCAGGGGCACCTGCTGCTGGAGGGAGGCAAGGCCTATTTGCTTTCCTGGTGGCCGATGCAACAGGTGGGATTACCCCTGGAGCAGTCTGGTTTGGCAATGGTGGTATTGAGTGACATAACACCCATCTATCTGTCCTACAGCTCGATTCGTCAGCGGGTGATGGCCAAATGGCTCACGGCTATGGTGCTGGCGTTGTTGATGTTAGTGCTGTTTATTCGTTTTAATCGCTATCACTTGAAACAACTGGTGAGCCAGCACAGCGAGCAATTGCGCGAAGAGCACGCCCAGAGCGAGCAATCGCGGCAGCGTTTGGCACTGGCCCTGCGCAGCAGCGATTCCGGTTTCTGGGAGTGGGATATCGCCCATGACAAAGCGCGTTTTTCCCCCGAGTGGCGCCAACTCTGCGGCATAGGACCGGAGTCGCCCAACTCACTCGATCTGGATGAATGGATGAGCCGTGTCCATCCGGCCGACAAGCGGGTGAGCTACAGCGATATTATTCGCCACATCAAGGGCGAGACGCCAATGTACGAAAACGAGTATCGGCTCAAGATTCACGATGGCAGCTACAAATGGATTTTGACGCGTGGCAAGGTGGTGGAATGGCAGCCAGATGGCAAAGCTGCACTCATGCTGGGGGTTTACACCGATATCACTGACCGCAAGCACACCGAGTTGGTCAGTATCCGCCAGCAGGCAGCCATGCACTCGCTCAATGAAATCGCGTCACTCCCGGCGGTAGATCCGGCGGAACAATTGCGCCTCGCACTCAGTTTGGGCGCCCGCTATTTGGGCCTGGCGGGCGGTTTGATTAGCGAGATCAATGGGGAAGACTATCGCGTGCATGTGCAGTTTTCTGCCAACGGGAATAAGGATGCCGCCATCTCCAACCATCTGGGCAAAAACTATTGCAGCCTTACAGTCGCACTGCGCGATGTATTTGCCGAAGATGATATCCCGGCGAGTGAGCATAGGCGGCACCCGGCGTATTTGTTGACGCAGATGGAATCCTATATCGGTGTGCCCCTGTGGATTAATGATCGCCTTTACGGCACCCTGTGTTTTTTCTCGCGCAAAACCCGTCACCATCAATACGATTCGCTTGATAAAGATTTTGTGCGTTTGCTGGCGCGTTGGATCAGCTCGGTGGTAGAGCGTTGGCAGCAGGAACGCGAGAAAAAAATTATCCTCAACCGTTTCCAAAAACTCAGCGAGCGTTTGCCTGGATTCCTGTATCAATTCCAGTTGCGTCCCGATGGCAGTTCCTTCTTCCCTTACGCCAGCCCGGGCATGAAAAATATTTACAACACTAATCCGGATGAAGTCACCAGTTCAGCGCAAAAAGTATTTGCGGTTATCCATCCGGATGATGTGGGCTGGGTGAGTGAAAGTGTGTCCTATTCGGCCACCCATTTAACGCCCTGGGTGGCGACTGTGCGAGTGAACCATCCGCTGCGCGGCCTTATCTGGACGCATGTGGAATCCATTCCGGAAAAACTGGAAGACGGCAGCGTGCTCTGGCATGGCTATGTGTCTGACATCACGCCGCTCAAGCAAGCAGAAATGCAATTGCAGGAAACCAATTCGCTGCGCAAAGCGATTCTGGATGCGGCGAGTGTCGCTATTATTTCCACCGATGTGAATGGCCTGATCAAAACCTTTAACCATGGCGCTGAACTTATGCTGGGTTACAGCGCGCAGGAAATGATTGATAAAGAAACACCGGCAATTATTCATTTGCCTGCCGAGGTAGAAGCCTATGCACACCGCCTGACCTGCGAGCTGGGTTATGAAATTAAACCCGGTTTTGATGTCTTTGTGGCAAAAGCGCGCGAGGGCAGCGATGACGAAAAAGAATGGAGCTATGTGCGTAAGGATGGCTCGCAATTTCCGGTGATTCTCACGGTCTCCGCCCTGCGTAATACCGAGGGGGAGATCAGCGGTTACCTGGGCATAGCGCGCGACATCAGTGAAATTAAACGCATCGACCAGATGAAAACCGAATTTATTTCCACAGTCAGTCATGAACTGCGTACACCGCTTACCGCGATCAGTGGTGCACTGGGCATTTTGGCCAATGGTAAGGTGGGCAACCTTAGCGAGCAGGCAGCGAGGATGATCCAGATTGCACACAATAATTCGCAACGATTAATTCATCTGGTGAATGATTTGCTGGATATGGAAAAGTTGGTCGCGGGCAAAATGCATTTTGATTTTCAGCCGCAAATGTTGTTGCCGCTGTTACAGCAAAGTATCGAGTCCAATGCTGCATTTGCTGAGCAATATGGTGTTAGTTATCTATTGGACACGGAAGAAAATGTGAAGGTAACGGTAGATAGTCAGCGGTTGTTACAGGTGTTGGCCAATTACTTATCCAATGCCGCCAAGTTTTCACCCGCCAATGATCAGGTACGCATTAACGTCGAGCTACGCTTTGGCAGCGTGCGCGTTACAGTGACTGATCGGGGGCCGGGTATTCCCGAGAACTTCCGCGCGCGCCTGTTCCAGAAGTTTTCGCAAGCAGACTCATCGGATTCGCGCCAAAAAGGTGGCACCGGCCTGGGCCTGGCAATCTGTAAGGAAATTATTGAGCGCATGGGCGGCAAGGTTGGGGTTGAATCTGTTCCTGGTGAAGGCGCCAGTTTTTACTTTGATTTGCCCTGCGAAGATGCGACGCAAAAAGTGCCCGCCACACGCATCGAACCGAGCAAATCCAAACCGCATTTATTAATTGTGGAAGACGACGTGGAAACGGCAGAAGTTCTGGCGACCGCCCTGGGCGCCCAGGGGTTGGATGTGGATCGCGCCAATAATGGCCAGGCTGCCCTGGAGCATTTGCAATTGCGCGATTACGATGTCATTACGCTGGATCTAAACTTGCCGGATATGCACGGCATCGACATAGTGGAGCAATTGCGCCAACAGGAAGTGCATCGAAAGAACAAAAAAATTCCCATTATTATCATTACCGGCGCCGTGGATGAAGGTAAGCAGCGCCTGGCCAGTTTGGGTAATCGCGCTGACATTTATTGGCTGCAAAAACCTTTGGTAAACGGCGAGCTGGATGCGGTGATACAGCAGGCGCTGCAACAATTAGGTGAAGGTGCACGGGGGGCACCGTTATGAAAGCTGCATTACCACCGAATGAAGAGGCACGCTTGCTGGCGTTGCACCGCCTGGATGTGCTGGATACCCCACGCGAACAAAATTTTGATGATATCGCGCAATTGGCCATGAGCATTTGCAATGTGCCTATTGCGGTAGTCTCATTGGTCGATCGCGATCGCCAGTGGTTTAAAAGTTGCCTTGGCCTGGATGCGACAGAAACATCGCGCGATGTCGCTTTTTGTGCGCACGCTATATTGACGCCCGAGGATTTACTGATAGTAGAAAATGCAACTCTCGATCCGCGCTTTTCTGACAATGCGTTGGTGACAGGCGAGCCCGCTATTCGTTTTTACGCGGGCGCTCCGCTGGTGACTAAAAATGGCGAAGCGCTGGGAACGCTGTGTGTGATTGATAGTCGCCCCCGTCAAATGAATGACTTGCAAAAAAACACACTGCGCTTGCTTGCCAATCAGGTAATGCAGTTGTTGCAGTTGCGCATAAAAATCGGCTTGTTGTTGCGCGAGCTGTTGTTGCGTTTTTTGCAGTTGGCGCTGCTCGCCGAGTTGTTGTGACAAGGCTTGCAATGCTTGCTCGTTCTGTTCAATAAACGCAGCAAGGCTTGGTGCATCCGTATGCTGCTGCAACACGGACGCTAAGGCGGCATCTTGTGATTTCTGTTGGTGCAA
>JAGKXA010000075.1 GCA_021151615.1 Cellvibrionaceae bacterium | reverse complement strand
GGTGCCCATCATAATGATCATCATCGGCAGTGCAATCACAAAATAGCTCCAAAAGGTCATTTTGCCCAATTCCACATTAAATTCCGGGGTTCCACCGGGGCTAACCAAAATTAATTTGGCGAGTACATAATTCAAGAAGGAAGATAGGAAGAAGGATCCTGCGATGAGCAGAGATGCGTTGTTCAATGTGCGCTCAAATTGTTTTTGCGTGTTGAAGTGTGCGAGTGCAGCGTTCACCTTGTCGATCTTCAGAACCTTGTCGTTGTAAATAAATACTTTTACCAAGGGGTAGCGGGTCTTGATCGATATCAGTGTAATAATACCCAGCAAGCCTGGAATGGCGGCTTCTTTTATCGCAAAGTACTCCGGAGGCAATTTCAGCAAGCTAAGTCCACCGGTCAATAAAACGCTAACCACACCTAGTGCAGAAAAAACATTCAGTTTTTTGTTGACAGCAAAATCGCGTACACCATAACCAATAGGGAAAGCCAGTGCGATAATTAATCCCCAGGTAGGTCCCAAATATTCATCACCACTTAATTTGGTCAAAATTAATGTGGGGATCACAATATTCATTAACAGATTGGCGAAGAAACTTTCTTTTTTGGGCGGGGAGGTGGAATTCGTCGCCTGCTCCTGTTGGGTATCAGTTAATATGCCTTCATTCTCTTCAATGCGTTTGTCAGCTTCGGTATTTCTATCAGTCATGACCAATCCTGGTGATTGCACTAAATCTTGGAGTTTGTGTGATTTTTGATCTGCATTGCCATAGTTCTTTTTCGGATGGCGTGTTAAGTCCGGAAGAGCTGCTCGCGCGCGCCAAAGAGCGCGGTGTTTCAGTATTGGCAATCACGGATCACGATACCATAGCCGGTGTGGATATTGCACATAAAGCCGCAGTAACACTTGGGCTTCAGTTAATTCCTGGTATTGAGTTTTCCAGTCAATGGGGAAAAGGTGGGGTGCATATTGTTGGCTTGGGAGTGGATATCAACTGCCCCGAATTGCAGGCTGCCATTCGCTTTCAAGAGCAGGCACGGGCGGCTCGTTCACTTGCTATCGGCGAGCGCTTGAGCAAATTGGGGTTTCCCGATGCATTGCTGGGAGCTCAAAAAATTGCGGGTACCGGAACCCTTGGGCGGCCACATTTTGCTCAATATCTTGTTGAACGTGGCGCAGTCAAAAATGTAAATGCGGCATTCAAGCGATATTTGGGAACAGGCAAGCCGGCTGATGTGAAATATCAGTGGCCAGCAATGGAGCAGGTGATTCATTGGATTCACTCTGCCGGTGGTGTTGCTGTTTTGGCTCACCCGGCAAAATACGAGCTAACGCGTATGAAAATGTGTGCGTTAATTGATTCATTTGTGGTTGCCGGTGGTGATGCTGTTGAGGTTATTAGTGGCCAGCAGCCAACGGCGATGACAGTGGATTTGGCAAAAATAGTGAATGCGCGCGGGTTGTATGCATCCTGCGGTTCTGACTTTCATGCCCCGGGACAAGCCTGGCAGGAATTGGGGAGCTTTGGCTTGCTGCCAGATACCCTTAAGCCAGTGTGGAATCTGCTAGGGTTTAAATAGTTAAATGGAAATAGGTGTTGAGTTATGGCCCAGTTTTTTCAGGTACATCCGGAAAATCCGCAGCATCGTTTAATTGCACAGGCGGTCGATATCATCCGTAAGGGGGGCTTGGTGGTTTATCCTACCGATTCTGCCTACGCGCTGGGATGTCATATTGGTGATAAAGATGCATTGGAGCGTATACGTAGCCTGCGTAAGCTCGATAAGAATCACAATTTTACCTTGATGTGTCGCGACCTCTCCGAATTGGCAACTTACGCACGGGTAGATAATCAGGTTTTTCGGTTGTTAAAAAACCATACTCCCGGTGCCTATACCTTCATTCTGGAAGCGACTGCAGAGGTACCCCGTCGATTGCTGCATCCAAAGCGCAAAACCATTGGTCTCCGGGTGCCTGATAACGCGATTGCCTTGGCCTTATTGGCTGAGTTGGGTGAGCCGTTAATGACAAGCAGCTTGTTGCTGCCGGGCGAAGAATATCCTATGACAGACCCCTATGATATCCGCGATAGCCTGGAGCATTTTGTGGATTTGGTGATCGATGGGGGTTACTGCGGCCTTGAACCCACTACTGTTGTTGATTTGACGGGGGATAACCCGGAGCTTGTACGTCGCGGTAAAGGTGACTTCTCACCTTTTGATGCTAACTGATTGATCTTAAGAAATATTTACTCTCCGCAGGCTGCGCTGTCCGATACCGCGTTAAATGGCTATAATGCCGCCCCTGATCCATTCCTTTCCTGGTTGTGTGAGTAAGTTGCGTGAGTGAAACCCCTGACATTCAAGTTCCTGCAGAGGCTGCTGCTGAATTGGCAGTATCAAGTGCTGTTGCAGAGACGGCAGAAGTTCCTCCGGGCCGCCCACAACAGGGGGAGATGCCATTTGCTGTTGTTCATGGCAAGGCATATACCCAACTGCCGCAAGATCTTTATATCCCTCCCGATGCACTGGAAGTTTTTCTTGATGCTTTTGAAGGGCCACTGGATTTACTGCTCTATCTGATTCGTCGCCAAAATATCGATATTCTGGACATCAACGTTTCGGAAATTACCTCCCAGTACATGGCTTACGTTGATCTGATGGAATCGCATCAGTTTGAATTGGCCGCTGAATACCTGGTGATGGCCGCCATGTTGGCGGAAATAAAATCGCGGATGTTGTTGCCGCGCTCTTCGGAGGAACAGGAAGAGGAAGAAGATCCACGCGCATCCCTGATTCGTCGGTTGCAGGAGTATGAGCGCTTTAAACAGGCCGCAGAAGATTTGGATAAGATCCCACGGGTGGGGCGTAACCTGTTCCCGGTTACTGCTACCGGTCCAGACCGGAATCTTACCCGACCAGAACCGGATGTTGAATTACAAGAATTATTGTTGGCGCTTTCTGAAGTCTTGCGTCGTGCCGATATGTTTGAAAGCCATCATGTATCCAAAGAAAGGTTATCTACGCGTGAACGAATGGCGCAGGTTCTGGATACTTTGGCGCATCAGCACTTTGTGCCTTTTGTCAGCTTGTTTAAAGTAGAGGAAGGGCGACTTGGTGTAGTGGTGACTTTTTTAGCCGTAATGGAGTTAATTAAAGAGTCGCTGGTTGAAATTGTTCAAAGCGAAGCCTTTGCTCCCATTCATGTAAAAGCCAGAACACAATGACAAACGAAACCCATATTGATGAAGCGGTGGATTCGCTGGATGCGGAAGAAAATAGCAGCCAGTTGTTTGAGGAATCCGTAACCGAAGAAGAGTCCGCTACTGTTCCCATCACTCAAATGCCTGTGGATGCGGAGTTGTTACGCAAGATTCTCGAAGGTGCGATTTTAGCCGCAGGACAACCCATGACGGTTGCCAGATTGCTTGAGTTGTTCGATGAGGCGGTAGCGCCGACTAAAGAAGAAGTCGCAGCAGCATTGTTGGATATCCAGGCGACTTGTGCTGAGCGTGGATTTGAGTTGAAGGAAGTTGCCTCTGGCTGGCGCTTCCAGGTTCGCGATAATTTGGCACCTTGGGTAAATCGATTGTGGGAAGAGAAACCGCAAAAATACTCGCGCGCACTTTTGGAAACCCTTGCGCTCATTGCTTATCGCCAACCAATTACGCGCGGTGACATAGAAGAAATCCGCGGTGTGGCAGTCAGTTCGCACATTATGAAAACCCTGCTCGAGCGTGACTGGGTTAAAGTTGTCGGTCATCGGGATGTTCCTGGCCGTCCATCACTTTACGCAACAACTCGTCAGTTTTTGGACTATTTTAATTTGAAAAGCCTGGAGGAGTTACCCTCCCTGAGTGAGATCCGTGATCTGGATGAATTGAATCCTGTATTGGATCTGGGAGAAGCGGGCTTAGGGGAAAAGGACACGGATCCACCTATACCGGATCACATTTCAATCTCCGGTGAAAATGCAATCTCCGAAGAAACTCCGGTAGCTAAAACCAGTGTACCGGTTAATGAGGCGGCACTTTATGAGGAAGGCTTTGTTGACGGCGAAGAGGCTTTCGTCGATATAGAGGACGCCACCGAAAAAGCAAATACCGAACCGGTGTCTGCCCATGAAAACCAAGAGGAAACAGGCAATATTTAAGTTGCCCACGAATGTATGGTGAAGAAAATCGACCAGGATAAACCTGAAAAATCTACCAGGGCTGTGAAGCCAGTAGTTGCCCCAAAGGGTGCGGGCAAACGCAAACCTGAAAACTCAATCAGCGCGGAAAAAAACACCCCGGCCAAACGTCCTGTTGCAAAGCCAAAAAAGCAAGTTGAACCTGATTCCGCAGGGCGCAAAACTACAACCAAAAAAGCAGAAACAGCAACTGAAAAAGTGGCAGCACCTGCTGATGAAAAATTGCAAAAAGTGTTAGCGCGTGCAGGTATAGGTTCGCGTCGTGAGATGGAGCGTTTGATTGAGGCTGGCCAGGTTAAGGTCAATGACCATGTTGCAAAATTAGGCGATAGAGTTACCAACAAAGATAAAATTTTTGTTAACGGTCAGCGAATCGTTTTGCGTACGGAACTGACTCGTCGCCGGGTTATTTTGTACAACAAACCAGAAGGTGAAATTTGCTCTCGCTCGGATCCGGAAGGCCGCCCAACAGTTTATGATCGCTTACCCTCATTAAAAGGTGAACGCTGGATTTCTGTTGGGCGCCTGGATTTCAATACCAGCGGTTTACTGTTGTTTACCAATGATGGCGAGCTCGCTAACAAGTTGATGCATCCATCATCTGTCATTGATCGCGAATACCTTGTGCGTATTCAGGGGGATGTGACGGATGAAATGAAAGAACAGTTGCTGGATGGTGTATTGTTGGATGATGGTGTGGCTCGCTTCACCGACATAGTCGATGGTGCTGGTGAAGGTAAAAACCGTTGGTTTTATTGTGTGGTAATGGAAGGGCGCAACCGCGAAGTGCGTCGTTTGTGGGAATCGCAAGGTGTTAAGGTTAGTCGACTGAAGCGCGTACGCTACGCCAATATTTTTATCCCGTCACATGTTCGCGTTGGCCAATGGATTGATTTAACTGAGCGAGAAATTCAGGATCTGTGTATGACTGCCGGGTTCGACAGTTCAACCTATACCCAAATTATGCAGCCCACTCGCGACGAATTGGCTCAGCTCCAGCGGCACGATAAAAAACTGCGCGCTGCATCAGCGGCTCCTCGTAGGCATAAAGCACCACCGCGCAAACGCCCCCCAATTGTTGAATAGTCAATGAGTTGAATGATGAATAACCGCGCTAAAAGCGCGGTTATTTTATTGGGTGGGGATTTATTGAGTCACTATCAGATCATCGCTGCTAACAACACAATTTCTTCCATTGGCTTTTGCTTGATATAGCGCGGAATCTGCGCGATCAAATAAATCGTTGATGTGCTCTTTTTGCCCCGAGCGACGCGTCGCAATTCCTATACTCACAGTGGTGCCTATCAATGTTCCATTGTGGCTAATATGCGTTTGCTCAATGTGTTGGCGAATGCGTTCTGCGATAATTTTTGCTCCCTCGATATTGGTTTTTCCTAAAACCACTACGAACTCTTCACCGCCATAGCGAAAAATAATGTCTGAGCTACGGCAGACAGATTCAATACCTTTGGCAATTGCACACAACACTAAGTCACCGCGATGATGGCCATAATCATCATTAATTCGCTTGAAAAAATCTGCGTCAATCATTAGCAGTGATAAGTCATTCTGGTGTCGCTCTGCCAGTTGTAGCTCGCGGCGCAGTGCGGTATCCAGCGCAGCGCGATTGCCCAATAATGTTAATGGATCAAGCAGTGCCAACCGCATGGCTGACTGATAACGCAGGGCGTTGCGCAATGGGTAAATTAATGAGCTGAGTAAAAACTCCAGGGCAATCAATTCATTTTCACCAAAGCGCTTGCTGCGGCTGAAAATGATTTCACCTAAATAACCTTCGTCGGTGGTTAGGCGGTAGTCGCAGTGATGCATGCATTCGCGACCAATTTTTAAATCGGTATTTTGTACGGATGACTTGAATAACACACCGGACACACTAACGGCAGCTTGAATATGTTTGTAAAACATATGGAGCACTTCTGCGGGGTCAAGGCTCATTTGCAACGCCTGAGACAAGCGAACACGAGTGGCTAATTCTTGCTCGGGAGTTAATGGCGTTAAAGGGAGATTGCCTGCGTCGTTTGCCAGATTGGCACCGATCACCATAGTCATATCCCGCATAATCTTTACCTGCTCAGTTGAATTTATATGCCAGTGCTTGCCGCTATTGCGGAAAATGGCGTCAATACCTGAGTGTTAGCGAAATCTGTGCCATGGCTCAAAAAATATAAATTCAATAATATAATCAGTGGGTTATGATTATTTGCAACAGGTCAATTGCCCATGCGGCGCCAAAGAGGCTTCGTAATCTGCCGACGAAACCGGCATGAAGTTGCCGTCTGTCAAATGTTTGGCATTCCTGGTTTTACGACAAGGATGAGCAGCGGTAAAGAAATTAACTTTTGATTTGGGGCAGCATGACGCAAAGGTTTAAACCGCCTACAGGGCGATTCTCAGCCCAGATTCGCCCCTGATGCAAGGATACGCTGCGCTGGGCGATGGCAAGGCCCAACCCATAGCCACCGCTTTCCCGTGCTCGAGCTTCATCGGTTCTGTAGAAGGGCTGAAAAATGCTTTCCAGTGCATCATCGGGAACGCCCGGACCCTGATCAATAATATCGATACGATAGTATTCACCATCGCCAGTCTCGTTGAGTTGAACACAAATCTCTGCATTGGCCGGTGTATAGAGCAGTGCATTGCGCAGGGTGTTTTCAAATACTCCGACAAGCATGTTGCCATGGGTAGAGACCAGAGCTTCTTCCAAAGTGCATTTGAATTGAATGCGGATATTTTTTTCTTGTGCATCTGCCTGATAATTTTCTATTAACATTTGCAACAAGCTAACCAGATCAAGCACATCGTCCAATACCCAACTATCCTGACCCTGCACCGGTAGGGTGAGAATGTCGGTGATAATGTCGTTGAGATAATCCGCAGCCTGTTTAATGCGATTTAATTCCTGATCAACAATACCATTGCTGCGTTGACGGGCCAATGCCAACGCAATTTGCAATCGTGCCAAAGGTGTTCGCAATTCATGGGATACATCTTTGATTAAACGCTTTTGCTCTTGCATGGCTTTTTGCAAACGTTCTGTCATATGGTCAAAGTCACGGCCCAGTGCTGCGATTTCATCTTTACGGCCATAAAATTGATCGCTAATTCGCACGCTTAAATCGCCGCGTGCAATTTGTTGTGTGGCTTTTTGTAAAGTATTAATGCTGCGCGTGAAGTGTCGCGCAAGAAAAAAACACGCTGAACCGCTGACCAAAATAGAAACCAGCAATAACGGCCAAATATTATCGATAAATAACTCCCAGATAATATCGCGATCCTGACCTTCATCACGTCCAGAAGAAATGGTAATTAATTTCACGCTGGTGCCATCATTTAACGTGATATAGCGGCCAAACAATTTGCGATTGCGATCTTGCACTCGATCAAAAGGGTGCTTGGCAGTCAGGCGCGGCGCTAGGAACATAACACCGGGAGGGAGAGGGCGATCCAACAAGTCGCGATTTTCCCTGTCAATAACGTATACGTAACGCGTAGACCAACTGGGCATGGAGCGTAAGTCTTGTACCAGTTGGCGAGCATTACGGTTTACCGCATTACCCACCATCTGGAATAACAGCCGTTTAGCAGGGTCATCATCACTGGCTTCATTATCGTGCTGCAAATTACCCTCTGGTGTCATATCGAACCAGTGCACAACGATGTTGGTACCCACAATAATGGCCGCAGTAATCAACCAAAATGTAAAAAAAATTTTTAAGTAAAGACGAGTCATTAACTGGCTGATTCTTCGTCATTCATAGTCAGCATATAGCCGGCACCGCGCACATTAATGATTAAATCTTTGGATGAGCCAGCGGCGGTAATTTTTTTACGAATATTGCTGACGTGTACATCAATACTGCGATCATAAGGGGTTAGTTTACGGTTCAGCGCCTGTTCGGTCATATCATCCTTGCTGATCACCTGGCCTGCGCGACGAACCAAAATCTCTAACACGCTGAATTCAGTTCCGGTGAGGGGAACCTCCTGGTTATCCCAAGTGGTAGTGCGAGTGCCCAGATGCAGGGAGAGCTTGCCAGAGGTCAGGCGTTCGATATTAATCGTGCCGGATTCTTTTTGGTTGGCTCGCCGCAGAATCGCGCGGATACGCGCGACCAATTCACGCGGATCGCAAGGTTTGGATAAGTAATCGTCAGCACCAATTTCCAAGCCAATAACGCGATCTACGGTATCGCCTTTGGCAGTCAACATAATGACCGGTGTCTGGCTGTGTTGACGCAAATTTTTCAATACATCAAAGCCGTTGCGCACAGGTAACATTACATCAAGCACTATTACTGAATAACTGTTTTTGAGTGCGAGGTCGAGCGCTGATTGCCCATCAAAGGCGGTATCAATAGCGAAGCCTTCAGTGTGCAAATACTCGCTGAGCAGTTGACTGAGTTCTTTATCGTCATCAATGAGGAGAACTTTGAGCATAGTAGTTTTTCTACCCCTTGTGGATTGAGGCGCTGAGTGTGCACCAGCCCCCGTTGAGAGTCATGATTCTTTGGATTTCATTAACCAATCTTAACATTATAGCGCCCATAATGAATTCACAGGCTTTGATACTGAGAGCCGGAAAAAAATCAGGCCCTATGCCTGAATTTAATGTGTCCAGAGGATTACCGGTATGAAGAACATCAAATTATTCGCAGCAAGTACCTTGTTATTAGGTTCAATGGTATTGGCGATACCCGGTTTCGCAGGTGACAAAGACGAACGCGGTGGTTGGAAGCACCATGCTGGTTGGGATGATGGTCATGGCAGCAAGCGTCTTGCACACCTGCTGGATTTAACCGATACCCAAAAGGAAACCCTGAAAGCTCAGCGCGAAGCGCAGCAGGGTGCGCGTGATGCACTGAGGGATAAGATTGGCGATGCGCGCGATGCTTTGGCAATCGCCGTTGATGCAGGTGCTAATGATGCCGAGCTGGCCGTGCTGACAGAAACCCTTGGGAAGCTGCATGCGGAGCAACTGTTAGCCGGTGCCAAAGCACATAAAGCCTTTATTGCTGTACTAACAGATGAGCAGAAGCAAAAGTTGACGGAGCTCAAACGCAAGCGTGAAGCCCGTAGGAGTGTTCGCGAAAATGAACCGCAAGGCTCCAGCGGTTCCAACGGCGCCTGATCTCCAGCCTGAAGCCTTGCCGATAATACCCCCCCTTGGTCGGGGGGTATTTATTTCCAGCGTTTTAGTTGCTCTAAATTTACTTGCTCCCACGTCCTAATCTTGGGAAAATCCGCGCCGATTTTAACCATCCCGGTTCTTCGATCTATTTATTAATCCCCTGATCCCGAGGTTATTGTGGCCCAGATTGGTCTGTTTTTTGGAAGTGACGAAGGAAATACTGAACGCGTCGCTTACCGTATTCAAAAGCGTTTTGGTGAGGATGTTGTTGATGTGCGTGATATCGCGGATGTCACCCAACTGGATTTTGCCAATTACGACAAAATTATCCTGGGGATTCCCACTTGGGATTTCGGGCAGATCCAATCAGATTGGGAAGAGTTTTGGGATGATATTGCCGCGGTAGATTTCTCCGGCAAGCAAGTGGCCTTGTTTGGCTTGGGTGATCAATTTGGCTATGGCGACTATTTTCTTGATGCCATGGGCATGTTGCACGATGTGATTATCCAGAGTGGGCCTGAAATCGTTGGCCAATGGTCAACAGAGGGTTACGAGTTTGAAGCATCTAAAGCAGAAATCCCTGGTACGGGTATGTTTGTTGGGTTGGCGCTCGATGAGGACCAACAAGAAAACCTGACCGCAGCGAGATTAAATCGTTGGTGTACCCAAATTCATGTTGAATTTGGTTTGGATACGCCGTTAGAAATGTTAAATGATTAACTCTTTGCAATACTTGAGCGCTAATTATGAACCTCATTTTGGGGTTCATGCCGTCTCCTTTCTTGAGGCATTCATGGTTCCATAGTACAACGATTTCTACCGCTTTCTTTGGAGCGATACAGTGCGTGGTCTGCTTTTTCAATCCAGTTGCGGTGATCATGGATCTGGTCATTAAGCTCCGCAACCCCTAAGCTAATCGTAAATTTAACCTCATGCCCTTCGGCATAGACAGTTAAGTGTTCAACCGCTTTGCGTAAGCGTTCGGCAAACACACAAGCGCCATCCCCGTTGGTATTGGTTAGGATAATCCCAAATTCTTCGCCGCCGTAACGGCCGGCAATATCCAAATCGCGCACTTGTTCCCTTATTGCACGGCTCACGCCGCGAATAGCTTCATCGCCGACGGTGTGTCCATATTTATCATTAATTTTTTTAAAGTGATCTATGTCCAGCATAATCAGGCTGGAAGGCTGCTCGTAACGGTCATAACGTTTGAACTCCTGAATCAGCCGTAACTCCCAGTAGCCACGATTAAATAAATTGGTGAGGTGATCGGTACGGCTCAGGTTCTGTAGCTGCTTGTTCGCCTGTTGTTGTGCGAGTTTATTTACTGCGGTATCTGTGACGTCATAAATAATCAGGCAGATATGATCGACAACGCCTTTAGTATCAGCGAGGGGAATAATAGTGCTGTTTTGATACATGTATTCCGCTGTGCCAGTAATGGGGCGATAGTGCGGAAAACGAAACAGATAAGGGCGCTGTTCCCATGTGGTGAAGGTTGCATTTTGTAATACAAAAACCGCTTGGGCTTTGTGACGAAACCATTGCTCCGGGAGCTCCGGGAATACAGCAAATAAATTTCTACCAAGCACGTTCTCTGGCGCTTTACCACTGTGGTTTTGCATGAAGCTATTCCATACTTCAATCTTATAGTCCTGGTTCATGACTACCAGGCCTACATCGATGTTCTGCAAAACATCCATTTGCCAATGGACATCTTTCAAAATTTTATTGAGTTCTTCACTGAGTGCCATTGTTTACATCAGCTGCCCAAAAAAGGTTAATCAAGTAGATAATTGAGTTTTTCAATTAATCCATGAATTGAGTGTTCGGCCACTACTAACAATAGATCACAATTGATTTTGTGATTTTCTATCGCGTAATTAATTTCAACAACCAGCGCCTGTTTCCACTTCATATTGTTATTCTGCAACAAGTCGGTGATGTTGCAGTGCTGCCCCAATAGCATCGGTGGGCCAAAACTGAAATGAGTATCCAATTGCTCTGCCAACCCGCGTAAACAAGCTCCGTTAAGCACATTGGCGGTATCCATTAGTAATTCATATTGGGCTTGCTCATCGGGAATCCGATCATATTTCAGGAGTTTGGCCAAGTCTTCGAAGTCGGTACCGTGGAATATCAACATGGCTTCGCCTGCAATACCTCCGCCGATAAAACCCTGGCAAACACCATGGACTATATCGTCCTTACCTTCGCGATTGAGCGACTGAAGGGCCATGGCGATATCGGTAGGGTTAAGCACGCTGACATGGGGAATGGAGAGTACAACAAAGACATTAAGCAAGCGGGCGAGGTGAGACCCTGCCTGCCCCATGGCAACGTTGGTAATTTCTTGCAGGCAATCGCGCTGATCTTCAGTGAGCAAATAATCTCGCATAGTTCAGGTCTTGTTATGGGCATATCCAAGGGGGAGTTACCTGAAGCTTAGCAGCAATCTGTGATTTTGTAGGGAAACCTGGTACGGAAAATACTGTGGTTGGTGGCTAACTCCATCCAGCGGTGGCGGAAGTGCGCCCGGTATCACATAAGTCCTTATTGTTTAAGCATTTTTCCCCTTTGTTTGAGGGTAAATCTATACTACCATGCCCTGAGTTCGGGTTTGTTTCCATGAGAAGGGGATGGTATGAAATGGGTGTTTAGAAGCAAGCAGGCCACAACCAGACCGTCGGCCAGGCAGTGCCTCGTGTTATGTCTCGTCATTGGGGGATTGCTAAGCGGATGCGTCCCCGGCTCAAATAATCCTTCCCCCCAGGCTGCGCCACTGAAGGCCCCATCCGTTAGTTGGCCTGGCTCAGCTGACAAAAACGCCAGTGAATACCTGGACAATTGCCGTACGGACTATGTTAACGCACGATCCTTTATGGATAACTTATCAAATCAACATAAAACCTACACAACACCCGCCTTATTGGCAGCGATTAATGATCTGGATACCCTTCTTGATAAACAAATGAACCTCGCTGGCCTTTATGCCAATGTTCATCCCAATCCAGCCATACGTACCGCCGCCGAACAATGTGAGCAAAATCTGGTGTCGTTAATTAGTGAAATCAGCCTTTCTCGCCCCTTGTATAACCGAATTTCTGCAGTAGATCTCACCCAATTAAACGCGGAAGACCGACGCTTTGTGGAGCATATGCTGCGCGATTATCGCCGCTCCGGCGTTGATAAAGATGATGCGACACGCGCACGCATTAAAGTCTTGAACGAGGAGATCAATTTAATCGGCCAACAGTTTGATAAAAATATTCGTGAAGGCGCACGTCAACTGGTGCTCGATTCAGTAGAGGATTTAAAAGGCTTACCGCAGGATTATATCGATGCTCACAAGCCTAATGAGCAGGGAAAGATTGTTCTTACTACTGCTTATCCGGATTACTTTCCTTTTATGCAATTTGCGGAAAATGATGATTTACGCAGGCAATTCTACGTAATTTTCAGGCAGCAGGCGTATCCGGAAAACAAATCGGTGTTGGCGGAGTTGTTAACCAAGCGTTATGAGTTGGCGCAATTGCTTGGGTATAAAAATTTTTCGGAATACATTACCGAAGATAAAATGATTAAGAGTCCTGCCAATGCTCAATCCTTTATCGATAAGGTATCTGCACTGGCGAATCCGCGTGCAGCGGTTGAATATCAGGAGTTGCTATCTCGACTGCAACAAATTGATCCGACGGCAAAGTCAGTTGCTGATTGGCAGAAGCTTTATCTGGAGCATTTAGTTAAGAAAGAAAAGTATGACGTTAATTCACAGGAGATTCGTCAATATTTTCAATATGACAAAGTGCAGAAAGGAATTTTTGATTTAACTGAATCCATGTTTGGAGTCACTATCCGCCCATGGACAACAACGGTCTGGCATGAGTCAGTTACTGCCTATGAAGTGATTGAGAAAGGTAAGGTTATCGGTCGTTTTTACCTGGATATGCACCCTCGCGATGGGAAATACCAACATGCCGCGCAATTTTCTGTGGTGAGTGGCCTGAGTGGTATACAACTGCCTGAAGCAGCGCTGGTGTGTAATTTTCCCACTGGATTAATGGAGCATACTGACGTAGAAACATTTCTGCATGAGTTCGGCCATTTAATGCATGATCTGTTTGCGGGCGTAGATCAACGCTGGGTTTATTTTTCCGGTGTTAAAACAGAACTGGATTTTGTTGAAGCACCTTCGCAAATGTTGGAAGAGTGGGTATGGGACGCACAAACGCTTGCTTCATTTGCGCGCAATGAAAAAGGTGAAGTGATTCCACCGACACTGGTGCAAAAAATGGTTAAGGCGCGGGATTTTGGTAAAGCCATGTGGACCAAGCACCAACTTTTCTATGCAGCTTTGTCATTAGGATTCTACAATCAGGATCCATCTACCCTTGACCTGGATAAAAAAATGGCTGAAATACAAGCCAATTACTCACCTTTTGGCTATGTGGATGACACTTATTTTTATGCAAGTTTCGGCCATTTGAATGGCTATTCATCGTTGTATTACACCTATATGTGGTCACTGGTGATTGCTGCCGATATGCATAGCGAATTTAAAAAGCACGGATTGCGCAATAGCAAGCTCGCACAACGCTATCGCGATACGGTATTAGCTCCTGGCGGTAAAAAGGATGCTGCAGAATTAGTGAAAGATTTCCTGGGTAGGCCTTATGGCTTTGATGCATTTGCTAACGATTTGGCGCCAAAATAAATAAGGTATTCCATGAAAAATATAATGCGGCTATTTTTGTGTTTGGTTTGTTTTTCTATCTTTGGTTGCGGTGATCGTGAGACGTTGGTTAGCATTGGTACCAAAGAGCAGGTTTACCATATTGGTAATGGTACTGAACCTGCAGAAATTGATCCTCACACTACGCATGGAATGCCTGAATACCGGATACAAATGGCGCTGTTCGAAGGTCTGGTCAGTAAAGATCCTAAAACACTCGAAATAATCCCCGCTGTTGCTGAACGATGGACTATTTCAGATGATGGATTAGTCTACGATTTCTATATTCGCGATAGTGCAAAATGGTCCAATGGTGAGCCGCTGGTTGCCGATGATTTTGTGCAATCCTGGAAAAGGGCTGTATCTCCCAAATTGCCCAACCCTTACGCCGGTTCATTTTATTCCTTATTGAACGCGGAGAAATATCACAAAGGGCAAATCACTGACTTCAGCCTGGTAGGCGTTAAAGCTATCGATTCCCGGCACCTGCAAATCACGCTTGAGTTTCCCACACCTTATTTTCTCCAAGTGCTCGATCACCACAGTACATTTCCGGTACATATTCCAACCATTTTGAAACATGGCCAAATCGATGAAATAGGCACCCGTTGGACTCGCCCTGAAAATTTCGTTGGTAATGGTGCATTTGTTCCGACCGAATGGACGCCGGGAAAAGTTTTTTCCGTGAAAAAAAATGTCAACTATTGGGATGCAGGCAAGGTACGCCTGCAAGAGATTCATTTTTATCCTATTGAAAAGAATCTGGTAGAAGAGCGCATGTTCAAAGCAGGGCAGCTGCATAAAACTGAATTTATGCCCACTGATAAAATTCCTGTTTATAAAGCAGCTGGTGCCAAGGAATATCGCAGTTACCTTTATTTTGGAAACTATTTTTATTTATTCAATGTAACCAAACCACCGCTGAACGATCCGCGTGTTCGTAAGGCCCTATCATACTCAATTGACCGTGACTCTATTACACGCAATGTTGCAAAGGGTGGTCAGGTTCCCTCATATACACTTGTTCCCCCCGACACATTGGGTTACAACTCAGATAAAAAAATGGTTCAGGATATTGAGCTTGCGCGAAAATTACTGGCGGAAGCCGGCTATCCCGATGGAAAGGGGTTTCCCAAGCTTGAGCTGATTTATAACACGCTTGAGGATCACCAGAAAATTGCGGTTGCCATTCAACAAATGTGGAAAAAAGCGTTGAACATTGATATCACCATCCAAAATCAGGAATGGAAGGTATTTCTTGCAAATCAGGACATACTTAACTATCAAATCAGTCGACGCGGATGGATTGGCGACTACCTTGATCCATTTACATTTTTGGAGTTATTTATCACTGGTGCAGGAAACAACAATACGGGTTGGTCAAATGCAGAATATGATCGCAATCTTGAATTATCCAAAGCTGCCAAAACGCGCGAAGAGCGTTACGACTATTTCCGAAAAGCAGAAGCCATATTGTTAGATGAGGCTCCATTTTTGCCAATTTATTATTACACTACCAACTATTTGTTGTCTCCGGATGTAAAAGGCTATTACTCCAATATTATGGATTACCATCCGTACAAATATATTTATCTGGAATCAGATGCTTCGAAGGTAGGTACCCATGATTAGTTTCATCATCAAGCGAATCTTTCAGGCGATTCCAGTTCTCATTCTGGTTGCGACTATCACTTTTATAATGGTTCACAGCGCACCTGGGGGGCCGTTCTCTCAAGAACGCGCAGTTCCAGCAGAAGTTTTGAAGCATCTTAATGAACGTTATCATCTTGATGATCCTCTGTGGAAACAATATCTCAACTATATGTGGCATCTGGTTCAAGGGGATTTTGGCCCTTCGTTTAAATACCAGTCACACACAGTTAACGATATTATTGCTGCTGGATTTCCTGCAACTTTTGAATTATCTATGTATGCCATCGCATTTGCGTTGGTGGTTGGCTTGGCGGCGGGAATACTGGCTTCGCTAAAAGCCAACTCTGCACAAGACTACATTCCGATGTCGGCAGCCATGATTGGGATCTGTATGCCAACTTTTGTGCTGGGGCCAATTTTGTTGCTGATTTTTGGCTTGTGGCTCGGATGGTTACCCGTGGCAGGCTGGGGGCAAATCCCGGGAGACAAAATACTTCCCTCAATTACACTGGGCTCTGTCTATGCCGCTTATATTGCGCGAATAAGTCGTGGCGGAATGCTGGAAATTCTTTCGCAAGATTATATTCGTACCGCGCGAGCAAAAGGTTTATCGACATCACGAATTGTTTTTGTGCACGCCTTGCGAGGAGGGATTACTCCGGTTATTTCTTTTTTAGGGCCTGCTATTGCAGGCTTGCTCGCCGGTTCATTTGTTGTTGAATCTATTTTCCAAATTCCCGGCCTTGGCCGTTTTTACGTAACCGCCGCATTTAATCGCGATTACACCATGATTATGGGATGCACTATTTTCTTCGCGTTCCTCATTATTTTATTTAATTTGCTCGCTGATATAGCCCTTGTTTGGCTGAATCCCAAATTACGACAAGATATACAGGCCAAGGGGTAATTATGACGGACATTACTCGTATTACCGAACTATCTAATCTTGAGAGGGGCCGTTCCCTCACTCAAGATGCCATCAGTCGTTTGCGGAAAAATAAAATGGCGATGATGGGGCTCTACTTCTTAACAGCGCTGGTTCTTGTTGCCCTATTAACGCCATGGATAGCGCCTTACTCATATGAAGAACAAAATCTGGAATTGGGCGCTTCAGCCCCATCGGCGCAGCACTGGTTGGGTACAGATGTTCTGGGGCGCGACCAACTTACGCGTATTATGTATGGCAGTCGCATTTCACTCGCCGTTGGATTTATTGCAACTGCGGTTGCATTAACGATTGGAGTGATTTGGGGGGCTGTGGCGGGTTTTATCGGGGGAAGAACGGATGCGGTAATGATGCGGATCGTGGATGCGCTTTATGCATTGCCATTTACGATCTTTATTATTTTGCTCACCGTTGTATTTGGTAGCAGTTTACTACTGTTGTTTCTTGCGATAGGTGCCGTAGAGTGGTTGACCATGGCGCGCATAGTTCGCGGACAAGTCCTGGCAATAAAAAAACAGGAGTTTGTTGAAGCGGCTATTTCCATGGGGTTATCGCCCTGGAGAATTATTTCCCGCCATCTGATCCCCAATGCCCTCGGCCCAGTCATTGTTTACACCACATTAACAATCCCCAGCGTAATTTTACTTGAGTCCTTTTTGAGCTTTTTAGGATTGGGAATACAACCACCAGCCAGTTCCTGGGGTTCGTTAATTTCCAGTGGTGTTGAAGTGATGGAGGAGTTCCCTTGGTTATTATTCTTTCCAGGTTTAGTACTGACGTTTACACTCTTTTCCCTAAATTTTTTGGGTGATGGGTTGCGTGATGCGTTAGACCCACGAGCATCCAAGGATTAATTATGTCTAACGAAACATTGCTATCGGTAGAAAATTTGCGCGTGGTTTTTAACACCCGCAATGGTCAAACTGTTGCCGTTGAGAATTTGAGTTTCTCCATTGCTAAAGGTGAGGTGCTGGGTATTGTCGGCGAATCAGGGTCGGGAAAATCGGTAGCCTG
>JAGKXA010000296.1 GCA_021151615.1 Cellvibrionaceae bacterium | reverse complement strand
GCTCATAATGGTATGGGCGCGATGGGTAATTAAATCGCGGTTGTGATCCCATACGATAATTTTTTTATCGCCCAGCCCTTCGTTTTTCAGCGTTGGACCTAAATGATTTTTCAAAAAATCGCGCTCTTCTTCGGCGGTGTAAATCATTGATTCCCAGGTTTGTTTAGCCATGGGTTCGTTTTGCACAGTAAGGCCCCAAATAGGAACGCCTTCTTTCTCGTAGGCTTTAATAAATTTCGTGTAGTAGAGCGCCCAGGCGGCGTTGTATTCCGGTAGTAATTTTCCACCGCGCAGCATGTTGTTGGTGTCTTTCATAAATGCCGGTGCAGACCAGGGGCTGACATAAGTGGTGATCTCACCTCCGGCGGCTTTAAGAACTTTCTTTATCAGCGGCAAGCGGTATTTGCGATCGTGATCAATGCTGAAGGTGGTTAATTCTTTATCGCCTTCCTTAATGTAGGTGTAGCTACCGCTGCTGAAATCGGAGCTGTGAATGGTCGTGCGCAACAAACTGTATCCAATACCTTTGTCGTTGTGATAGTAGGCTTGCAGGAATTCATCCTGTTTTTTGCGATTTAATTTGGCAAAGACTTCGGCGCTGGCATCCGTCACTGCGCCGCCTATACCCAGAATTTTTTGGTAGCGGATATCTGGATTTACGATGACGGCGATGTCCGTTTCCGGGTATTGTTGCGCTGGTTTCAGCGTGAGTGTATCGCTCAGGCTGAGGCGCAGGTTGGAATCTTTAGCGGTGGTGTAAACACTGACCTGTTTGTCGGCGGCGAGTGAGTAGAAGCTAGCGCTGGCTATCGCGGTGGCGAGTAACCAGTGTTTTAAATGTCTTTGCATTTTAATATCTCTTGTTTATTGGTGCTTTTGTTTACAGATACATTCGTTATGCACGTAGATACTGTTTGCCATTGGGTTTATTGGTTTGAAACAATAAACTCAATGGCAAACTCGCATTGTGTAAATTTCGAATGGAACGGGTTACTGCTTTTTAATTTCAAACCAATTGATATTCCATTCCTTGCCAAGAGAACGGAATCGCAATGTGTGGTTGCCTGCGCTTAGTGCAAATGCGTTGCTGCTTTTGGTAACCCAGGTTTGCCAGCCACCGGTGGCATCGACACTGCGCGTGTCCACTGCGACATCGTCAATCAACACTTCAAAACCGGTGCTACCTGTTTGCGTGGCGAGGCGATAATCAATGCTGTAATTGCCCGCTGTTTCGGTTTTGATTTTGAACTCGATAAAATCGCCCGCATCAAAATGCCCTACGTTTTGACCGCCACCGGTATCGGAAGCGTTTTCCAATTGGATGCCGCTCATACCGGTGTATTTTTCCGCTTCAATTTTCGCCGGCACTGCAACAAATAATAATTTGGTGTTAGCAGGGCTGCTGGCATAACCTTCGGCAATTTTATTTTTGGCGGTGACTGAGTAGTAGTAAGTTTCCTCGTCGCTAATACCGGAATCGGCGAAATTGGTTGCGGTCAGGTTTTCACCAAGTAATGTGCCTTTTACGCCAGCAACCGTTGAGCGATAAACGTTGTAAGTAATGTCACTACCAACAACGGCATTCCAGCTTAGTGCAACATTGGTACCGGTTTGGGTCAGGGTAAGGCCCGCCGGTTTGGCCGGGTAATCAAACACATCATTGTGTTCGCTGGTGACTAACCATTTCGCCAGACCTGAGTGAACGTCGTAACCGACTTCGCCGTAACTTTTGAACAGATTTTCGATCTCAGCAATCGGCGCGGTGGTGAAATCCACTTTGCCAGCGTTATCGACCACATCTTTACCGGCCAGGGGCGCATCTTCAATCAAGTAGATTTCGGCCCAGGTATTTACACTGCCATTATCTTTAAAGGTGCCGCTAAAGGTGTAGCTTTGACCCGCCTGCAACCTAATTTGTTGATACACAGCGCCATTGATTTCACCGGTTACACCAACAGGACGGCTGATGCGCAGTGCTGCACCTTCTCCACCGGTTGGCTGCTTGCTCGCATCGCTGTTGTTGTAATCAACATTCAGTGAGCCGCTGATGGTCAATTCAGTCCAGCCGCTGCCACTTCCGAATCCACCATTGACCAATACTTCCTCGTTAGTCGCGTTATTTTTCAGGCTGATGCTATCGTAAGTCACATCGGGATTTGCGCCGTTGTTAGCACCGGTTTTAATCACCAGATAATAATTTTTACTGCCTGTGCCATTGGCGGTAATGACGCCCGCTTTTTTCGCGCAGGCATTGGCAAAGGTGGAATTCCAGTTGGCACAATCCCAGGTACTGGCCTTGGTGATAAGGCCTACTCCGGTATCCAGGCTGTTGTTAACTTCGTTGGTCACCATGCCCCAGGTGCCTTTGCCCTGCCCGCCGGCAACACTCACGAGCTTGTACGCCCAACTGGTGGATGCCCAGTTATAGCCGGCGAAAATATCGTAAGTGGCGCGACCAATTTTTCCGCCCAGTTCCAATCCGGCCGATTGCCAGGGTTGGAATTCACCCATCAACAGCGGCGTTTTAAGTGCGGATATTTTTTTATCCCAATCGCATACGCCTCCGGTTCCGGTTTGTCCACACTTCAGCCAATCGCGATGCACATCGTAATGACTGTCGCCCGGTCTATCGCCAAACAAACCGGGGTAGGGGTGCAATTCAAAGGCAACATTGGTCATGCCTTTGGCGACGGGATCACCATAGACTTCGATATTGCCGTAGTGACTGGGCAGCATGACGATGTGTTTGTTGTCGATCTTGCGGATCGCCTCGTAGAGTTCCGTCACGCGCGCCGCCATGTCTTCGGCGGTAGAGCCCCAGGGTTCATTGAGTGGATCGTAAGCGGCAACAACAGGTTCGTCTTTGTAGCGGGTGGCAATTTGTTCCCACAACCATTTGGTGCGCTCCTGGTATTCCGGGGTGCTCCAATATTTATTTTGGCCAGAGCAGCCGGTGTGATCGTTGGGGGTTTGGCCGCCGAGCGCGCCGTGCAAATCCAGGATCACGTAAATGCCACGTTTTTTCGCTTCGGCGATTGACCAGTCAAGGTAGTGCCAGGCATCGGCGCGTAAGGTTTTGGGATTCTTCTCGTCTTCAATCACATTCCACAAAATGGGCAGGCGCACAATGTTAAAGCCGAAGGCTTGCAACTGATCCCAATCGCGCTCCTTGATCCAGTTGTCGCGGAAGAGTTTGATCAGGCGCTCTTTTTCGTCATAGCCAAAGCGTTCGGTGAGTTTGGCTTCCAGTGTACATTGGTCGTGTACACCGTTGCCGCCCTGGCCCATCATCCAGAATTCCTGCACTAACCAGTTCCCCAGGTTGGTGCCCTTTAAATGAACTTGGTTGCCCGAGGCCTTTACCCATTTGCTGCCATCGGTTTTCAGCATGGTCAGTCCTTCGGGCGGTGCCGAGCTACTGGCAGCACTGGAGGATGCGGGCGTGCTGGACGTAGCCATAGAGCTCGTCATGCTGCTGGAGGATTTGCTTCCCCCACCGTTGCCGCCGCCGCAGGCGGCCAGGCCGAGAATGCCAAGTGTTAGCAGACTGACTTTGAGCGGGTGATTGACCGGATTGTGTTTGCGGTTGGGGTGCTTGCTGTTGGGGCGTTCGTTATGTGGATTCATAGCGGTTCTCTTATATTTATTAATCATGCTCGCTGAACGAGCGGCGTTGTCGTTATTGCCGCTGCATGGTTATCCAAACGGCGCACAGCTGCGCCCGACTAAATTTATTCGAACCGGTTCACCTTGGCGGCTACTTAAAATGGGAAGCGCATTGGATCACAGGTAATTAACAAAAGGGTTCGGATAATTTATTCGAACGCCGACTTTGCATTTCACCAGGTCATTGGCGTGAGGAGTGCTGAACGTTTGCACAAAAAATGGATGGCGAATTTCTTCGCGTAGGGTTACATGAAGCCGAGGGCTCACTTTAAAGGAAAATAAATATCCGTTAGCAAAGCACACTCATCC
>JAGKXA010000295.1 GCA_021151615.1 Cellvibrionaceae bacterium | reverse complement strand
TTCCAAATGCGTTGTTGCACTGGCGGTATCCACCACGATAGGTGTCAAACGGCTTACCAATAATAACGGTATGGCGATGGCGACATTAATCGCGGCCTCTAGCAGCAAGCTCGGAATAGTCCAGTAGCGGTAAATCAGCTTCCATAAGCCAAAGACCAATGAGACGATCAGGATCATCGACAGTATTGGAATCCACTGCTGTACTGGTTCAGCAAAAACAATAGTCAGGTTTGCCAGTTGGCCCGAAGGTATCCACAGGGCGTAATTCAGCAACAGCAATGCAAACAGATCCGATGCAAAATCAACGCTTTGCTCACAGGCGCTGATTCTTTGCCAACCGCGCGTCACCGGCGGCAATTTTTCCGGTGCCCAACATTGGTAAGGATCAAAATAGGGTTTGCCGCCTACCGGATTGCTGAGCAGATAAAAAACACCCGTAACCGACGCAAACATAATTAATGTTTTGGCGACCATCTCGTAGAAAAAATTGGCTATCGCAAGATCCCCGCTATTAAGCAGATGAAGGCCAAATTGAATCAGCGCAAGGATAAACACCAGAATCAACCCGTAATGCAACGCCTGCTTATACAGTGGAAATAGCTCTGTACTAACCAACTGCTGACCGGCCATAAAGCTTCCCGCCACTTTTTGCGGGTGGCCAAGCTCTTTCAGCACTTCAGACACCTCGGTTTCAGAGACTTCACGCCCCTGTTCTTCCGCAATGGCTTCAAGCTTATCGAGGATATTCGCGCGCAGCTCGCGAATAATTTCATCGCGACGGCTTTCCGGTAACGCTTGCGCAACCGCATTCATATAGCGATCAATCAGTTCCATTTCCGGCCTCCAGTATTTTGCTCACGTGATTGTTTAACTGCAGCCATTCAGCGCTCAGGCTTTCCAGCAAGCCTGCACCCTCCGGGGATAATTGGTAGTAGCGGCGCTCGCGCCCTTCCCCTTGCTGCCACTCACTAGTCAATAACCCTTGATCCGCCAAGCGGCGTACCAGTGGGTAAAGCGTTCCTTCATCGATATCCAAACCGACATCCTGCAATTGCTTACGCAGGGAGTAGCCGTAGTGAGGATTGCGTAAAGACCCCAGCACTGCCAGAACCAATATCCCCCGTCGCAACTCCTGCCTGAGCTTTTCAAATTGTTCTTCCGACATACTGTGCCCCACATACTATGCAATACACAGTATTTACTATGCGCCACACAGTAGGGATTTGCAAGACTTTTTTAGTCCACAGCCTAAACAGAACCAACCTATTGATATGGCAGCAAAAAAATAAAACCCGGGCAGGTAAACCGGCCCGGGTTTCAGGGATCAAACACGCTTGAAACTAATTAAATGTGTAGCGAACTTCCAGTCCATAGGTTCGAGGGGGAGTGTAAACACCACGAGGGACACCGAGAAATGACACAGACTTTTGGCGCAAATCGACTTCATCAGTCAGGTTTTTTACCCACAGGGAAATATCCCAATCCACATCCAGCTTTAATCCCAAACGAGCATTGGCAATATCGCGGCTGGGAATCGCATTAGCCTCAGTATTATTGGGGTTGGAAAAATAATCATCGGTATAACCATAATCCAAATGAAGATAGAGCTCAGCTCGCTTCATGATCGACCGCGAATAATCCAGAGCAACGAAGTAGTTGTTCTCAGGAGCATAAGGCAAATAGTTGTGATCGTAATCTATGCCTATACCGCCCCCATTCTTAAACTCATCGAACTTCGCATGAGTCAGTGCTGCACTCAAGCTCAACACAAGGTACCGGGTAAGCTGCGCATTAATATCCAACTCAACCCCTTGGCTGGTTACCTGACCGGCGTTGGTCAAAGATAAAATTGTCCCGGTTCCACTCTGGGTAGGCACAAATTGGAAAACCTGATAGTCATCGAACCTGGCATGGAATGCAGAAGCGTTTAGTGTCAGACGCTGATCAAGAAATGCAGATTTCAAACCCAACTCATAATTAACCGCATATTCCGGCGCAAACTGGAAATTTTCCAGGGTAGTGAGGAAATCGGCATTCCAACCACCACTTTTATAGCCTCGCGCAACACTGGAGTAAAACAGAACATCAGGAGTGTATTGAAAGTTAAGACCTAACTTGGGTAACCATTCATTAAAAGTCTGCTGATCGCGCAGATGATTAACATTGATCGACAATCCCGTTGTATCAATGCTCGAATAATCAATATCTTTCGTTTCGTTGACATAGCGAACGCCTGCGGTAAGGCTCCAGCGCGAATCGAAGTAATAGTTACCATGCGCGTAAAGCGAGGCGGACTCCACCCCGGCAGTTGCCGGTGTTTTTGTGCTGGTGTTGGGAATGGGACGAAATAGAGCCCCTGTTATTGCTTGCCGATTGGTAGAAATATCCTGATCCAGAAAATACAAACCCACAACATAATCGAAGGGTTCACTTTTAGGGGACGTCAAACGAATTTCCTGACTTAACTGATCGTTTTGTTCATCCATCTTGCTAATAGCAACGTCCAGCGGAGAGTAGTCTTCTTCACTCAGCTCACTGAATGCGTTATCGCGAATACCGGTAATCGACCTCCACTCAAAAGAGTCAGGCGTCTCATAAACAGCGTTTATGGTTGCGCCTTTTAACTCTCGGCGCTCATATTCTTCCACGTTATGCGCAACTTTATGTGGCTCGGGAGCCAGCGTAAAACCATTAAATCGACCATTACCCAAAGCCTCAGCATTGGTTGCATCCTTGTCATCCTTAAGATAATCAAGCCCCACATCCAGAGTGAGGCGCTCAACGCCCAAATAACGCACTTTCAGCTTTGCAATATCGCGGTTAACTCCCTGCAAATACTGATCAAGAGTCTGATTGTAGATGTAACCATCTTGATCTGTAGTAGCCAGCAGAAGGCTGGTCAATAGATCTTCGGTTATCGGTATATTTACAGAACCTGTAAGCGAGGAAAAATCAAAATTGCCCGTATTAACATCCACTCCAGCCTTAAAAATTTCCTCAGGCTGCTGGGTAATAATGTTAATTGATCCAGCCAAAGCATTTGTTCCCGCAAGAGTCCCCTGTGGACCACGCAAAACCTCTACCCTTACTGCATCCAGCAAACTTTGGTCAAAGCTTCGCGAACGCCCTACCAACACCCCATCGACATACACTGCCACGCGCGCATTAGTTCCGATATTCCGCGCATAGTCACCTACGCCACGAATAGTAATTTCTCCGCGCGAGCTTCTATCACCGCTACCAAAATTTAATGAAGGGATTGCAGTCTCCAGCGAGGTTAGCGAACTTGCGCCCTGTGTTTCGAGCATCGCTTTGTTATAGATTCCAATTGCCAACGGGGTGTTCTGTGCTTGCTCTTCACGCATTTGTGCAGTGACCAAAACTTCCTCCAAGATTGGGGCTGGCTGAGACCAAACCAATGTAGAGGACAAAGAACCAACAACCACACTCGCCCAGCCAAGATTTGTGGAAGACAAGATCTTTTTAATTGTTATACACATGAACGATTAAAACCCCCAATTCGACACTCCTTGTCGCTTAAATAAAGAATTGGTGAGATGTTACGCATTAAGTGAATGAGTTCGCAATAGCTTTTGTAAACTCTTTAGTGAAAGCGGTTTTTCAAGAAAATCGGTGAACCCCATTGCCAATAACCCGGACCGATTGACCCCTATAGGCAAACTGGTCAAACCGATGATTATGGTTTCGTTGCTAATTCGTGGACGCAATGCAATTGTAGCCTGCTCACCATTCATTTTAGGCATATGAAGATCCATCAGAATCAAATCATAATGCTTCTGCTCGCACATACTGATTGCCTCTAACCCATTTTTGGCAAAATCAACTTCGTAGTTGGGCGAAAGCAACCGCTCACCTATATCGCGATGAACAACTTCATCATCCACCAGCAAAATAGTTTTAATAGCAGCAGTCCTACCCGAAGCCCCCCCCCCGTTAATAGAACCATCAGCCTCTGGATCATTT
>JAGKXA010000294.1 GCA_021151615.1 Cellvibrionaceae bacterium | reverse complement strand
GATTATATGCTCATCAATCTCATTGGAACTACGCAATGAACTCGTTTAAGAAACGTACCGATCCAATCACGAACCAAGGGTATGAGAAGCACCTAAATAAACACTATGAACCCCATCAAACAGCAATTATGGTGTTAAGTAAGCTAGGCAATAACGCGTTGTTTCACGCTCCCGTGTTATGTCTTGGGTACCATGAGATATATAAGAATCAAACACTTTGGCTTCGTCTGGATAATGTGGATTTTGCTTCATTAGACATTACGCCAAGCTATGTGCCATCATTAATAACAATGGGATGCATTCTAAACAAAAAGATTGCGGATCGCGGGTTAATCTTGCCCTTAATGGATCAGACTACAGGCAATTTATCACCCAACCGAAAAGCCCTTTATCTGCAGAACTTAGAGTGGGCATCCAATAATATGCATCATGTTGATGCCATTAAAACATACTATACGACCACGCGTTATCCCGAGATTGATAACATCGATGTTGATGCTGCTTTATACACGGGTGGGTTTATGAGTGATCAAGATAAAGCCCTCTGTCACCAGTTTCATAGGGCGGATCACAAAAACAAAGCTGCACTGATTGAACAGTTTAACGATCGGCGCTTAAAACAAATTGCGATTCGCATTCTGGGGCGACATTTTCCAGAACATTTACCCGATCCTTATCAATCACACTTCACAGACTATCTCGCCAGCATTTTTAGTGAAGAAAACGTAGTAATGCCCCGGGGCTACAAAAACGATGAATACCGCCCTACCCGCCACCATATCCAACGTCACATTGATGAAGAGCGCAAAAGAATCGATATAACAGCTGCAGAATTACAGTTATTATCAAAGCTGGAAACCTATATCCATTCTGCGCACCGGTATCCTTCTGCTTTGGCACTTGAGGCAATGATGTAAGGCTGCTACCTTGTTAAAATCCTTTTTAATTACCCTTTCGATATAAACTCAATTTTATGGGCATATTCTGGAAATAAAAATATTAGAATTTGCGCCTGCCCTCTATCACAAGTATAAAATCGCTCTACAAATGGCAATATCCCCCCAATTTTCAAATCTGGCAATGGATTGTTTTTAAATTTTATATCAACATTATAAAACTTAGTATCCTTGTTAAGCGTTATATATAAATTATTCATTTGTTCTGTTGATCGCCATTCCGCAATTAACTTTACAGGGATCTTAAACGAGCAATGCATTTTTGGAACTTTTGCATTTTTATTCTTCCCCACAACTTTCTTTAATTGATCAAGAAGTGCTACTTGCAAAATACTATACCAATAAATAGGATACGTATCTTTAAGCCTTGCTTCATTATTTGAAAAATCAGAACTAGGATCAACAACGTCATATTTCTCATTATTACTAAGTCGTAGGCAGCGCAGAAAGGGACCATTTTTTATAACTTCTAATATTTCTACTGATTCTCCATTTCGAAAAGTAAGCAATCCCTTACCTTGTTTTGGATATTCGATTTTTGATGGGAAAATACTATTCTTTGCTTGTTGCAATGTAACCGTCCAATTAACCCCATCTTATAAAGGTTGGAGTTGTGTGTCATAGTTAAACAAGACACATAAATGGGGTTTAAGATGAGAACAACAGAGTTGGAGCGGGTTAGGTATGTTGAGGTCTTTCGGAGGAGCGGATTAAGACCTGGAGGGTTTTGCAGAGAGTATGGGTTGAATGTAAAAACCTTTTATGCATGGCGGAAACGGTACTTGAGCAACAATGTGGAGGGAATCAAGGGTCATCCGCCCTTAAATCCAACTTTGTTGGGTGAGGCTTCATTCCTTCCCGTCCACATTAAAGATGATGAAAAGCCATCGGAGGGTTTACCAAAGAAACCGATACCTCTGTTCTTTAAAACCAAGAACTTTTGTTTGGAGGTTGCTCTTGATGCGGAACACAACGGGGCTGAACTGAGGCTGATTGTTCAAACGCTACATGACCTTGAGTGATGCAGATGCTAGACCTTTCGTATCCGATTCTTGTGTATTCAGGCAGTGTTGACATGCGGAAATCCATCAATGGGTTATGTATTCTGATCCGCCTTTCAAACCATACCTTTGATCGGGGTAATGCCTTTATCTTTTTCAATAAGAACCTGGATAAAGTAAAAATATTAACAAAAGAAGATAATGGTTTTGTGCTGCTTTATAAGCGCCTGGACGCTGGAAGATTCAAGATATCGCTTTCGTCAAAGACAGAGGTTTCCTTAACGTCACAGCAATTGCGTTACCTTTTGGATGGACTTGATTATGTGACCTTAACACGGTCAAAAGACCCCGTTCCGAAGCACTTCTTTTAATGAAGAATTCGCCTTAAACACCGCAGGAATGCTTGTGTTTCTGCGTGTGTTTTGGTATAGTTAGGTATGGAAAAAGATATAGATTTTATGGCGTATGTTGACGAGACAACACCTCCGGAACGTGTGTTTAAAATGTTGTTGGCTGCCCAACGCGACAAGCTAAAATCGCTTGAAGAACACGTTCGTCTATCAAACACATTCGCTCTTTTATCCAACGAAAATGCCCTTTTAAAGATCAAGCTGTTTGGTAGATCATCAGAAAAGCGTCAGAAACAGCCCGATCCGCAGGTGTTTGATGAAGCCAAGGCAACGCCTCAGGTGTTAGAGGAAGACACACCCCTTATCCCAGAAACATCAGCGCTAGATGCTGCCTTAGGTAACGTTATAACTCCTCAAAAAGAGCCTAAGAAAAAAGGTAGAAAGCCAATACCTGGTTGTTACCAGCGTCATGATGTTATTCATGATTTACCCGACCATCAAAAACAATGTGCATGTGGATGCGCCCTTTCAAAGATCGGAGAAGACATCAGCGAACAATTGGATGTGATTCCAGCGCAGATTTATGTGAAGCGTCACAGGCGATTTAAATACGCCTGCAAAGTCTGCCAGGAGAACGTGAAGATTGCTCCTGTTCAAAGCCAAGCTATTCCAAAGACCATGGGTGCGCCTGGGTTGTTAGCCCATGTGGCCGTGATGAAGTTTGATGATCACTTGCCTCTTTACCGGCAATCAGAAATTTGGGAACGACTTGGGGTTGAGCTGTCACGGGCGACCCTGAGTTCCTGGGTGCTTAAAATGGGCGCAGCCTTAGAGCCACTGGTGCGACACCTGCAAACACACGTGATTCAAAGTGGGTATGTGAAAGCCGATGAGACTGTGTGCCAGGTGTTAAAGACGCCCGGAAAGTCTGACACAACAAACTCGTATATGTGGGTATATATGACAGGAAACAGTCCAAAACCTGCGGTTGTGTATGAGTATCAAGAAAGCAGAAAGGGGGAATTTGCAAAGGAGTTCCTTAAGGGATTCCAAGGGGTTCTGCAAACGGATGGATACAGCGGATACCACTGCGTCACAGAACAGCCCGGGATTGAGTCACAAGGATGCTTTGCCCACGCAAGACGCAAATTCCAAGATGTGTGGCAGGTGGCCCAAAAAGAAGGCATCGCGTCAAAAGCACTGGAGGTCATCGGAACGCTGTACGACATTGAAGATCAAATCAAAGACCTTACAGCAGATGAAAAACAGCAGATTCGAGGCGAACAAGCACAACCCATTTTAGATGCGTTCCATGGATGGCTTTTGGAAATCAAGCCTAAGGTACAAGCAAAAGGACTGTTAGACAAAGCGATTCAATACACGCTGAATCAATGGGATTCTTTAATATACTATGTACACAACGGAGCCGTTTCTATCGACAATAATGCAGCAGAACGTCACATTAGACCCTTTGCCATAGGGCGGAAAAACTGGTTGTTTATGGGAAGTCCTGATGGTGCAAACGCTGCAGCAGGTCTATACTCACTGATTGAAACAGCAAAACTGAATGACGTGAATCCAGAAGGTTATTTAAAGTTCGTGTTGGAACACGCCATTAATCAAAATGACACACATCAGCTGGAAGCGCTAATGCCCTGGAATGTTAACATTCAACATGGATACATAAAACCAAGC
>JAGKXA010000074.1 GCA_021151615.1 Cellvibrionaceae bacterium | reverse complement strand
AGATAACAAGCCTTACGGAGTGTTCCCCCTATGAAATTAACGTCAATCAGCGCTCGCCTGGCCTCTGCGTTAATCCTTTGTTGTTGCAGTTGGCTGGTTGCCTGCGGCAGCGGGGGTGGTGGCAACAAGGAGTCGGGTAGCCCAAACCCGGTGGCTGCCAGCTCAAAGCCCTCCAGCTCTGCTCCGGCCAGCTCTCTTGCTTCGTCGTCTTTTGGCCCGGTGCAAAGCTCAAGTGTGGCGGCAACTGCCAACCAGATGGTGCCTTTTGTCCTGCCTTTTGATGATACCGCCAGCGGCGTTACCCAGGTCGGCGATTTGTTAAACCATAAGCCCGCAGGAAAATTCGGCGCAATCAGGGTTGATAGTCAGGCGCATTTTGCGGCAGGGCAGGAACGCATTCGCTTCCTGGGGGTGAATATCACCGCCAGCTCCACCCTTACCGCCAAGGCCAATGCGGAAAAAGTGGCCGGGCGCCTAGCCAAGTTTGGCGTGAACCTGGTGCGCTTCCATCATATGGATAATAACTTCGGGGCCAAGAGCATCATCAATTACGCGGCGGGTAATAGTCGCTCGCTGGATGCCGATAACCTCGACAAACTGGATTATTTTATCCACCAGCTAAAGCTCAACGGGATTTATTCCAATATCAATTTAATTAACTCGCGCGATTTTTCTGCTGCCGATGGCCTGCCGGCTGACATCAGTCAGCTCAACTGGAAACAACGCCATGTATTGGGCTATGTATCTCCGGCATTCCGCAATCTGGAAAAAGAATTCGCAGCGCAATTGTTAACCCATAAAAATCCCTACACAGGATTAACTTACGCGGAAGATCCTGCAATTGCCTTTGTGGAAATCAACAACGAGAACGGCATTTTCCAGCAGTATTACGATGGTTCTATCGACAAATGGCCGCCAGTATTTAGTGCACAGTTAAACGAGCACTGGAACAACTGGCTCGCGGATAAATATGGATCGACCGCATCATTGGAGGCGGGATGGGGTGCGCTTGATCAGCCATTGGGTGCAGAAAAATTAGCGAATAATAATTTTGCCAATGGCACCGGTAGCTGGAATATCGAGCAGCATGATACGGCAAAAGTTACGGCAACGGCCGGTAGTTTTGCTGGGCGCAGCGGTGTGGAATTAAAGGTGACGCAAGCGGGCTCAGCCAGTTGGAATGTGCAGTTAAATCAGGGCAATCTCGCGATAATAAAAGATCAGCTCTATACCTTGGGTTTTTGGGCCAAGGCCGATACTTCCCGTCAACTCGGTGTCGCTATGGGATTGGCTTATGACCCCTGGTCGACATTAGTCGAACGCAGTTATTCGTTGACCAACAATTGGCAATATTTTGAAACCAGTTTTATCGCCAGCCAAAGTGACAACAATGTGCGCATTAATTTCAATGGATTCGGCACTCAATTGGCGACGGTTTATATCGGTGATGTCAGTTTTAAAGCCGGTGGCAATATTGGCAAATTGCCCGGAGGTCAAACACTGGAAGCAAAAAATATCCATAACAATTTGCGTTCGGTCGGTTACACCAGCGGGCGCGATAAAGATTGGGCTGATTTTTTGCGTGCACTGGAAACTGCCTATTGGGCGGATATGAAAAACCATATTAAAACCACGCTTGGCTTTAGCGGCTTGGTAACGGGCACGGCGATTATGAATACGCCGCCGGGCACGCATAAACAATTTGATTTTGCCGATGCCCACGCTTACTGGCAGCACCCGGTATTTCCAACGGCTGATTGGGATGCGGTAAATTGGACGGTGGAAAACCAATCCATGGTAAACACCTTTAGCAATACGCTAACGGCGCTGGCGAAACAGCGCATCCATGGCTTGCCGTTTACAATTTCTGAATACCAACATTCATCACCCAACAGTTACGGCAGTGAGGGCCCGCTATTGGTTGCTGCTTACGGTGCGTTGCAAGATTGGGATGGCATTATGATGTTCGCCTATGATTCTGGCCCCAACGACAATTGGGATCAGGGATATTTCAGTGATTTTTTCAGCATGAATGCCCATCCGACCAAAATGGCGAACATGTTAATTGCCGCCAATATTTTCCGGCGCGGTGATGTCGCAGCAGCACAAGGCCAGCTGCTGATGAACTTTGACCCGGCGACTGAACTGAATGTGTTGGCAAGTAAAGGCGGAGCCTGGAACGTCGCCAACGGCTCGCACCTGAATGTACCCAACGATATTCCGCTCACCCAACGTTTTGCGCTGGATGTGAGTGCAAACCCGCATGGACAAAGTGTGGCGCCGGCGGCCAGCAACCAAACCCAATTGACCTCGGATACCAATGAGTTGGTGTGGAATCTTTCCCAGGCAAATAATGGGTTGGTGACGGTGAACACCACAAAAACCAAAGCACTGATTGGTTTTATCAACAATCGTACGCTTACACTCGGTAATGTCGGCATTAAAGTAGCAGCTACTACCAATAACTGGGCAACGGTTTCGCTCACGGCGCAGCAGGGCAGTTTTGCCGAAGCCAATGGTGCCGCCAGAATTTTGGTTGTGGCAACCGGCAATGCTGAAAACACCAATATGCAATGGAAAAGTACGGCGAAAAATTCGCTGGGCCCAAATTGGGGAACCAGTCCAACGCTGGTGGAAGTTATTCCTGTCACCCTGGATTTACCTTTCGCCAGCGCGCGCACCAAAGCCTGGGTTCTGGATGAGACTGGTCAGCGAAAAGTGGAGTTGGCGGTAGGGCATAACGGTGGTAAGGCGCAATTGGTGTTGAATGGCGCAACGACCAGCCTATGGTATGAAATCGAAGTGGCTGCGGCGAATTAATTCTGCGGTTAATCGTGTATACGAACTGCAGGCCAACTTGTCTGCAGTTCGTTGCTGTGATCAGCAATTAGCGTTTATGACTATTTCTTCCGGTATCCTTCTTTATCCTGATCTGATGCAATAAGACTGGCTTGTCGTGATAATATTCACCCCCTGAGCCAAGCCCAAATTTGCCGGGGATGTTGCGTGACAGATTCCGATAATTCCAACAGGACCCAAATTCGCACCGATCTTGCCACGGATGAAACGCGCGTGGCTGGCGTTATTGCGTCTGCGCATCCGGTTGATCACTCCACCCAAATTACCCGCTATTCGGCTTCCCATAATCACTCGGCCGGTTTTGCGCGCGCGCGCGAACTGGTGGAGCAATCTCACTCTGGTAAAGGCTTGCTGCTAAAAAAGCGTTTTTTGCTGGAGGATGTGCTTGGGCACGGCGGAATGGGCACCGTCTATAAAACCCGCGATCTACGCAAAGTTGAAGCGGAAGACCCCAATCCTTACATTGCCACCAAGGTATTGAATCAGGATTTTAAAGATCACCCGGATGCCTTCGTTACCTTGCAACAGGAAACGGCAAAATCCCAAACTCTGGCGCATCCAAATATTGTGACGGTGCATGATTTTGATCGCGATGGTGATACGCTCTTTATGACCATGGAGTTGCTCGAAGGTCAGCCGCTTGATCAATTAATCAAGGCACAGCGCACTAAAGGCATGCCCAAAGAACAAGTGTGGAAAATCACGCGCGATTTGTGCGCGGCATTGGCTTACGCACACCAGCGGCAATTTATTCATGCAGATTTCAAACCGGGCAATATTTTTGTCGCCCCGGATGGCAGTGCCAAAGTGCTCGACTTTGGTATTGCACGCGCGGCCAATCGCGAAGCGCAAAAGCATAAATTCGATGCTGGCCAGTTAGGCGCATTAACACCAGCCTATGCCACTATTGAAATGGCCAAAGATGAGCCGCTTGCGTTTACCGACGATGTCTACGCACTGGCTTGTGTCGTCTATGAGATGCTGGCGGGGCGTCACCCCTACAATAATCGCTCGGCACTGCAAGCCCATGAGCACAAGATGCAACCCAGGCGTTTAGACGGATTAAGTTCACGCGAGTGGAAAGCCTTAAGTCGTGGCTTGGCGTTAGTGAAATCCGAGCGCTATACGAGCATCGCGCAATTTGCCGATGAGTTATTTCCCAAGCGCAATCCGGTATTGTTGATGGGTACTGTTGGTCTGGCCCTGGTGTCGCTGCTCGGGGCTGGTTGGTTTGCCTATAGCCAGCATCAGGCGCAGCAAAAAGTACAGGCCACTATTATGGAAAAAATCGCAGCAGCGCAACGCTGTTTTGCGGAACAGAATTTTGATTGTGCGATTGAACAAAGTTTGGTGGCTACCAATCTCGACCCGGGTAATCTGGTCGCCAGCCAATTGTTGGCAAGCGCGCAGCGCGCCGAACAGCAGCGCACCAGCGATGAAAAAATTAGCGAATTGATTGGTGAAGCAAAAACCTGTTTGCAGCAGCAGGATCTGGATTGCGCCGCTGTGTTTTTACAAAAAGCGGAAGCCATAGGCGCACACAACTCGCAGGTGGTGAGCTTCCATGAGGCTTTGAGTGTGGCGCGCGCGCAACAGGCGCAAACGGCAGCGCAAAAACAGCAGGAAATTAATACCGCTCTGGCGCGCGCGCAAACCTGCTTGTCCGCGCGGGATTATTCATGTGCGGTTAATTCGGCTAATCGTATTTTGGAACTGGAACCCGCTAATGCCCAGGCCATAGAAGTTAAGCAGTCTGCGTCCTTGGCGCAGGAGCAAGCCAGTGCGCTTACCGGAAAAATCACTCGCTTGATGAGTGATGCACAAGGCTGTATGGATAAGAAAAATTATTCCTGTGCGATTGCCAAAGCGGAGTCAGTACTGGAGTTGGATGCGGGCTACCAAGCGGCAGAGGCGTTGAAAAATCGTGCCCAGGAAACCCAGCGCAAACTCAAGGAATCCGGTTTTACCATTAAATAATTTGTTGTTTGCATCTAAAAAACTCACTTGGGGGCTAGCACCATGAAGTCCAAAATTATTATTACCCTTCTCTCGTTTGCATTGATTACACCGGTTCACGCATTTAGTTTGGGGGATTTGAAAGACAATATTGATCGCTCCTACAAATGCAAAAGCGGTGATCAGGGCTGTAAAAACCGCGAGCGACTAAAAGCAGCGGCGCGTGTTGCGGCGGTTGCTGTGGCGGTGACCTTGATCACCAAAATGATTATTAAACATCGTTCCGAGCGCATTGCCAAAGAAGAACAGGTTGCCGAGGAATACAAAAACAAAAACCAGAATTTGCCAGCAGAACCCGTAGCCACTGAATACCAAACCAAAACCTTGCCGGGCAATGTGGTGGCTCCTGGTCAGGAGGTGGTCATTCAATCGGATATAGTGGTGGTGCCGGGCACGCGTCAGAAAACGGCCCTGATTGAAGAGCGTATTGCGATTTACGACAATGAAGACAACACCAAGGAATTAAAAAATTTCACCAAACCGGTGAATGAAAAAACCAGGACGGGTGGGCGCTACAAAAATGAATTTACCTTCACCCTGCCTGAAGGTTTGCCGCAAGGGGTTTATCCAATTAAAACCGAGCTGTTATTGAATGGTGAAGTGGTGGATACCGCGAATAATGATATTCAGTTGGTGTTGCAGGTTGATCAGCAAGGTAATCATCAATTGTTGGCGATGAATTAATTGGTTAAGTGCCAAAAAATCAGAACAAGGTAGATTGGAAAGCAACGAGCACGGGGCAGTAGGTCAGGGCGCAATAAATTGCGCCCCTACGATTAGTTGGTTGGGGATAAATAATCGTTGAGTGCTTGCAGGCGTTCTGGTGTGCCTACATCACTCCAGTGTCCGTGATGGACTTGCCCACTTAATTGCTGTTGTGCAATGGCATGGCGGAAACACTCAACCAACGGAAATTTTTCACGCTTGTTCGGGTAGTGAGATACGAGTTCCGGTTTGAGCAGGCTGATACCTGCAAAAGTAAATCGTTGGGGATGTTTTTTTTGCGCATCTTCCAGCAACAATCCTGTATCGCTGAGCGCAAAATCTCCCTGTGGATGAAACTCCGGATTGGGCACCAATAATAAATGGCCCATGTGCGTGGGATTTAATTGCTGCGCGATCAATACACTAAATTCCAGATCGCACCAGACATCGCCATTAATTAATAAAAACGCGTCATCGCCCAGTAACTTCAGTGCTTGCACAATCGCTCCGCCGGTCTCCAGCGGTTCAGGTTCCTGCGAATACTGGATTTTTAAATTCCAACGTTCGCCGTTACCAAGATGCGCACGAATTTTTTCGCCCAGATAGGCCAGGTTGATAATCACTTCGCAAATGCCGGTGCGCTGCAAATTTTCCAGATGGTATTCAATCAAGGGTTTGTGGTTTGCGCAGAGCAGTGGCTTGGGGGTGTGATCGGTCAGCGGGCGCATGCGATTGCCCAAACCGGCGGCGAGGATCATGGCTTTCATGGACGATCCCCTGCGGTTTGATAATCGCGGTACCAATCCTGTTGTTGGGCGAGTGGTAACAGGCAGTGCGCAAACCAATCGGTAAAAGCGTGGAGTTCTGGATATTGCTGTGCGACTTCCAGCGTATAGCGAAGCACCAGCGGCAAATCCTGCAAGTAACCAGGTTTGCTATCGCGCAAATTCAAGCGTGCAAAAATGCCCAGTACTTTGATATGACGCTGCAACCCAAGCAGGTCAAACCAGCGCAAAAATACTTTCTCATCTACTGCCGGGATTTGTTGTAGTTCGATCGCGCGCTGGCGGTAATAGAGCGCCCATTGGGTGACTTTCTCCGCCGGCCAGCGCAGGTAGCAATCGCGCAGCAGCGAAACCAGGTCGTAGGTGACGCCGCCCCAGAGTGCGCCCTGGAAATCGATAACACCTAGTTGGCCGTCAGTACGCAGAATCAGGTTGCGCGAGTGATAGTCGCGGTGCACAAAGCCCTGGGGTTGGCTCAGGGAATTATCCTCCAGCAGATTGAATAGCCGATCTAGCTGCTGTTGTTCTGCGGTAGTGAGTGAATGACCTAATAATTTACCGACAAACCATTCATTGAAAATTTCCAGTTCACGGCGCAACAGGGCGCGATCGTAGCGGGGAATAAGCGTCGGATTATCCGCGCAGCGGTGGAGTTGCAGCAGTGTGTCTATGGCATTGGTGTAGAGCGAATCGGCGTTGTGATTATTTGCAGCGCGGAATAACAGGTTATCGCCCATGTCCTCGACCAGCAGAAAGCCGTTTGCGGCGTCGGCGGCGAATATCGCCGGGCTGTGTACGCCCTGGGTGCGGATTAATGAGGCAATGGCGATGAACTGCGCACTGTCTTCCGTTGCAGGCGGCGCATCTACCGCAAGCCATTGGGAAGGGTGCTGGAAGCGGAAATAACGGCGAAAGCCGGCGTCGCTACCCAGGCTCTGTAGGTCAATCGGATGCCAGTCTGCTGGTGTATTAAGAGTTACCCAGTTTGCAAGCGCTAACTTGCGTGAATCGGTAGGGGAGCTGTTGGTGGAATCTGTCATCGGTGGCCTGGTCGTTGGGGGGGCGTTATTCCAGAGGTCGTTATTGGGGGCGGATTCTAACCCAGTCGCTGCCTAATCCCCAATCTATTGCTTTTTCTCCCCCAATCTATTGCTTTTGGCGCTATTCATTCCCAGTGCAGGCGGTTTCCAGTAGAATCGCTGCAATTTTTTCGGCGGCAACTTTTTCAGGCGCCTGTTGACTCAATCCAGTGGCTAATTCAATTTAGTGGCTGTAACAATTGACAGCAGTGCGTATATCGCCCGCTAGTATGAGACCGCGGTTAATGGCTCCAACCCAGAATCAACCAAAGCAAGATCGATACTTTTTATTAAAAAATCGATACAACTTATTTATCCCTTCCCGACTGGCCTTGTCTGTTGCGGCCCATTGTGCAGGTCTATTGCTGCTGCCCGCTGCTTCCGTGTGGGCGCAGGATCCTTCGTCTATTTCTAGCAGTTCATCGTCATCCAGTGCGCCTTCCGTTGCTCATGCGGATCCTAATGACGCCTTGCGCGAATTGGACTGGGTGCCTATGGAGGAGTTGACCGAGGAGCAAAAACAACAGGTACCTGTTGCCTGTTGTGGTGCCTATATCGCACCACCGCGCGATGATGCAGAGTCGGATATGGATCCGGAAAAGGCTAATATCTTTGGCACGGCGGATTATTCTGAATCGGAAAAGCAAACCAAATTTGTCATGCACAGCGATGTGCGCCTTACCCAGGGGCGCCGTTCTTTCCGCGCTGATACCTTCACTTTTGATAAAACCACGCGCGAAGCTGAGTTAAAGGGCAATATCCAGGTGCGTGAGCCGGGCGTATTACTGCGTGCCGAGCGCGCCTATGTGGATACCAACACCGGCAACGCTGAACTGGAGCAGGCCCGTTTTGTACTCTATGAAACACGCGTCCGTGGCCGTGCGGAGAAGCTGGAAAAGTTTGGTGACCAGATTATCAGCCTGGATCAGGGCACCTTTACCAGTTGTGAGCCGGGCGATAATACCTGGCTGATCCGCGGCTCCAATATCACCCTGCATAACGACAAGCATTACGGCACCGCCAAACATATGCGTCTGGAAGTGAAAGATATTCCAGTCGCCTACGCGCCTTATTTCCGCTTTCCCATAGGGCCAGATCGCTTAACCGGGTTTCTCTTTCCCTCCATGGGCTTTGATGAAAACGATGGTATCGGTGAATTTACTGCTCCTTTCTACTGGAATATCGCGCCCAATTACGACGCAACCCTCACTTGGCGCTACCTCTCGGACCACGGCAATATCCTGGCCAGTGAGTTGCGCCATATGTCGAGCAGCTTTGACACGCAATTAAATGCCAGTGCGCTGAATGATGATCGCGGTGGTTACAGTGAGCGCCTGCAGGATCAAATCGATAGCGGCGAGCTCGCCGAGGATGACGCCTATCCCTACAAAGGCAAAGACCGCTGGCAGTTCAAGCTGAATCAGATTGGCGGACGCAACCAACCCTGGTCGACCCTGATTGACTACACCGATGTGAGTGATACCGATTATCTGCGCGATGTCGACAGCAGTGCAGTGGATTTGAATCGTCAGGCCTATATTCGTCAGCGCATATCGGGCAGCTACGCCACAGATCATTGGCAGTTAGCCGGCAAGGTTGAGGAGTTCCGCCTGCTGACGGACAATCAATTGCCCTACCGCGAATTGCCGCGCCTGAATGCCGATGGTGAATATCGTATCAACGACTGGCTGCTGGAGCTGGATAACGAATACACCCACTTTGCAATGAACCGCTACTTTGGGGATAACCTGGAGCAGGCGCTCAACAAAGCGGATTTGATTACTGGCGAGCGCTTGCGCACCAACTATGGGCTGACCTGGGATAAAGAGTATGCCGCCGGGTTTATCAAACCGGGTGTGGGTGTAAAAACTCTGGGCTATCAACTGGAAGCGGCCAATATGCGCGCTGACGCCGACACCAGTCCGCGCATTGTGGCTCCCCAGGGCTCACTGGACACCGGTTTGTACTTCGAACGCGACAAGCAATGGTTTGGTGGGGATTTCACCCAAACTCTGGAGCCGCGTGCGTTTTACCTGTATCGCGACTACGAAAACCAGGATGCCTTCTATGGCTTGACCAGCGATAGTAGCTACGTCAACTTCGACACCTCGGATCTGGTATTCACTTATCAGCAATTGTTCCGCGATTCGCGTTTCTCCGGCGGCGATCGCATCGACGATGCCAACCACCTTGCAGTGGGTTTGACCAGTCGCTTTGTAGAAGCCAATACCGGGATAGAGCGAGTGCGTTTGAGTCTGGGGCAGATCAATTATTTTGAGGATCGTGAAGTCAGTATCCTCAACAATGACGATGACTATGCCAACACTCGCAGTAGCTCGGCTATTGCGGGTCAGGCGAGCGCCCAACTGGGTGATCACCTGCGCATTTCCAACGACATTCTCTATGATCATCAGCAGAAGAAAATCAACGCAGTGAGCAGTAGCCTGCATTACATGGATGAACAATACCGCATCCTGAATCTGGGCTATCGTTACTCACGCGATCCGGTGACCCTGAGTCCGCTGGATACTAACCCGCAAATCGGCGAAACCCTGGATCAGTTGGATGTAACGGCGCTCTGGCCACTGAATAACCAATGGGCTGTCATTGCGCGCACTAACTACGATTTTAATTTCAGTGCGGAACTCGATACCTTTGCCGGGCTCGAATACACCGATTGTTGTTATCGTATCCGAGTGCTGGCTCGCCAGTGGGTAGATTTCGATTTCAGCCAGGACTTCCTGCAAGATTTAAGTAGCGACGATTATGACCGCGGCATTTTCTTTGAAGTGCAGTTGCGCGGTTTTGGCACCCTGAGCCAACGTATTAGTAACCTGCTCGATAAAGCCATGTTGGGCTATAGCGAGCGTGAAGCCTCTTTACAATAAAACAGTGATTGATGTTATGAGTAAGAACCAAAACAAGCCTCATCAAGTGCGCAGTGCCTGGGCGATGTTTATGAGCGGGCTGCTGTTGCTTGGCAGTCAGGCCTGTCTGGCCCAAAGCAATGCGGTATCACTGGACCGCGTTGTAGCTATTGTCGATAAAGATGTGGTGCTGGAAAGTGAATTGAATGACCGCAAGCAATCGGTGCTGGATCGTCTGCGCGGCCAATACCAGCAGTTGCCGCCGGACGATGTGCTCAACAAGCAAATTCTGGAGCAGTTGATTATCGAGCGTATTGAACTGGGTTTGGCCGAGCGCTATGAAATCAAAGTGGATGAAGCTGAAATTGATCAGGCTATTGGTCGTGTGCTGCAGAAAAACCAAATCACCCTCGCGCAACTGGAGGCTGACTTACAGCGTCAAGGGCTAACGCTGGCCGGTTTGCGCAAACAAATGCGCAATGAATTAACCATCAGCCATTTGCAGCAAGGTGTGGTGAATAGTCGTATTAAAATTACCGAGCAGGACATCAATAACTTCCTCGCCTCCAGCGATGGGAAATATGCAACATCGCCAGATTTCCACATCGGTCATATTTTGATTGCGGTTTCCAGCAGTGCGGATGCAGATGCTGTGAATGAGGCAGAAAAGAAAGCCAATGATATCTACCAGAAATTGCAATCTGGCAGTGACTTCTCGCAAATGGCAATTAGTTTTTCTAATGACCAAGCGGCGCTGCAGGGTGGTGATATCGGCTGGCGCAAACTCGCACAACTTCCAGAATTGTTTGGCAATCAAATGGCTAACCTGGCCGTTGGGCAAGTTTCCAAACCTTTCCGCAGCGGTGCAGGTTTTCACATTCTGAAAAATATTGAGCAGCGCGGTGGTGGTGCCCAATTAATTGAGCAGACGCATGCGCGTCATATTTTGGTGAAAACCTCGGAGATTATGGATGATGCGCAGGCGCGCCAGAAATTGCTGGATCTAAAAGCCCGCATAGAGAAAGGTGAGGATTTTGCCAAGCTTGCGCGCGAAAACTCGGAAGATACTGGCTCCATGTTAAATGGTGGCGACCTGGGGTGGTCAACGCCTGGCATGTTTGTGCCCGAGTTTGAAGAGGCCATGGCTAACACTTCACCTGGCAGCATCAGCCGTCCGTTCAAAAGTCAATTCGGCTGGCATATTTTGCAAGTGATTGAGCGTCGCAAAGAGGATATGAGCGATAAAGTAAAGCGCAACCAGGCGGCCAACGTGTTGCGTTCGCGTCGTTTCGATGAAGAATTTCAGTTGTGGTTGACGCAGATTCGTGAAGAAGCCTATGTCGAAATTAAGCTTTAGTCGCCGTTAGTTAACGATCAATTATAGAAACGGCTAAAAATTGGATTGCGCAGCAATTCCGGTTTTTAGCCGTTGTGTTTTTTTGGGCAAGCAATTTTTTGATGCGCATTTTTTTTGAGATGCAGTTTATTTGAGGCACAGGAAAATGACAGATTGCTATCGCATTGCAATAACACCCGGTGAACCAGCGGGTATAGGCCCGGATTTGGTTATCACTCTGGCACAACAGGCACAGCTGCATGAAATTGTGGCAATTGCCGATCCGCAGCTATTGCTCGAGCGTGCACAGCAATTGAACTTACCCTTGCAATTGCGCGAAATTAATTTGTCAGATGCGCCGCGCCCCAGTGTTGCGGGTGAGTTGGCTGTACTATCAGTTGCCTTGGCTGAGACTGCTGTGCCGGGCAAGCTCAATGTGAACAACGCGCCTTATATTTTGCGTACATTGGATGCCGCAATCGCAGGTTGTATCTGCGGGAATTTTGCGGCGCTGGTCACAGGTCCGGTACAAAAAAGTGTGATCAACGATGCAGGTATTCCCTTTAGTGGCCATACAGAATATCTGGCCGATAAAACCCGCACGCCCAAAGTGGTGATGATGTTGGCTACCGAAGGCTTGCGCGTTGCTCTTGCGACAACGCATTTGCCGTTAAAAGATGTTGCTGCAGCAATTACCCATGACGAGCTCACGCAAGTGACTGAAATTTTGCAGCGCGATATGCAATTGCAATTTGGAATCAAAGAGCCGCGTATTCTTGTTTGTGGTTTGAATCCCCATGCCGGCGAGGGTGGGCATTTAGGGCGCGAAGAGATAGAAGTAATCGAGCCGGTATTAAACGAGCTGCGCACACGCGGCATGAACTTAATTGGCCCGCTTCCTGCTGACACTTTGTTTACGCCCAAATATCTGGATAAAGCCGATGCGGTGCTCGCCATGTATCATGATCAGGGCTTGCCGGTATTGAAATATAAAGGCTTCGGCAATGCGGTAAATGTCACTCTGGGGTTGCCGATTATTCGCACTTCGGTGGATCATGGTACTGCATTGGATTTGGCCGCCACTGGCAAAGCTGACCTGGGGAGTTTGCGCACAGCGCTGGCTTATGCGCTGGCCATGGTGCAGGCAAAGCACGCGCACTAATTCGAGAAATACTCATGAAAAAAATGTTGAATCACGAATCACAGCATAAAGCGCGCAAACGCTTCGGACAAAACTTTTTAATTGATCACGGCATCATTCGCGACATAGTGCGTTCGGTGCATCCGCGCAAAGATGATGTGATTGTTGAAATTGGCCCAGGCAAAGGCGCCATCACCCAGTTGTTGGCCGATGCCTGCGACAATTTGAATGTCATCGAATTGGATCGCGATCTGGTACCTTGGTTAAAAGTAAAATTTGAAAAACATCCCAATTTCCAGCTTTTTCAGGCAGATGCATTGCAATTTGATTTTGCGCAACTGATACGCAATTACAAGCCTTTGCGCATCGTAGGCAACTTACCCTACAACATTTCAACCCCGTTGATTTTTCACCTGCTTAGCTATGCGAGCAAAGTGCAAGACATGCACTTTATGTTGCAAAAAGAAGTCGTGAAGCGTATGGCAGCACAGCCGGGTGAAAGCGCATACGGTCGCCTGGGGATCATGGTGCAGTATTATTGTGCGGTGGAGGATTTATTCGACGTGCCTCCCACATCATTTGACCCCGCTCCCAAAGTGGATTCCGCCATAGTGCGTTTGATTCCCCATAAAGAATTACCCTATATTGCTAACAATATAAAAACGCTGGAAACACTGGTAAATGTCTCTTTCCAGCAGCGCCGCAAGACCCTGCGCAACTCACTTAAGCAACTACTCAGCATGGAGCAAATGGAAAGCCTTCCGGTCGACTTGAGTTTGCGTCCGGAGGAGATCAGTTTGCCGGAATATGTGGCGATGAGTAATCTTTTGGGTGAAGTGTCGTTTAATGGAAATATATCTGCCGCCGACGGCGAATAATTATTTATTTCAGGTAGAGAGAAATGTCAGCAATTTCGGTCAATGTAAAAACCCAGTACATTGAAACCCAATCAGTCCCTTCAGAACATAAATACGTGTATGCCTACACCATTACCATCGCCAACAAAGGCGAGACACCTGCACAGCTAATTAGTCGTCATTGGCGTATCACCGATGCCAATGACAAATTGCAGGAAGTTCAGGGCATGGGGGTGGTTGGCGAGCAACCGCATTTGCAACCGGGTGAAAGTTATACCTACACCAGCGGTGTTATCCTGGAGACCGAAACCGGGTTAATGGAAGGCACTTACCATATGCGCACCGATGAGGGCGCGATGTTTGATGCACCCATTCCCACCTTTGCCTTGGTGCCGCCTTACGCGGTGCATTAATTTTTAACGGGTACACAAAATAATATGGCTACTTACGCAATTGGTGATATTCAGGGGTGTCTTGAGCCGCTGCAATGCCTATTAAAAAAAATTGCGTTCGACCCCGCTAAAGATAAGCTCTGGCTTGCGGGTGATTTAATTAATCGCGGTCCCGATACCCTTGCCACCCTGCGTTTTTTATACAATTTGCGCGATTCAATTACCATAGTGCTCGGCAATCACGATTTGCATTTTATCGCGGTCTATTACGGTCTGCGCAAAAAAGGCAAAAGCGACACCCTCGACCAATTGCTGATTGCGCCGGATCGTTTGGATCTGGTGTATTGGCTGCGTCAACAAAAACTGGTTCACCATGATGTGGCGTTAGGATACACCATGGTGCATGCGGGTATTCCACCACATTGGGATGTGCAGGAAGCATTGATGCGTGCAAGCGAAGTGGAAACCGTTTTGAAAAGCGAGCAGCCAGAAAATTTTCTCGCCGGTATGTATGGCAACTCACCAAACCTGTGGAGCGAGTCGCTAGTGGGTGTTGATCGCTTGCGCGTCATTACCAATTATTTTACCCGCATGCGTTTTTGCAATGCGCAGGGTGTGCTGGAATTGCAAACCAAAGAAAGTGCTGATGCCGCTCCTGAAGGATTTGCTCCCTGGTTTTCCTTTGCGCAACGCAAAACACGCGACGAAAAAATAATATTTGGTCACTGGGCAGCGCTGGAAGGGAAGGTGAATCTGCCTAATTTGTACGCATTGGACACCGGTTGCGTGTGGGGTGGTTCGCTTACCGCCATGCGTTTGGAAGACGGTGTCCGTTTTTCTTGCAACTGCCTTGCTTAATCGCATTCAATACAGTTTGGCGTTAAAAATAGCGCTGATTTCGCCAAACTGTAACAAAATGTTTCATTCAGTTTAAATTCAATTTTCTATCACTAGTATGAACTCGTGCATCAACAACGATGCGAGTGTTTATATCAGAGGATAGATTATGAAATCAAAATTACTCCCCACTATTATTGCCTGCCTTTCGTTTGCCGCTATTCCCGTTGCATTTGGCGCAACTTATCAAATGGAATTGGCTGCAGCCTATGGTGAGGTTGACGTCGACAATTATTCAACTAACCAAAATACTTATTCGCTAAGTGGCACTTATTATTTTTCGTTGGTTGATACTAAAAATCGTCCGCTGGCTGAATCTGCATTTTTGCAAAAAGCCGGTAGTGTCAATGTAAGGGGAGATTATAGTCGCTACGAAGGTAGTTATTCCTCATTGGACTACACAAGCGAGGCTCGGGTTTATGGGCGAGAACTAGGTGCAGATATTTATATTCCAAATAGTGTTTTTTATCTGGGTGGCGGCGTTAGGGAGTTTAAGGCGAGGTCCGAATGGAGCTATGGTGAAAATAAGGGTAGCTCTTCGGAGGACTGGGATTCTCGATGGTATGTCAAAGCGGGCGTAACACCTGTTGATGGTTTGCTGGTTTGGTCGGAGTTTTATGAGGATGTGGATGTCTCTGATTACTGGAATATTAATGCAAAATATGTGATGCCAATTGGTGCGGAAGGGCATTGGCTGAATTTGGAAGCTCGCTACGAAACAACGGAAGATGATGAGGACGATTCACAAAGTTTTTCTATCGCCGGTGATTATTATCTGGATAGTCATTTAAGCCTGGGCGGTGGTGTTACTCACTATACCTATGATGGTGACTATTCCAACGAAAACGAAAATGAATACTTTGTGCGTGCCAATCAATATTTTACCGAAAATTTTGCCGTTAACCTGAGATATGCCGATGGCGATTACGAAAGTAGCTGGGCTTTAGGAGCAACGCTTAGATTCTAAAATAATTTTTAGTAACGCCCGGTCTATAGCCGGGCTTTTTTATTTGTATTTTGCTTATGGATTATCTTTTTAAACCAACTTGCGTTTTACAAACCGCAGTTTATAGTTAAAACGTTAAATAAACGCCAGCTTGGGTAACGATATTGCATTCAGGCTTGCACAAATCTGTTTATTTAACGGGTTGGAATTTAGGTGGCCGGTATTTCTTGAAAGAGTCTGGTGCGTCCTGTGTTCTGGCTTTTCCTCTGTAGCCAGTTGGCTGTTTCTGTTGTCAGGTTGCGCCTCGGCCCGTTTATAGTGGGCTTTTCACCTGATTCCTGTTTCCCCGGGGAGCGCCCGGGCATGTCCGTTTTAAGGCTTTAGGCTTCTTTAAAACGGTTGCTAATGAATAGTAGTTATGAACAACGGTTTATTCCTGCCGAAAGACTGGGAGGTGCTTGTTCATCTATTCGTTGCGATTTCCATCAGCAATAAGCTAGACAAAGGAGTCGTGCAGTGAAACCGAATAATAATTGCAATCGGGTGTTGCTCGTCTGGAAGTTGGATGCCTGGAAATTATTTTTCTGGAAAGTCATTGCATTGATGTTTGTTGCTGCATCCGCAGTCGCTGTTGCTGAAGAAGCCACTCATTCTGCGTATAACATGACGCGTGGCGCAACCGGGTTGAGCCACGAAGTATACAACCTGCACATGATTATTTTTTATATTTGCTGTGTGATAGGCGCTGTTGTGTTTGGTTTGATGTTCTGGGCCATTATCCATCACCGTAAATCCAAAGGCGCAGAACCAGCACAATTTCATGGCAGTTTAAAAATAGAAATCCTCTGGACGGCGATCCCGGTGATTATTCTGGTGGTGATGGCGATTCCGGCAAGTAAAACATTGATCGCAATGGAGGATGCCTCTAAAGCGGATATGACTGTGTTGGTGACGGGGTCGCAGTGGAAATGGCACTACAAATATCTGGAATACCCCATCGAATTTTATTCGCTGCTGGCCACTCCGCGCGACCAAATTGAAAACAATGCCACTAAAGATGAATGGTATCTGCGCGATGTAGACAAGCCTTTGGTATTGCCCACCGGTAAAAAAATTCGCTTTTTAGTCACGGCAGATGACGTTATCCACTCCTGGTGGGTGCCGGCCTTTGCGATTAAAAAGGATGCTAATCCCGGTTTTATTAATGAGACCTGGGCAAAAATTGATAATCCCGGAATTTATCGCGGTCAATGTGCGGAACTGTGCGGAAAAGATCACGGCTTTATGCCGATAGTGGTAGATGTAAAAACACCGGAAGCTTTTGAGCTGTGGGTGAGTGAGCAAATTGCCGCGCAGGAAAAAGCCAAAGCCGAAGAGGCAGTTCGCGGTCTGATGAGCAAGGAAGAGTTGCTTGCACAGGGGCAAAAAATCTATGAATCCCGCTGCGCGGTATGCCATCAACCTGGCGGTGAAGGTTTGCCCGGTGCATTCCCAGCATTGAAAGGCAGCGCCATGGTGACCAAAGATAAACCTGCGCATATTCATATAGTGCTATTTGGAAAACCCGGCACTGCCATGCAGGCATTTGGCAAGCAACTAACGGCGGCCGAATTAGCGGCAGTGATTACCTATGAGCGCAATGCCTGGGGTAATGACACTGGTGATCTGGTGCAGGTTGCCGACATTAATACAGCCTTGAGTGTGGGAGAATAATAATGAGCCAGGAACATTCCCCTAGTATCAGTGCGCACGAAAATCATCATGTTCACGATGAAAAGCCGGCGGGCATTTTGCGCTGGCTTTATACCACTAACCATAAAGATATTGGCACTTTATATTTGTTGTTCGCGCTGCTGATGTTATTTATCGGTGGCAGTATGGCCATGGTGATTCGAGCAGAATTATTCCAACCGGGTTTGCAATTTGTCGAGCCACATTTTTTTAACCAGATGACCACAGTGCATGGTTTGATTATGGTGTTCGGCGCAATTATGCCGGCATTTGTCGGTTTGGCAAATTGGATGGTGCCATTGATGGTGGGCGCGCCAGACATGGCGCTGCCGCGCATGAATAATTGGAGCTTTTGGTTATTACCCTGCGCATTTAC
>JAGKXA010000073.1 GCA_021151615.1 Cellvibrionaceae bacterium | reverse complement strand
TGTTTCAGCAGATATAAAATCACCTTTCGCTGGAGGAAAGTTTCGAGAAACCATTGTCGCTAAATAGAACATCTGCAAATTCCTGTCAGTCTCAAAATCTTCAAATACTAATTTAGAGAATTTTTTTTCAAATAACCTAAACTCGCTTATAGGTATTTCGCGCACTTCAGCTGGAAGTAGAGTATATACATATCCACAATAGTTATATGGAAGACGGAAATTCTCGAAATTGGAAATACCAAGAACTTTATTTCCACGCACGCTCGTTAGTAGCCAAGTGTATAAATTGTCTTGTGAACTGACTTTTACAATTGGTAACAATTCTCCAACATTACCTGCTTTGTTGTTTTTCAGTTTTTCAAGCATTACTTGTGGAATTGGGTTAGGTGCAGAAAAAGCAGCAAAAAGCTTGGTGAGCACGGTTCATCCTCCTGAGTTTTACAAAAAGTATCACAAGTAGCTTTTGCTGTCGATAATATTTTGGAAAATCTAGTTATATCAATACCTTAAGTCATTAAATAATAATAGAGGTAACGACAGTTTCATTTGGCAGACCAATCATATTATATCGCGAGTCTATGCATGATATTTTTCTAATAATGTTTAATTCAAATAAATCAAATAGATAGGAAATCTTTTCTCCTTTAATTGTGACTTTCTCATTGCCAAAGTGTATATCCAGTTCATTTTTTTCTGGTGAAAAATGAACTTTTGATAGGTCCGAATAGTCAAACAAATACCTCTCTCCATTCAAAAGTACTAATGTCAACTTTCGAACATTTGCCGGGGTTTCGTAGTAAATAACACTCTTCTCGTTGCCTTCCTTGCCTAGGCCATTATTCTCGTTCCCCTGCTCCTCCAAATCAAAATTCACGTTCATAGTCCTTATCGTTTTTAGGTTGCTGGTCTTTTGACATTTCCGGCTGCAGGTCCTCGCGCTGCCTGTGTTTTCGTCTGTTCCGGCTCACAAGCTCCATAGCGGATTGCCGGTCGCCTTTTTGGCTGGCGGCATCCAACAGGGCTTTTTTGTCGTCGGTATAGATATGGGCGCGTTCTTTGCCTCTTGAGACAGAAACATAAAACTGTTTCGCATCCGTGGCAGGGAAAGTGCCGGAGGGCTGATAGATGAATACTTCATCGATGTTCTTCCCCTGCGAAGCATGGGAGGTGACGCAATGGGCATGCGTGATATGGCCGTGGTCGCTGTTCAGGGTATAGGCGGATTTGCTGATGGGGTTGCGGAGGTGAATGGTGCCGTCTTTGAACACGCGCTCCACTTCCAGCATCTGCCCGTTTTCCAGCCGGTTCTTCGTCATATCAAAACCTCCGTTGGTTATCCTGACCCTGTCGCCCCCGGCGATCTGGATGGTGTCCTTTTCGTAGAGGTTGAAGTGTTTTGCCTTGTCGGTCGGCAAGGGTTTGACCTCCTGTTCTCTGCGGACAAGAATTTGATCGTCGCTGGCGCTATCCACCTCCCACTTGCTGCCGCGCAGGAAGCCCTTCACGTTCTGACGGAAGTTGACGATCTGGTCGGGGTGGTAATTGCGGTAATCCTTTTTTTGCGCTTCTGTAAGATTGATGGCTTTCAGCCGGTCGGCGGTGATCTCCTTTTTGCCGAGCAGGCCATGTTCACGCAAGCTGTTGCGTATCTCTTTTGTGACGGCTTCGCCCTGGGCGTGTGTCGGCGACACGACCAGCGCATTCTTGCCTTTCTTGACGGCCGCCACATAATCTTTGACAATGGTTTCATTGGGATTGAGGGGATCGACGGTTTTGATAAAACCGATATTGTCCAGCTTCTCAAAGGCTGTTCTGACATCGCCTTTCGACAGGTCTTCGACCGCAGACTTGTATGCCTTGTTCTGCTGGCGGTATATCTGGTCGACTTCCGCAACCCGAATGCCTGCGACCGTATTCAGGATACGCAAGGCATCCCCGCGATCAACGCTGCTGTGCTGCCGCGTATCGCCGCCAAGGATAAGCTGGGCATCCTGTTTCTGGGCGATCTCTAGCAAAGAGGTCATGTCCTTTGTGCCGAGCATACCGGCTTCATCCACCCATATCGCCTGATGTTTGAGCTGTTCCTGCAGCGACTTGTCAGCGATCAGGCTGGCGACGGTATTCGCATTCTTGAACCCCTCTTCCCGCAATACGCCGCGCGAGGTGTCGCCGGTGGGGGAGAAGACAAATACCTTCCTGCCCGCTTCTTCTATCTTCGGCACGGCCACACGCATGAGCGTGGTCTTGCCCGTTCCCGCCGCCCCACGGACGATGGAGATACGGTTCGGTGTCGTCAGGATATGCTGCACCGCTGCCGCCTGCTGGCCGGTCAGGGGTAGCTCAGGGGCTGTATTGTACAACGGGGCAATTTGCCCCTGCCCTTTACGGGCAAGATCAACCATGCGCTTTTCTTCGGACAGGACTTCTTTTGTCGTGCAGACCATCCGCCCCTTCTCCTTTATTTTGATAATACGGCTGTCGTTCCTGAATGCCTGTACAATTTCCTGCGCCGAGGCCAGACGATGGCCAAGGCCGTAACGGAAAGCTTCCCTCAGCAAGCCCTTTTCCGACATCACGGAAGCGCGTTCAAAGGAATGCAGCAGGGCATGGTCGACGCAATGTTGCGCCGTGCGGTCGGAGGGTTTTCTGTCTGGGGCATGGCGGATGGCCTGCCCGCCTGCTCCCTGCGCGTCGGCGCCGAGGGCGTGTATCTGCTTTTTCCATTCTTCCCGCAGTTCGGACATGCTCATTCCTTTCTGTTTTTTGCCCCTTGTCAGCGCACCGAGGCGGTCAAGTTCCTTCGCGCTGATAATGCCCTTCTCATTGGCGATACGCCCGATCTCGTCGGTGCGTTTGGAGAACAGGTCAATTACCTTTTGCGGCACACCCTCGATCTCGAAGGACTTTTTCGTGAGCCGGACGGCATATCCCACGTCCGTCAATTTGTCTGCCAACACCTTGTGGAAGTGGGCCTGGTAGTAGGGCATCTCCCGCTTGATGTCGCGGAATTGCCCGGCCTTGTAACGCTGTTCCTGCTCATCCCATGTCGCATTGAAGGTAAAGCAATGGGCATGCAAATGCGGGTCGGGTACGCCGTCTTCGACTGGTCTGGCCGTCTGGTGGGTAAAATGGGCCCAGACCAGTTCGCCCGTATGCCGGTCTTCCTTTGCCCCGTCTTTCCGCACCCGCGTCAGGCTGTCGGCCTCGATGAGTTGCATTGTTTCCGTGACGCTGTCGCGGAAGCAATGCAGGATATGGTCATCTTCCAGAAGAACGTGCAAGACCGATACAGACTTCGGGCAATGGAAGTTAATGTCGTAGCCGGTCGTTCTTTCCTCCTTGGTGCGCGGTGTCAATCGTTCCATCGTGACAGGGTGCAGGTTCTCGCACAGGGCAAAAAACTGCGCCCTGCCCGTTTCCCTGTTCAGGCCCAGCCGTTCGGCCATCCTGCCCTGCCAGAAGCCGGGCAGCTCGACATCGCTGATGTAATAGTCAGGTTGCGCCAATGCCTGCGAGAAGTATTTCTTCGCATGCGCCGCATTTTGACTTTGGATCATTCTTATCATGGGTAACAACTTAACCCGGTTCTTTCCGGGGAGATGGAAGTTTTGTCCTCCGTACAAAACAATATAACTTTATGCGGGAGGGCGTTTTCGTGCCCTAACGTGCCCGTCACCCCCAAAAGCGCGAACCTAAGCACAGCCGTTTTCGTATAAGTGAGAGCATCAGACATCTTCTCTAAGCACAGCTTAGAAGTTATTTGACCTCGATTTTTTCTTCGGCATCTTCTTCACCTTCGAACAGCCTTGGGCGTAGTTTCTCCCGCAGTTCCGGGTCGGCAGGGCGGCGGCCATAGAAGCGGAAACCGCTCAGGATTTCGGGATTCGGGATGTCGGAGAATATCTTTTCCATCTCGCTGTTGCTGATGGCTTCGTCGATCTTGTCATGTAAAAACTCGTCGCCCCCTGTATAGCAAAGCGTGTAATGCGCCGAATACATTACCGAACAGACCATGAACAGGTTGCCGAGTTTCTGACCGATCAGCCACAGGACGAAGCCCATCACAAAAAAGAAGGCAGGCTCCACGAATGTCTCCAGATAGCGGGCGTTGAATTTTCCATTGCGGGTCGCCCAGCCGGCAAGGAGCTTGCTGTACTCACCCCGGCTCAGGCTATATTTCTTGTAGTCGAACCGTTCCCCTTTTCGCTGGTCGAAATGATGAAAGACACTAATCATCAAAAAAATGAATACAAAAACATACCAGAGGAAATATCCAGTCCCGCGTACCGGAGCATCAAACCGGATAATTGTGAAAGGGTCTGTCCGCATTTTTGGAAAGAACCACATGAAGGCGATCACCGGAATCGTGGCCGAAAGAACAAAATACCGTCTTCCGAAGTTCTTGCGTATGAACACTTCGATGATGAGACAGGCATAGCCGGAAAAGACTGTCAGAATGGCAAGGAAGAGTTCGCGGACATAGCTATACCTCCGTATGTTCGTCCTGTAATACAAGTTCTTTTTCATTGAGTATGGTTTTATGTGTGAGGAATATAATCCTGCCTGAATGGAATAATCATGTGGTTCCTGTCCTCTTTTATGGGCCTTCCCTGTTTGTGTATCAGGGCTTCGACCACGTCGTTGTTTTTGTTGCCGCCCGTCTTGAGCCGCATAAACTCTTCCGGCCTTACGGCCTTGTCAAATCGGACATTCTTCGTATTTGAAAAGCTGACCACCTGCCCGAATTCCGTTGAGCGGGAGGTGTCCTCAAAAGCCATGTCGCCGATCAGGTCGGAGGCATAACGGTTGGTTTCGATATCGGCGTTCGCATGAAATATCTTCGTGTTCAGCGTGCCGAGGAAACTCTTCACCTTGAAGTCCGACTTCGCCCCGCCCATATTGGCGTGATAGTTCGGCAGGTTCTGAGAGATATAGACCGTCGATATCCGGCTGCTCCGGGCCGTCGCCTGAAAGTCCGGGTCATGCTCATGTAAGAAATTTTGAGATTCGTCTGCCCATAAAAAAACGAGTGGCGTATCCTCTTTTATTTTCCGTTTCTCCATCGCGCGTTGCCAGATATACTTGAAGAGTATCTGGCAATCGCGGCCAATCTTGTGATAGTCCTTCACGGGCAGGTTCAGGATGATGACCTTACCGCTTATACTGTCTTCCGGCGTAAATGTTGAAGCTTTGGAAACGAACAGGGAATAAACGGGGTCGCGCACCAGCCGGAACATGAACCCCGAGAACGAAAAGTCCACGATGGAACGTGTCTTGTCCGACATGATGGAATAGGTGCGGATGAAGTCATCTATAAAGTCCAAAAGTCTTGTTTCAGGTCTTGCCGCTCTGGCCTTTTGCTTTTTGTAGGCGGGATCTGCCCTGAACTTGTTCTGCTCTTCCTCCGATTGGCTGTCTGCCCATTTCTGATTGCTTCGTCTCTCTTTCAGGAAAGCATATTTATACGCCTCATAAAATGACGACAGTTTTTTCTTCTCCTGCTCATATACGCTTAGAGGAAAATTATCGCTATCATCATTTGTGTCGACCCGTATGGCATTGATCGACCGGCGGAACTCTATAAAGTCCTTGATAGTGTCTTTTGTGGGGATATTCTGGGCAACATTGAATATTGTCATGGCATCTATCTTGCCATAGGCCATTTTGCAAAGGTCAATGGTGTTGAACATGAGCTGGTCCAAGGCACTCTCCCAGAATGTATCGTCCGACCGGCCATGCGCCTGCTCCTCACCGGCGCGAATAACCGTCTTGAGCACCTGCACGATGTTTTCCGTGATGGCATTCCCTTCCCCCGCCTGGGCGCTCTCATAGTCGAGAAAGTTGAAAGAATGTGCGCCATCAGGTTCCACGATGATGAGATCATTTAGCCGCCCTGTCAGTCTCGCATATCCAACCCACATATCTTTTTCGTCCGGCTTGACGGTCAGCACCAGTCCGCCAAATCCGGCAGAGAGGTATTTCAAGGCCAATGTCCGACCAGAGCCGGTAGTTTTGCCGGAGCCTATGCCGCCGAATATCTGCACGCCTTCCACCGCATCGCCTGCCGTCCATTGGAAGCTGCCCAGCTTGTTGCTGGTGATTTCCAGTATCGGCATATCCAGAGAAAATGGCTGTTTCATCCTGTTACATTTTAGCGTTCATCCATGTCATGATCCCTGTCGGGGCTTTTGTCGTTTTCCTCCGGCGGGTCGGGCATATTCCAATCCATCATTTCCCTAGTCATTTCCTGTATGAGTTCCTTTCGGTACTCATTGTGACCGTCGCGGAAGCCCTCGAACCAGGGGCCATCCTGCTGTAGTGATTTCAGCTGCGTCGCCAGTTCGGGTTTGTGTTCAGCGATAATATAGCCATCGTTGAAGCCTTTCACATAGGCCGGGTCGGGCGTTATATATTCCTGTTCCATAGCTTAAAAGGTTTCGCGTGCGTGTTTTTCCAAATATTCATTGATGGATTGACGGTCGTACAGAATGATCTTCTTTTGCGGATGGGAGAAGCGTATCTTTCCTTCATCGCGCAGTTTCTGCAACGTCGTCTTTGATTTGATGTTGAGGGCTTTCATCGCATCGGCATCGGTCATCCAGCGTTCTTCCTGCCCGGCCTTGCTTTTCTCGTTCAGCCGCGCGACGACTTCTTCAACCAATGCATAGAATGCCGGTTCTTCGAGGCATATCACGTTCATGTGGGAAGGTTTGATATGCCGCCAAAATAAAAAACCGGTTTTTCCTGTGGTACGGGAAAAACACGGTTTTTGCTTAATGGAATGTTATTAGCTAATCATTAGCCGCTATAGAGAACTCGTTAACAAGGTGTCAATATCCTTATCATCTGCTTTGTTGAGCGCGAGCAGCGGTGACGCATCGGCGTCTTTGCGTTTTTTCGCGAACATGACCCTGCGATAGTCCGTTATCGCCATCGCTTTGTAATCGGCTGGGGAGATGCTGCCGTCGTCTTTTGTCAGGCCTGCATGTATATATCGCCGTAACATCAGCTCTGCCGTATAGGAGTGATAAATAATGGGTACATAGCCAAGATGATCGCACAGGCGTTTTCTTGCCTTTTCCCTGTATTGTCCCAACATGTGCTCGTAAGCATAGTCGTCTTCCCGACTGGCAAGGTTTCGTCTCGCCCAGCCGCCTGCATGCATGTCTTCATTGCGGATGTGACGGATATGCGTATGCACGCGCTCAGCGAACTTCGCCCGGCTGGTTTGACCAGCATGCAGCATCTCCAGCTCCGCACGGATGAATATCTCATGCTGCATGGAAACATTGATGCTGGGCAAATAGCCGAGGTGCAGCACAATCAGGCGTTCTGCCGTCTGCTCGTGCTGCGGCAGGATATTGGCATGCGCCGACAGGCGTTCCTGATAGTCATTGCCCTGCTTTAAGGGGATGAGGCTGTCGGGGCAACGGTAGCTTTGTATGAATGGTGGCTTCACAGCATTACCTTGATAGAGATACTTTTCATATTTTAGTATCCATCTCCTTTCATTGTCAACATCCTTCAATATGGAACTATACGACCAGCTCACGGAACGTCTTGACCGTGCGATGATGCAGACGAAGATCAAGAATTACATGATCGACAGGATCAGCAACGATCCTGATGCATTCCAGCCACGAAAAGACTTCTGGGAAAACGAGAAAGGCCCGCGTGCCAACCAATGGGTCATTAACGAAATGAAACAGGAAATAGCAGACGAGCATCAGCGCGCCCGCGAACAGTCTAAAGAGCTGATCCGGGGGATGGAGAAGAATGATGTGCTGCTGGCGACGAAATATGTGGATGACCGATTGGACGGCAAGACCGATTTGCGCTTCAATGAATACAAGCTGGAGCATGAGAAACAAATGACTGCGGAAGTTGCGCCGGTCTCATTATCAAAGTTTGCCTATATTCCAGTTATGGAGGAACCGGCTATGCCACAAGTCGAACCGAAAAGCATGGAACAACTGGTAATGGAGGAAATGGAGTAGCCGGATATTTCCGTGCCAGATAACGACCCGGAGAAAAGCCCGGACCTCGATTGGGAGCGGGATTGACAGATGCAGGTATCGGGCGTTTCTTTTCAAGACCGGGCTTTATGCTGCAATCTTTTTGCGAAGGGCAAAAAGGATTTACGCGGCAATCCCTAACGCATTATTGGCGGGTGAAAAAGAAAAAGCAGTTCAGCTTTGTTCCATTTCTTCAAGCTCCCGTAAGAGGCTTTGTAACTGAACATTCAGTTCGACCTTCTTATTGAATTGCTTACAGTTCTTAATTTCTGTACGCAAAAGCAGAATTTGTGCATTCAGCTCTTTCAGTCTGCGCACCCTGTCTATGAATGCCTTAAAGGCCAAATTGTCGGTCGGCCTGCCGGACAGCTTGCGGCAAAAGTCTTGAAACACGCTATCCAGGTCTTTTTTCAGTTCGATAGAATAGGATGCGGCTTTAGCGGCTGCTAACCAACCGGAAGAGAATGTCCAGTCAACAACGGCTTTGTTTTCATCTACAGGATGCGGGTGTTTTTGAGAGGAAAACAGCGCAGCTTCATCTCCATAGCGCACTATAAAAATGATGGGATAAGAAATAGCGCGGTCTATTACTGTTATAACATCGGCTATTTCCCCTTTCTTTTTCAGCGTTATTTCGAAGACCTCTATTTCTTTTACATCGGTGCCGGAAAGGTTGACCGTTGACGGAGATAGCTTATGCGTCCATCTGATGCGTTCTACGAACTCGGACAGCAGCTTTTTTTGCCTTGAAGTCGTATGGCCGTCGAAGCTGTTCTTGGGAACAACCTTGTCAACAACCGAAGATTGGGGCAAAGCAAAAAATGTCGTCATTTCACAATAAAGAATGAGATTAACTTGAAGTCTTCTATTCCTTTTATCTTATCTACCAATGCTGTCGTGCCACCTGCTTTGAACAGGCTAAGCACTTCTTTTTCTTCTTCGGTTTTGAGAATAGAGGCAATGCTCTTCTGCAACAGTTGGGAATATACCGACATGTTTTTATAGTCGGCTGTTTCATGATACAGTTCATCACAGAGCCGCACGATAGGTTCAGTAACGCCTTTCGCCAGATGCCGCATGATGTCCAGTATCTTTTTTGCATCTGTATGGCTGTACAGTATTTCCCCAGTCTGCTTGATGTACACCAGGTAGTAAGGGTGCAGTCGGTTCAGTTTGTCAATGTTTACAGTCGTATTGATATTGTTGAGGACGAATATTACACCCTTCTCAGCTTCGCTCCGGGCTTCAACAGCAGCATGCAAGCCTTGCGGTATCTTTTTCAACTCTCCAAACTCACGAACATAGTTGGATAGATCAACCCTGAAATCATTCAACCCAAGGTCTGTGATCGACACCCCTTCCCGCAGGTCTTCAAGGTCTACAACTTCATCTTTAAGTTTTTGAAGCTGTATCTTCCGGTATTCGAGGTCTTTTTCTTTATCGTTGAGAATATTATCATCGCCGGTACTCGTCATGTTAGAGATCAACATGCGGTTTTCCACTCTCTGCTTCAGGTTGATGTAGGCATCGAGTGTTACGTCGGGCCAGAAGTTGACCATCGAGATAGACTTGTTCCTTGAGCCGATACGGTCTATGCGGCCAAATCGCTGAATGATGCGAACAGGGTTCCAATGAATGTCGTAGTTGATCAGAAAATCACAATCCTGCAGGTTTTGGCCTTCCGATATGCAGTCGGTGGCAATAACCACATCAATACTGTCCTGTATAGACGGATAAAGCAGGTCTTTCCCTTTGGAGACAGGCGAAAAGCACGTCAGTAGAGCGTTCAGCTCGGTCGGAACATCCGCTGCTGTCGTTTGTCGTGTGGAGCCGGTTATCAGGGCGCAGTTAAAGCCATATTCCCATTTGAGATAGTCTTTAAGGCTCTTGTAGAGATATATCGCCGTGTCGGCAAAGGCCGTAAATATCAGCACCTTTTTATTGCCGTCATTGAACGGAGCTTTTACTTTTGCGTCAATTATATCTTTTAGCTGCTCAAGCTTGAGGTCGGTCTTCCCAACAATTTCTTTTATGCGGGATAGCAACTCATGCAATATGTCGCTGTCCGATTGCAGGTCTTCCCGCCAGCGGGTAATATCCACATCCGCCAGACGCACTTTCACTTTTCCGCCGATCAGGTTTTCTTCATCCCCCCAATCTGCATCCCAGTCAAAATCTTCATCGGTGGGGTCAATTTCCACGCCGTTGACGGACTCTGCATGTTTATCGAACGCATTCAGAATATCTGAAATCTGGGTTTCTATTTTTTTGATTGTCAGCCGGAATGAGTCAACAGAGCTTTCTATCCGTTTCAACAGGTTGATACGCATCAGCACCTGCAAACTGCGTTCACGGTCAAGCTGGGAGAATGCGCCCGATTTTACTTTCTTTTCATACCGTGCTTTATACTCCGCAACCTTGCTTGGCAATATGTAGCTCAATGGTGAATACACAGAGAGGTTCAGCAAAGAAAGTGCATTGGCAACTTCCTCAAACGTTATCCCGTCAATTACTAAAGGGCTTTGAATGGACACAGGTTTGTTCCTTTGGGGGAACTTGCCAATATCCGTCGTGTCGTAATAGGTGGTAATGTGTTTGCGCGACCGTGCTATGGTCAGGCTGTCCAATATCTCGAAGAAGTCGAAATCCAGCATCTCTAGCAGTCTTTCGGTTGTCCTGCTGTCGGCAGGCATCTTCGACCATACGTTGAATGCCGCCTGCGCCCGACGGAATACCAGGTCTATGCCCTGCTCGGTGCTCAGTTTCTTATCTATGCTTTCGGGTGCGCCCTCATAGGCAAGAGCAAGCTGGTTTTTAAGGTCATTGAAGCGGTTGTTTACCGGCGTGGCCGATAGCATGAGCACCTTTGTTTCAATGCCCTCCTGCACTACCTTTCGCAATAGAGCCTGATAGCGGTTCTCGCGTCCGGCATTGGCATTGTTGTTGCGGAAGTTGTGCGATTCATCAATCACTATCAGGCCGTAATTGCCCCAATTCACATTCGCCAGCTCGCGGCCATTGCTCATGCCGTTCTTGCGGGTCAGGTCGGTATGGAACAATACATCGTACCGGAACCTGTCTTTGGCCAGCATGTTGTTTTTATCGTTGTGCCGGTAGGTGTTCCAGTTCGCTTCCAGTTTCTTAGGGCAAAGTACCAGCACATCTTTATTGCGCTTCTCGTAATACTTGATAATGCCCAAAGCTGTGAATGTCTTGCCCAGACCCACGCTATCGGCAAGAATGCAGCCATTATACTTTTCCAGCTTGTTGATGGCGCCGATAACGGCATCCCGCTGGAAATTGTACAGTTTTTTCCAGACTTCGGTGTGTTTGAAGCCTATCTCATCATCGGGCAGATTGTCCCGCGCTACGTCTTTCAGGAAGTCATTAAAGATATTGTACAGCGTAACGAAATAGATAAATTCCGGACTGTTCTCTTTGTATGCGCTGGCGAAGTAGGCTACCACCGCATCAGTTACGTCTTTCAGGCTGTCGTTGGTGTCCCAAACCTGGTCGAACCATTGCAGGTATGCATTAGTCTGCGGTGTGGTGATCTTTTGTATAAGGGTGGGGAAGCCCTTTCTTGGAGATAGTCCAAGGTCGGCGGTTGTAAAGCCATTGATCTGTGTATAGGCGGCTTCGCTTTCCGCACCCACAACATGCACCAAGCCGTGCAGCGGCATATCTGCCCGCTTGTTGCTTTTGAATGTGACTTTATCCCTCACCCATGCAGCACACTCGCGGGCTATAGACCTTTGTGTAAGCTCATTACGCAACCGCAACTCGAACTCGCCGCCGCAAAGGTCTATGTCATTAAAAATATGGGGGATATAGAACTGCCTTGCTTCTTTTTGCAGGTCTTCTTCTATGAAGGTGGGCGAGGTGAAAATGAAACGTAGCCCGTCTATGCTCTTCAGCTCTTTTTTGAGAGCTTCAAAGGCATAAATAGAGAAGGTAGAAGCCGCGATGGATAGCTTGCTGCCTTTCTTTATTTCTTGCTTCAGGTCATCGGCAAGGCGGTTATTTATGTTGTCAATGTGGGTCATATCTTTAGGCCACAATTTTCTGAATTATCAACTGCAAATCAGTACTATCTCCTTCTGGAGCGCCAGACGCAATCCACTCGTCTGTAGTCATTTCCTCGAAGACATCGAAATTGTTCTTTGCTTTAAAGTTGATTCTGAAGGGCTCAATAATGTGAGCTTTCACTTCTTCTTTTATATCTTGATAATCTCCGATAATAAATTCAGCGGGTAATGCATGTGCGTCACCGATTATTCGTTGGATTGCGTCTCGTGAGTAATAGTTTTCAATTTCGCGCTTCCGAAGCATCGCAAACTCACCACCTAAATCAATGATTTTATTTTTAAGGGCTTCTTTGTTTCGCGCCTTTGCTTCATAATCGACTGCTCCTTTATCAGCGTCTACCACTACGACGAACCGTCTATTTATTTTTCTGCATAATTCAGCATTTACAAAGAACTCAACTTGATCACCGCCACAGGGTATCAACAGAATGTCCTCTGGCATACTCCCGTTAATCTTAGATAGTGCAATCTGCCAGAACTTTACATCTCCGCTACCTTCAACAAAGATTACTTTCCTGTAATTGTCGTTTAGCAAGTTGTAGTTGGGACGAATACCGAGTTCTTTTATTACAAGATCAAGAATTTCATTTCTATTTGCCTGATTTAGATATTGCGACCTTTCGTTCTCTTTTTTTACAACAACAATATTTGAGGCATCAGTTGCACCCGCGAAGACAGGCGAATGAGTTGTAATGAAAAACTGACTGTTTTCCGAGAGCCTTAATATGGATGCCAACAGGTCAGCTTGCAATTCCGGATGTAAAAATGTTTCTGGCTCCTCAATGCCAAAAATCTGATATTTCTTCGAGGCTTTACTTGCTAAATATTCAAAATAGGCAACCATTAAAAGTCGCTTAAATCCAGTTCCTTTATTCGCTATAGGAATTTCAAAAGTGTCATTTGAAAATTTTAACGCCAAATCAAACTTCACAAGATTGGCCCAGTTACAGGTAACGTTAGGGCGAATTCTTTCCAGTTCTGGAACATTTTTTCGCATCAACGTTGATATCTGCTCAAACTCATTCTCCAAATCGCCCTGAACATTCGTTTCTATTTGAGAGGTAAGGCCAGAGTTGTTAGACAAAGATTGTGTTGCAATAGGTTTGAATTGAGTTTGGAAGTTTGCTGACCCAACGTTCAAGTCTTGCTCTGCATCAAAAAGAGAATACTCCGGCACCTCAATAAATGGATATGCTTTCTGGATGTTCTTCAAAAATTCATCAGCAGAGTATTCTTTTTCCGCTCTGCCAAGTGCGACCGTATTAGCGTCAATATCTTCAATTTTTCTGAGATTGGTGACACCTCTGCCAGAGCGAGAATACTCAACACCTAAAGTCGAAAGAAAAGAATTTAGCTCTGCTTCTTTTACTCCCCAGCAATTACCAACTTCGGCATGAATAATATCATTGCATGTGTAAGTGAGTTCTTTGACGACTTTCCCGGCTGCAGAAAAGGAAAATGTTTTCTTTAGCTTTATTTTCCCGTCTCTATCGCAGCATAAACTTTGAACCGCAGATTCGGGTTCAAACCTAATAACAATCTCGGTCTTTTCGTTTTCAGACTTCCCCTTGAAAACATCGTTTGGGGTAAATTTATCATTAAAGAACGAATCAAGTGCCTTTAGAATACTTGATTTGCCTGAATCATTTTTGCCGACAAATGAGTTGACTTCCCCAACTCGGAGATTATTCAGCTCGGCAATCCCTCTGAAATTTTTAATGCTAATATCGTATATCTTCATAGCGTATATTTCCTGATTTAATTTTTACTTTACCTGCACAATATCCAGCATTTGTTGATAATTCACCACGCGGGAGAATTTGACCTCCTGCCCGCTGATGGCTTTGAAGTGTTCTCCGGCGCAATGTATTTTCAGGCTCTCGATGTGGCGCAGCTCCATTTCTGAATCTGTACCCTTTGTTTCTGCCACAAAGTAGATGTGGCGCACGCTGTCCTTGTCGAACACAATGGCCCAATCGGGGCTGTAGGTGGCAACCGGATTGGTGATGTAAAAGCTCTTTGGTAGCTTGGCATACACCACTACTTCCTGTGCGTTCTCCAGATCTTTTGCAAATTCGGCCTCTGTTTTAGAGTCTGTGGTCAGGAAATCGTAGATGTGCTTTTTCAGCATTTCGTTCTGGCGCAATGCAGTCTTGGTATTGGTGAATACCGTCTTTGCATCGTGCCTGTCTTCCGTTTTGTGGTACACAATGTTGTTGATGATAAGGCTGGCCTTAACCTCGTTGATGAACTTGCTGCACCGTGCAATAAACTCTTCGGGGTTGCGACGCACCAGCAGGAATTTTGCCCCGCTAATGCCTTTCAGTATGTCTACCACCGTGCGGCGGGTAAGGTTGGTAAGCGTTACAATTTCACCCACAAGATCGTAAACGGTATTGGTATAGATGTCAGAGTTCAGCTTTTTGGTAGCCCTGCCCGTCTCCTTAAAGCCCTCGCCGCTATCAAGTGCGTCTTTTGAGTTGTCGTCTTTCAGTTCACCGCTCTTTACCTCATAGCTACGCTCAGTAATATGCAGGTCGGTGTTTATTCTTGCTATGCTATCCTTCACCAGCTTTTCGGTGTCAAACCGCACCTCATAAACCGTCTTCAGGTTGATGCGTTCCCACAATTCCTTAAATTCCTTTTTGTGGAAGTTGGCATTTACCTGTATCTGCACATCGCCTCGGCCATCCTCCGGCTTGGGTGCCTCGCCCGTATACACGGCCTTCATCAGCGCGGTAACGGCTTCTCGGTATGGCTCCAGGTGCTCAGGCAGGGGCAGCGAATTGCTTTCTATCATATCCCTGCCCTGCTGGGTTATCTTTTCGTCCTCATCCAGCACATCTTTCTTCATAAAGACGTTGTGCAGCTTTTTGGCCGTCTCTTTGTCTATCCTTAATTCACCGCCCTTGCCGTCGGTTATCATTTTGCCTATGAAGTAGTCCACATCGGCTTTCTGCGGCCTGTGCTTAATGGCATCTGCAATTTCTTTTTGCAGCCCCTTGGCAAATGCCTCGTAGCTTTCCGACGCTATTACCGTCAGTTTGTTTATCTCATGTACCTGGTCGCCCACGGTATCATAGTCCAGGCGCATACCGTGTTTATCTACGCATATACGCATGCCACGGCCCACCTCCTGCCTGCGGCGGATGTTGGCATCAGAGTATTTCAGCGCGCATATCTGAAAGACGTTGGGGTTATCCCAGCCTTCTTTAAGAGCGGAGTGCGAGAAGATAAAACGGGTAGGCTCTTCAAAGCTGAGTAGCCGTTCCTTGTCCTTCATAATGAGGTCGTAGGCACTTACGTCGTCGCTCTCTTCCTCTTCACCTTTTTTGCCCTTCTTTACCGATGGGTCTATCAGGCGTTTTTGCTTATCTATGGAGAAGTAGCCATTGTGTACCTTGTCTGCATCATCGCGCATCAGATATTCGGCATAGCTGCCGGGCATATAGCCTTTATGTACCTTGTCGGCATCGGTATCGCGCAGATAGTCGTTATATTCCTGATGGAAGAGGTCTATAAAGTCGTTCTTTACAAGGTTGTATTCTTCTTCAAATATACGGGCATACTCTCCGGCCTGTTCCACACCTTCTTTATACACCTTGTATTTCTCTACGGCATCTATGAAGAACAGCGAAAGCACTTTAATGCCCTTATCAAAAAGCTGCTTCTCGCGCTGAAGATGCGACACGATGGTTTCGCGTATCTGAATCCTACGGAATGCCTTTTCATCAATATCGCCAAGAGCCTCACCAGCAAAAATGTCTTTGCCGTTTATAACTATCTTGTTGAAATAGCCGTCTACCTCCTGAATGGTGTAGTGTTTGTATTGCGGCATGTTGCCCGATAGCTCATAGATATTAGCCCCCTTCTCCAGCCGCTGCCTTACGCGGCGGGTGCCTGTGCCATTGCGCTGCTCGTACTCTACAAGCGCCATAGGGGGCTTGTTGGTGCTCAGCACTATCTGCTCCAGGTACAGGTAGCCGGTGGTGCCGGTAGAACCTTTTAAGTTAATGCCCTTTACCTGTATCTTTTTCACCAGCTTGTTGTTGTAGGCATCAAGCGCATCCAGCCGGTATATTTTGTTGTATTCGTTGCGGTGCGTGGCCGAATAGCGCATGGTGAACAGCGCATTGAAATCCTGCATGCCCTCCACCGTTCTATCGCCCTCTACCGATTGCGGTTCGTCAATGATGAGTATGGGGTTGGTCTGGGCAATGATGTCTATGGGGCGGCGGGTGCCGAACTGATCCAGCTCCATGTGTATGCGCCGTGCATCCTTGCCCTTGGCATTAAATGCCTGAGTGTTAATGATCATGACGCTGATGCGGTTGTCGGACGCAAAGCTTTCAATGTCGTCGGGGCGGGCCGAGTTGTAGATGAACGGTTTTATCTTATGCCCGTATATCTCCTGAAAGTGGTCTTGCATCACCTCGAAGGATTTATACACACCCTCGCGTATGGCTATGCTGGGCACCACCACAATGAACTTGCTCCAGCCATAGTGCTTGTGCAGCTCGTACATGGTGCGGATGTAGGTATAGGTCTTGCCCGTACCAGTCTCCATTTCTATGGTCAGGTTATATCCCTGTTTTGTACCCTTGGGGCGTTCTATCGCACTCACCTCGGGCAGTACCTGCCCGCGCTGCACCTGCTGTATGTTGGCAAGAATCTGGCTTTCCGTTACCAGCAGCAGCCGGTTTCGGTAGCCAATGCTTTCCTGTACGTCCTGTTCAAACCCCAGTTCCTGCTTTCCGGCGGCAGCGGCCTTGGTCTTGCGAATGATGTCGCGGCTGCGCTCCAGCGTAAAGCGTGCTGTCTCCAATGGCTGACCGGCAAAGCAATCGACCACCGCACGCACGGCATCAAGCTGAAAACGCTGTTCTTTGAATTGTAGTTTCATAGCTTAGATAACGCGCATTTCGGTTTCGGGACTCAGTTGTTTCAGCAACTGCTTTACGTTTTCTTTAGCGGTATCGTCTTTGAAAGAGCTATCGCGGAACACCACACGCAGCGGCTGGTGGGCGGCTATCTCTTTGGCAAACGCCTCGTCAACACCGCGCTCAAAACACGCCATCAGGGAGTTCTCGGCCACCTTGTACACGGCTTTGCCCGCTATGGAGAGTTGTTCTATGCCCAGCGACAGCGGCAAACCCCAATCAATCAATACGTGAAACAGCAGGTCTTCGCCAGTCCTGTCAGGCTTTACATTGTCGGCAAATAGTTCTAGGGCTTCTTGTTTATAATCTTGCGGGCGGTAGTACACGTCTTGCATGTTGCTCTGATCTACTTTAAAAGCCCTGAATCCCATATCTATCTTATCTATGTTACCTAAATAGAACGATGTGGCTTTGTAGTCTTCTTTCAAAGCAGTGCTGGCAAGTGTCAATCGCTTTTTGGTAATCTCAGATATATCTTTATAACCTAATGAGTAGGCTTTAGACTCTTCCTTTATTGCCTGTGGAAGTTGTACACATATCACTCTTCTGTTGCCACCATCGAGTAGGTTTTGCTTGAATACCGCATGTCCGGTACTGCCAGATCCTGCGAAAAAATCAAGAATGATGTCTTTATTGTCTATTGATGTAGTTAAGATGATCAGATGTTGTATTAAATCCGTAGGTTTAGGATTGTCAAAGACATCCTTGTTGCCAAACAAGTCCGTTAACTCATTCGACCCAGAGGCATTTTCTACCAAGTCATAGAATATTGACCTCTCTTTGATTGTTGCAAGTTCATCTTCGTTTGGTTCATATTCCTTTTCGTATGCTATCCAATCACCATCCCTTTTGACGAATTCAATACTTTTTTCTTTTACCATCCTTTCAATTTCTTTTCTGCCAAACCGCCATCGCCCTGGTCGTCCGTCTGGGGCAATGGGGAAATTTTCATTTCCGTCAGGGTCAATAATTGAAAAGTGCATAGTAGG